>JANXTT010000028.1 GCA_025352225.1 Mucilaginibacter sp. | reverse complement strand
GGCATTCCGCATTTTAAAGAAATGGCACAAGAATACGGCCTGGATATACATGTGCAATCCACTATGGCCAGCTTTTTTGATTATGATAATGATGGCGACCTTGACATGTACCTTACCGTTAATGAAGCTTCTGCTAATGATAATCCAAACAGGTTTGGGCCAATAGTAAAAAACGGAACGCATAGGAGCACTGGTAGGTTATTTAGAAATGACTGGGATGCAAAATTAGGCCATCCTGTTTTTCACGATGTATCTATGCAAGCGGGTATTAAAATAGAAGGGTATGGACATTCGGCAACTGTGGTAGATATTAACCGCGACGGATGGAAGGATATTTATGTAACTAACGACTTTTTATCGAGTAATATTCTTTACATCAACAATCACGATGGGACTTTTACTGATCGGTCCAGAGAGTATTTTAAACATACAGCGGCCAATAGTATGGGACAGGATATTGAAGATATTAACAATGATGGGCTGGCAGATGTATTTGAACTTGATATGAACCCTGAAGATAACTATCGTAAAAAAATGATGATGAGTTCAAATAGCTATCAAAATATTCAAAACTTTGATCGCTATGGTTATCAATTACAATATGTAAGAAACACCCTTCAACTAAATCAGGGTAATCGGCTAGGTCAAAATAATACTGTTGGCAGCCCTGCATTTAGCGAAATTGCTTTCATGAGCGGTGTGGCTCAAACAGACTGGAGTTGGACACCCTTGATAACAGATTTTAACAATGACGGCTACCGAGATATTATCGTAACAAATGGATACCCTAAAGATGTAACAGATCATGATTTTATCACGTATCGTGAAGAAGCTTACGCTATTGCATCAAAAAAGCAGGTACTCGATCAAATACCTGGTGTTAAAATACATAACTATGCGTTTAAAAACAAAGGCGACCTAACCTTTAGCGATGAAACTACTAATTGGGGGCTATCAGCACCTACTTTCTCAAACGGTGCTGTATATGCTGATCTGAACAATGACGGGGCTATGGATATGATCATCAATAACATTAATGATGAAGCATTGATCTATAAAAATACAGCCCGTGAAAAAGACAAAGATAATACCCATTATTTGCAAATAAAATTTAAAGGAGATCATAACAATATCGATGGAATTGGTGCGTGGGCAGATATTTATTACAATCACAATAAACATCAGGTTTATGAAAATAATCCGTATCGGGGGTATTTATCATCTATACAAAACATAGCACATTTTGGCCTTGGCAAAGTTACTATGGTTGACTCTGTTGTAATTAAGTGGCCCAACAATAAAAAACAAACACTTACAAAAGTAAAAGCGGATCAAATGTTGAAAGTGAGCATGATGGACGCTCATGATAATTACTCCTGGACTCAACCATCGGTAGCTGTTAATGCATTATTTACCGAGGTGACAGATTCTACCGGGATTCATTATAAACATGCAGAAAGCGATTTTATTGATTTTAATATTCAGAAGTTATTACCCCATAAATTATCAGAGTATAGCCCCGGGCTTGCCGTTGGCGATGTTGATGGAAATGGACTAGATGATATTATAATAGGGGGAAACGCATACAATCATGCCCAAATATTTTTGCAGCAGTCCAATGGTAAATTTATACAACACGATCTGTTACCAAACCAAAATTTAGTAAATGATAATTATAAAGACGAAGGTTTATTGCTTTTTGATGCTAATGGAGATGGTAAATTGGATTTATATATAGCTAGTGGCGGTTACGAAAACCCATCTAATAATAAAGCTTATCAGGATCGTTTATATATAAACGATGGGAAAGGTAATTTTACATTAGCCGCTGATGCGCTACCAGCAAATTTTACAAGTAAATTATGTGTAAGGGCTATTGATTATAATAAAGATGGTAAACTTGATCTTTTTGTATCCGGGCGGGTAGACCCATGGAACTATCCTAAACCTGTTTCGAGTTTTATATTCAGAAATGATAGTAAAAATGGACATGTTAAGTTTACTGATGTAACCAACCAAGTGGCCCCGGATTTAAAAAATGTCGGATTAGTATGCGATGCCCTGTTTACGGACTTTGATAATGATGGATGGCCCGATCTAATATTAGCTGGCGAATGGATGCCTGTTACCTTTCTAAAAAATGGTAAAGGTGTATTTAAAAATATAACACAGGCTACTAACGTTAGTAATAAAGTGGGTTGGTGGAATACAATAGCCGCCGGAGATTTTAGGCATATAGGCAGGATGGACTACATTGTGGGGAATGTAGGTTTAAACACAATTTATAAGGCCTCTGATCAGTATCCTGTTGGTATAATAGCTAAGGATTTTGATAAGAACGGCAGCTACGCCGCAATTCCATCTATTTATTTTCCGGATGTAAACGGGGAGAAAAAACAGTTTCCTGCACAAACCAGAGATGATATTTTAAAACAAATGATTAGTCTCAAAAAAAAATATACCAATTACAAATCATTTGCTACGGCCACCGTAGATGATATTTTATCGCCCGAACAAAAAGATGGGGCTTTAAAACTTTCTGCTAATATGCTCGAATCGTGTTATTTCAGTAACGATGGGAATGGTAAATTTACGCCTGTCCCATTGCCGCTTCAGGCTCAGATGTCGGCATTAAACGGAATTACAGTAGATGATTTTGACGGCGATGGTAACCTTGATGTAATTATTAATGGGAATGATTACGGTACCGAAGTTTCAACCGGAAGGTATGATGCTTTAAATGGGTTAATGCTGAAAGGTGATGGCAAAGGTAATTTTACCCCATTATCAATTATGCAAAGCGGTATCTATATTCCGGGTAACGGTAAGGCCTTAGTTAAATTACTAGGAACAAATAAAAAATATTTACTTGCAGCCAGCCAAAATAAAGATACACTCAAGGTGTTTCAGTTAAAAAGGAAAGTAAATGCCATTAAAATACTGCCCGATGATGTTAGTGCTATAATTAAATATAAGAATGGGTTATCCACAAAACAGGAATTTTATTACGGTGCATCATTCCTTTCCCAATCGGGACGTTTTATTATAGTTGATAAAAATACAATAAGCTTACAAATTACAAATTACAAAGGGTACACCAGAAACGTTACATTGAATTGATTTACATATTATGAAATTTCACCAAAAAATAGGTTCGGTTTTTTGCATAGGTCTATTGCTATTTAGCTGTCAAAAGAAAAGCAGATCAACTATATCAGATTCAGATATACTTCATCAAAATGAAGATAAATTAACCCAATTAATTATCTATGATGTTTTTTCGCCACCGGTGGCAAGCCGTATTTATGCTTATGCGTCTTTAGCGTCGTATGAAACCATTCGTTATAAAGATCCAAAATACATTTCGATCATTAAACAATTAAGAGGGTTTGATAGCCCTCCGGAACCACAGAAAAATAAAAAGTACAACTTTACCCTGGCGGCAACAAAAGCTTTCTTTACTGTAGTACGTAAGGTTACATTTTCGGTTGATTCACTTAAAACGTACGAAAATGGCGTATATGAAAGATACAAAAATGAATTAGATGACTCAACTTATCAACGTTCTATTGCTTTTGGCGAGCAGATGGGGAAAGTTATATTGAAAAGAGCTAGTGTTGATAATTATCCGCAAACCAGAGGCAAGCCTAAATTTTTAGGTAGTAATAATCCTGGCAAATGGCACCCTACACCGCCAGATTATTTAGATGGTGTTGAATACTGCTGGGGTACAATGAAAACATTTGTACTTGATTCTTCAACTCAATTTTGCCCGGTACCACCTCCCGCTTATAGCGAAGATAAAAACAGCGTATATTTCAAGCAAAATCTGGAAGTATACGAACAAAGTCAAAAGCTAACGCAGGAGCAAAAAGACATAGCACGTTATTGGGACGATAACCCGTTTGTAATTGAGCATTCGGGTCACATGATGTTTGCTAATAAAAAGATCACACCAGGCGGACATTGGATCGGTATTACCGCCATTGCCTGTAAAAAAACACATGCCGATGCGGTTAAAACTGCTCAAGCTTACGCGTTAACTTCTGTAGCCATGTTTGATGCATTTATTTGCTGCTGGCAGGAAAAATATAAAACCAATTATATTAGGCCAGTAACTGTAATAAATGACAAGATCGATAAGGATTGGCTGCCCCGTTTGCAAACTCCTCCATTTCCAGAGTATCCAAGTGGGCATAGTACCATTACACGTGCAGCAGCGGTAATGCTGACACATTTATTTGGTGACAATTTTGCTTTTCAAGATACGAGCGATCTACACTATATCGGTATGCAGCGTCATTTTAATTCATTTGTTCAAGCTGCAAATGAGGCTTCTATAAGTCGTTTTTACGGAGGAATTCACTATGTTAATAGTGTAAATATGGGAGCAGATCAAGGTAAAAAGGTAAGCGATCACATCATCTCAAAACTAAAGCAATAGATAGACTGTATTAATTAAGGTTCAGTATTTATCAATGTATCTTATTTGGCTGCTTTATAGTAGCTTTATCAAGCACTATTATATTTAATGGTTGCCAAAATAAAAAAACAAAGGTTAATTGGTCACGGGTTTATTTCGTGTTCGTTAAAAAAGTATTGCTAATGGTTAGTTAATGCTTATTGTGAACTAAAAATAATTTGTATTTTTACTTGTACCAATTAATTAGATGAATGTGATCTGCATCGGGCTAAGAAGCACAACCATCATTTAGAATCAATAAACTCAGCCACGTCAAATCACGTATTAGCTAATGTTACTGGTAATTATATGGATAAATTTTACTCTGATAATTAATGAGGAACAAAATATTTCTAGTTCAAGCTCTCATCTTATGCATTACAAGCTTTGCTTTTGCACAAGGGGATCTGTACCAGTTTTCGCACCTTAATATTGACAATGGCCTTTCCCATAACAGGGTATTGTCAATATATAAGGATGTAAAGGGGTTTATGTGGTTTGGTACCATGTCTGGATTAAACCGATATGATGGCTATAAATTTAAAGTATTTAAACATAAAATAAACGATTCAACATCTATAAGCGATGATTTTATCACGAATATAACATCTGGGCCATCTAATAAAATTTGGGTGCAAACCCGTAATGGCTTTAATGTATATGATCCTGAAACAGAGCTTTTTCATCACCATATAATAAGAGAGCTTGCAAAATTTTCCATTCCAGATTCGCTAATTACCAATATAAAGAAAGATCACTTTGGCAATTATCTCTTTTTGCATGCCTACAATGGGTTTTATAAATACAATCCCGGTACACAAAAAACCACTCACTATGTACACAAAAATGTAGATACTACATCATTGTACAATGGTACTTTAGTAGATATGGAAAGTGATTCAAAAGGTGATTATTGGTTAATCTATAATAATGGAATAATTGAAAAATTAGATCATAAAACCAATAAAGTTACCAGCCGAATCTATAGTCTTAACAAACTCCATCCGGGGGAGCCAATTGTGTATAAATTATATATAGATCAGCAAGACGATATGTGGGTGTTTATACCAACAAGCGCTTTGGGTGCATTTTACATTAACCCGTCGAAACATATTTTCAAACATTTAAGTAAAGATGGAGGGTACAATAAACTTAGCTCAGATATAATTTATAATATAATACAGGATGATAAAGGTTTAATATGGATAGCTACGGACCATGGCGGAGTTAATTTATTAGATAAAAGCGATTTTAGCATACGCTATATATTAAATCGCCCGGGCGACAACAAAAGTTTATGCCAAAACAGTATTGTTGCCATGTATAAAGATAATTTAGATGTTTTTTGGATGGGTACTTTTAAAAAGGGTATTAGTTATTACCATCCCAGCATTATAAAGTTCCCGTTATACCGGCACCAATCATCAGACCCCAATAGCCTTAGTTTTGATGATGTTAATAAGTTTGTTGAAGATGCTAAAGGAAACATTTGGATAGGAAGTAATGGCGGTGGGCTAATATATTTTAATCGTAAAACGGGTGTATTTACAAAATATCTTCATGATCCTTCTAATACCAATAGTTTATGTACCAATATAATCGCAAGCATGTGTATTGATCACGAGCAAAAATTATGGATAGGGACATATTTTGGGGGAATGGATTGTTTTGACGGTAAGAAATTTACTCATTTTAGAAATAATGCAAACATTCCAACAAGTATTGCCGATGATAGCGTATGGGAGATAATGGAAGACTCTAAAAACCGTCTCTGGGTTGGAACGCTTAAAGGAGGCCTTGATATGTTTGATAGGAAGAAAAATATTTTTTATCACAATAAACCAGATCACCCCGGCTCAGTTAGTTCTTACTATATATCAGGTTTGCTAGAAGATAGACAAGGAAATATATGGGCTTCGTCAACAAGTGGTATTGATGTGCTATTAAATAAAGCCAATAAATTTATACATTATGAACATAATGAAGGCAATAAATCCAGCCTGATCAATAATAATGTCTCTAATATTATGGAGGATAGTCGGCATTTTATATGGGCCGCTACTAATGAAGGGCTCAGTATGTTTAATCCGGTTACAGGAAAATTCAAAAATTTCAGACAGGAAGATGGTTTGCCAGATAATACTGCCCTAATGGTTACCGAGGATGATAATCATAATTTATGGATTAGTACACCTAATGGGCTTTCTAATATGATTGTTACTGTTAAGAATGGAAAATATACTTATCAGTTTAAAAATTACGATCAAACCGATGGCTTGCAGGGTTTGGAATTTAATGAAGATGCCGGCTTTAAAACAAGAGAAGGCGACTTGTTATTTGGTGGGGCTAACGGCTTTAATATGTTTAAAACAACAAGTATCCGTACTGGAAACAACAAGCCTATACTTGTATTAACTGATTTTCAGGTTTTTAACCGAAGCATGCGTAGTGGCGAAAAGTTAGATGGAAATGTTATTCTTACAAGATCAATAGCGCATACCCAAAATATAACACTTAAATACAACGAAAATGTTTTTGCCATAGAGTTTGCTGCCATAAATTTTTTCAATCCGGCAAAAGTAAAGCATACTTACATGCTTGAAGGGTTTGATAAAGGATGGATCATTGCTGATAATAAAATCAGGAAAGCAAGTTACATGAACCTCGATCCTGGCAGCTACATATTTAAATTGAAAGCGTCAAACGAAGATGGCATTTGGAATAACGATCAGTTGACACTTAACATAACTATTTTACCTCCCTTTTGGAAAACGTCTTTCGCTTATATTGTATATGCAATGCTTGGTATAGGTTTACTATTTTATTTTAGGCATCGAGGCATTCAGAAACTAAAAGCCAATTTTGCAATTGAACAGGAAAGACAGGAAGCGTATAGAATGCATGAGCTTGATTTGATGAAGATCAAATTCTTTACCAATGTGAGTCATGAATTCAGGACACCACTATCATTGATATTGGCGCCAGTCGACAAAATTTTGAAACATCCCGATGAGCCAGATCAGAAAAAACAATTGCAGATGATAAGGCGAAATGCAAAGCGGTTGCTAAACCTGGTTAATCAATTGCTCGACTTCAGGAAGATGGAAGTACAGGAATTGAAGTTGAATGCCAAACGAGGCAACATCATTAAATTTATTGAAGAAACAGCATGGTCTTTTTCAGATATAGCGGAAAAGAAAAATATTGAATTTGTTTTTGATGCTGACACCAAGGAAATAGAAGCTAGTTTTGATCCCGATAAAATTGAACGCATCTTGTTCAACCTGCTTTCAAATGCATTTAAATTTACAAGTGAAGGCGGACACATTAGTGTAATACTTAGTATACAGGAAAAAGACGATATTAAACATTTGGAGATAAAAGTAATTGATACCGGTATCGGAATACCTAGTGAGAAGATCGATAAAATTTTTGAGCGATTCTTTCAGAACGAAGTCCCCGGATCAATGGTTAATCAAGGAAGTGGTATCGGTTTATCAATAACAAAAGAGTTTGTAAAGTTACATCAAGGTGAAATTAATGTACAAAGTGTAATTAACGAAGGAAGCTGCTTTACAGTTTTACTGCCTCTAAACCTTAACGATCAATTAATAGATAGTTTGATATTAACTGATGAGGAATTTATGTCAGGTTCATTGGATGATAAAAAACTAAAAAGCACAAAATCAAACCTGCGATTATCGTCAGTCCATCAGCCTAAAAAGGTGACTGTATTATTAGTGGAAGATAATGATGATTTTAGATTTTACCTTAAAGACAATTTAAAAGAATGGTATCATGTTATTGAAGCCTCCAACGGTAAAGATGGTTGGCACAAAACACTGGCTTTACATCCAAATTTGGTTGTTAGTGATATAAGCATGCCTGAAATGAATGGCATCGACCTTACACAAAAAATAAAAACCGACCCGCGCACAAGCCACGTTCCTGTGATCTTACTCACAGCGCTTACAGGCGAAGAAGAACAATTAAAAGGTTTGAAAACTGGTGCAAGTGATTATTTAACTAAACCTTTTAATTTTGAGATACTTCTTTCTAAAATACAGAATCTGCTTTCGCAACAAAATATACTTAAAGAAACCTATCAGAAACATGTCGAACTAAATCCAACAGATGCAAAAGTTCAATCATTAGATGAAAAATTCATAGTAGAGGTTTTAGAGTTTATCGAAAAAAAAATGTCTTATCCGGATTTTTCTGTTGAAGAACTCAGTTCAGCAATGGCCATGAGCCGGGTAACGCTATACAGAAGAATATTATCGCTCACAGGTAAAACACCGGTTGAGTTTATCAAATCGATCCGTCTTAAAAGAAGCGTTCAGTTATTGGAAAAAGGCCATATGAGTATCGCCGAAGTAGCCTACAAGGTTGGGTTTAACAATCCTAAATATTTTGCCAAATCTTTTAAGTTGGAATACAATATTTTGCCTTCTGCATGTAAAAGTGAAAAGCAAAAAAGTCAAACCGAGGTAGAAATATCATAGCTGTTTTGTGTAATATTCTATCGGCAAAACAGTTTCATAAATAGCTTTGGTATTTAAACATTTATGTACCTAATCCGCAACATTTGAATAACCATTGTTGAAATATGGTATTTTACTTTTACCAGCTATAATGATAGGCTTATATCGCTGTCATTGTACATGATTAGCACGTTCTTATAGCCACCAATGTATAACCAAGCACTCACATTTTTAATAATTATAAAATAACCTAATAAATGAAAATTAAATTTTCCAGCTATGTACTGACCTGTGCAATTACCTTGTTGCCATTAGCCGAAACTCAAGCTCAAAATTTGTTTAATACTGCAACTGAAGCCAAAATAACACAACTGATAAAACAGATGACGTTAAAAGAAAAAGTAAATATGATCCATGCCAGTTCATCGTTCACGTCTGGAGGTGTCAAACGTTTGGGGATTCCTGAACTTACCACCTCGGATGGGCCGCACGGCGTTCGGGTTGAACATGGCCGTGGCTGGGATGTTGAGACCGGGGTAAACGATGCCAGTACTTATTTACCAACTGGAAATACCCTCGCCGCTACATGGAACCCACAATTAGGTTATGCTTTTGGAGCAGTTTTGGGCAGTGAAGCAAAATACCGCGGTAAAGATGTAATATTAGGACCTGGTATAAATATCATACGGTCGCCTTTAAATGGACGGAATTTCGAATATTTAAGTGAAGATCCTTACCTAATATCAAAGATGGTAGTAGGTTGTATAAAAGGAGTACAAGATCAGGGGATTTCTGCATGTGTAAAACATTATGCAGCTAATAACGAAGAAGTTGACCGTAATACTGTAGACGTTTACATGAGTGAGCGAGCTTTACGAGAAATTTACCTTCCGGGTTTTAAAGCTGCTATAACTATTGGCGGGGCAAATACCATTATGGGTTCGTATAATAAATTCAGAGGGCAATATGCTACTGAAAACGCTTATCTGGTTAACAGGATATTGAAGGGCGAATGGAAATTTAAAGGCCTCTTAATGAGCGATTGGGGCGCAGTACATAATACAATGGACGCCCTTAAAAATGGCACAGATCTGGAAATGGGTACTGATATAAGTATGCTTCCACATCCAAATTATCATAAATTTTTTATGGGTGATACGGTAATAACTTTAGTTAAAAATGGTACGATACCAATAGCATTCATTGATGATAAAGTTAGACGGATATTACGTGTAATGTTTAAAACAAATATGATCGGTACTGCAAAACGAACCCCCGGCGCTTATAACACAAAAGAGCACGAACAAACAGCGTTGAAAATTGCAGAAGAAGGTATTGTGCTTTTAAAGAACGCGGCCAATATTCTTCCACTAAAACGTGCGTCGCTTAAAACCATAGCTGTGATCGGAGAAAACGCTGACCGTGAAAATGCTTACGGTGGCGGGAGCTCACAGATAAAGGCTAAATACGAGATTACCCCATTACATGGATTGAAAAATTTATTAGGCTCAGGTACAACTATCAATTATGTACAGGGATACAAAATAGCTAGAAACGGGGTTGCAGATCCGCAAATGATACAACAAGCTGTTGATGCGGCAACTAAGGCCGATGCAGCTATCATATTTTGCGGTTGGACACATGGCTACAATTATAACCTATGGTCAGATAACGCGTATGATGCCGAAGATGTTGATAAGCCAAATATGAATATGCCTTTTGGCCAGGATGAATTAATCAAAGCGGTTTTAAAGGCTAACCCCAATACCGTAGTAGTATTAATGGGCGGTGGCCCAATTGATATTACCCAATGGGTTGGCCAAGCTAAAGGTATAGTTGAAGGTTGGTACCCAGGCATGGAAGGCGGTAATGCTTTGGCAAAAATTCTTTTCGGTGATGTGAATCCTTCTGGTAAGTTACCTATGACCTTCCCCATAAAGCTCGAAGATTCTCCTGCGCATAAACTAGGAGAGTTTCCAGGAGTGAATGGAAAAGTTCATTATAATGAAGGTGTTTTTGTTGGATATAGATATTTTGATACTTATAAAGTAGAACCACAATTTGCTTTTGGCCACGGTTTGTCGTACACTACTTTTAAATACGAAGGTCTACAGATTAAAAATGAAGGTGGAAAAAGGAGGGTTACGTTAAATGTAAAAAATACAGGAAAGAAAACCGGGGCGGAAGTAGTGCAAGTGTATGTAAAACAACAAGATAAATCAGTAGAAAGACCTGAAAAGGAGCTGAAATCGTTTCAGAAAGTTTTTCTTAAGGCAGGAGAATCTAAAATTGTTACCCTAACTTTAGACTCTTCAGCGTTTTCTTATTATGATGATAAAAAATTGAACTGGGTTACTGATGCTGGCAAATATGAAATACTAGTTGGCAGTTCTTCCAGAGATATACGCTTGAATAAAACGATATTATTATAATTTCGTATTAGTATTTAAATAGATTACGTGCAAAAATAAATTAATTTAAAATAACTTTAATCAAACTTGGCCAATGTATTCTCAAAAGGAAATACTTGGGCCAGGTTTTATAATAACTATGGAACGTTTAAATTTATTAGAAGAGACCAGGTACGAAAAATTACCTGTAACAGTGTACGCTAATCAGAAAGAAGCATCAATAGCAGTAGCAAAGCACATATCCGAGTTAATTCAAAGTAAAAGTGCCCGGGGAGAATTTGCAATATTAGGGCTTGCCACCGGGGTTACACCAATAGCTGTATATAAGGAGTTGGTTCGTCTTCACTTAGAGGAAGGCTTAAGTTTTAAAAACGTTGTGACCTTCAACCTGGACGAATATTATCCGATGAGCCCCAAGGCTACTCAAAGCTATGTTACGTTTATGAACGAGCATTTGTTTGACTACATAGATATTGATAAAAAAAATATTCACATCCCTGATGGTACACTGGATGCTGATAAGATAGCTGCGTTTTGTATAACCTATGAGCAAAAAATAAAGCATTATGGTGGTTTGGACCTTCAATTGCTTGGTATAGGCCGTACTGGCCATATCGGATTCAACGAGCCAGGCTCGGCACCTAATTCTGGCACACGGGTGGTTACGCTTGATGATTTAACCCGAAGTGATGCTTCGCGCGATTTTGGCGGGAAGACTAACGTACCAACCAAAGCTATAACTATGGGGATAGGTACAATATTCAAAGCGCGGGAAATCATCCTGATGGCTTGGAGTAAAAAGAAAGCCCCTATTATAAAGAAAACTATAGAAGGCGAAATGTCAGGCGAGGTGCCGGCTACCTACCTGCAACTTGCAGACAATGTAGAATTTATACTCGATCAGGCTGCAGCATCAGAACTTACCCGCTTTGATACCCCCTGGCTAGTAAAAGATTGCCTCTGGACGGATCCATTGAAAAAGAAAGCAGTAATATGGCTTGCTACAGCACTTAAAAAGCCCATTTTAAAACTTACCGAAGATGATTACAACAATCATGGTATGGCCCAACTAGCTGTTGAGCAAGGCCCGGTGTATAATATTAACATTGAGATATTTAACAGAATTCAACACACAATTACCGGTTGGCCCGGTGGTAAACCCAATGCGGATGGTTCGCAACGGCCTGAGCGCACCTTGCCGGCTAAAAAGCGTTGCGTAATTTTTTCGCCACATCCAGATGATGATGTTATATCTATGGGGGGGACTTTTATCCGCCTGGTTGATCAGGGGCACGAAGTACACGTAGCATATCAAACTTCCGGCAATACCGCCGTTTGGGATGATGATGTACTGCGATATGTGGAATTTGCGATAGATTTTAACCAGAGTATGGGTAACGAAACTGACAAGCTGATTATTACTTATGAGCAGATGCGCAGGTTTATCGTACAAAAACAACCTAATCAAATTGATACCGAGGCCATTCGTGATGTAAAAGGTTTTATTAGAAAGAGTGAAGCAATAGCCGGAGCCAGATATGTTGGATTACTAGACGATTATATCCATTTTATGGCATTACCATTTTATGAGAGTGGCAAAACTCAAAAAAATGCGGTAAGCAAAGCCGATATACAATTAACCATAAATCTGCTTCGGAAGATCAAGCCTCACCAAATATTTGCCGCTGGCGATTTTGCTGACCCTCACGGTACCCATATCGTATGTTTCAACATTATTCTGGAAGCTTTGAGCCAGTTAAAGGATAAGGAAGAATGGGTGAAAAACTGCTGGTTATGGATGTACCGCGGTGCATGGCATGAATTTGATACCCACGAAATTGAAATGGCTGTACCCCTTTCGCCACAGGAGGTGCTTAGAAAACGTAATGCGATTTTCAAACATCAATCGCAAAAAGATAAACCAATCTTCCCCGGCGACGATGCGCGGGAGTTTTGGATAAGAGCTGAAGATCGTAACCGCGAAACTGCCCGCCGCTATGATGAGTTAGGCCTTGCTGAATACGAAGCGATGGAGGCCTTTGTAAGATACTGGTATTAATTTACCTATCCTCTTTAGTGGCCTTATTGTTGGCAAAATGGACTATGGTGTCAACTGAATATCTAACTCATTACCATTTAGTTTGGAATAATCATCTTAATAAGATTTTTAATAACGTGAATTGACCGTTATTAAAAATCTTATATACTCCTTTAATAGCAGGTTCCTTTGATCCTCCAAGGTGATTTTGATCCTCTATGAATTCCAATTCATCAGTCAGAATTTTATTTGATTTTTTATTATATCACTCATTATAAGTGTTTTGTGGTAAATATATAATAACATTTTGTTTTTTTTAGTACTATGTATTGCATAATACAATTTAAAACATATATCTTTGTATTATGATTGTAGAGAACACACAAACACAAATGCGAAAGGGGATACTTGAGTATTGTATACTTTCTATCATTTCAAAAGGCGAAACGTATGCCTCAGATATAATTGCTGATCTTAAAAAGTCACAGATGCTTGTCGTGGAGGGTACTTTATATCCTTTACTCACCCGGTTGAAAAATAACGGCTTATTAACTTACAACTGGGTAGAGTCTACATCTGGCCCACCACGTAAATATTATATGCTTTCGCCCGAGGGCCGTTCCGTGCTTGAGCAACTGGATAAAACTTGGGCAGAACTATCATATGCTGTACAAACAGCATTAGCGAACAGAAAATAATCATCAACCACATAACAATAAAATATCATGAATAAAACTATCATAATCAATATAAACGGCATTATTTTCCACATTGAAGAGGATGCTTACGAAGTACTCAGGAATTATATGACGGATGTAAATCGCCATTTTGCTAACGAAGATGATAGCATGGAGATCACTTCAGATATTGAGAACCGTGTAGCAGAAATGTTTACCGAGATACTTAATCGTGAAGCAAGATCTGTTATTGTTGCAAATGATGTAAATGCAGTGATAGGGCAGATGGGTACTGTTGAAGATTTTGAAATCAACGATGGTGAACAAAAGCCACATTATAATGCGGGGCCCGACTTTGCCACTAATCGTAAACTGTTTCGCGATCCTGACCATCATCTATTGGGAGGAGTTTGCTCTGGAATAGCTAATTATTTTGATATTGATGTTATTTGGATCCGTTTAGGATTTATAATAACAGTACCAATGGGTGGAATTGGTTTTATGGCCTATATTATTCTTTGGGTCATATTACCAAGGGCTGTAACTCGTGCCGATAGAATGGCCATGAAGGGCGAAAATCGAGATCTGAAAGGTTTTGTTAAAAATCTGGAAGAGGAAGTAAAAAATGTCCATTATGCACTAAACAATATTGATAACAATGCCCAACCTTATGTGTACAGGGTACGGAATTTTGTGGAAGATCTTTTTAGGCATCTAGGATATTTTTTAGGCGGTGCAGCTAAACTGTTGATAAAGATAATTGGGGTAGCTATTTTATTGACGTGTTTTGGTTTTTTTGTTATGGCAGTTATAGCTTTGTCTTTTATGCTGGCAATAGGGCACGATGTTTTTCATATTTTTCCGTTCACTATAATTAATCATGCCCACAGCGCCATTATTTATTTTAGTGCATTTACAGTAGCAATTATACCCTTAATTACTATCATGTTACTTACGTTAAGGGTTGTTTTTAGCAGCAAGGTATTTGGTAAAAGTACCAGTTATACTATGTTGGTGATATGGATAGCTGCTGTTGGGCTCTTAGCTTATCATTCATCTCGTGTTGCTGCTGATTTTAAAGAAGAAGCGTCTTTTAGCCAAACCATAAATATTAATGCCCCTGCAAATAACACTTATTATCTGAAATTAAACGATATCAAGTATTTAACTAAGGCCGATAGTACGAGGCTTGGCATAAGCGACCAGTTTAAAGGAAAAGTTATTTTAAACGATGATAATGATGACGATAACAATCATTACAATGTTCCACAAAATGTTCATATCAATATTGAGAAAAGTGATGTGGCTCAACCCGTATTGGTAGAATCATTTACTGCCAGGGGGAGTAGCTATCAAACGGCTTTACGCAATGCACGGAACACTACATATTATTTCAATCAACAAGATTCGGTATTGACATTTGATAGAACATTGAAAATTCCATTTATGGGTTTATGGCGCAACCAGGAAATTAGGTTGACACTTAAAGTTCCGGCGAATGCAAAGATAGTTATTGATAAAAAAATGGAACGATATATTAATAATGTATCGCTATATGAATGTAATGAGAAGAACAAGAAATACTATCCATCATTAACAACCTTTATAATGACCAATAACGGGTTACAGTGCAAAGTGGATACTTTACAGATCGTCAAACCAAAACAATAACAATGAAATATATATTGATAATTTATCTCACCATATTTTTATTTTACTTTAAAAGTATTACAACATTTAATTTTGATAACTGGGGTAAGCAGGTATACTATGGTGTGAGAATGCCTGCCAAGCTTAAGTATCATTGGATGAGAATTACCAGAAAAGAAATTTTAAGAAACTATAACCCGGAGGTGACTTTTTGTAAAATAATTGATAATTCAACTCATTTTGTAATTGACCAATTTTCGGCTAAAACACTGGCTCATGTATGTAATATATATTAGACCTAAGGAATTATATAGCAGTATTTGTAGGATATAAAGCAATTACCAGCAAATAGCTATTTGCTGGTAATTGGTGTTAAACATCCTTAATGCTTGGAAAAAAGGTAAAAGGGAGGCTATTTTAAAATAGCTTTTCCTTCATAAGTCGCCGAGTTCAATATTTTTTCAGCAACTTTTACCGCCGATTGTGAAAGGGGGGCATAATTCAATGGTGTACATTTTTTTTGACCCTGATGAATGTCCCACCATAATAATTTTAATAATGCCTGAGCTTTTGCAGCCGACCGACCGCTGTATTTTTGCTCCTTATAAATTAATGCCCAGCTAAAACTTGCTATAGGGTAACCATTAGCATTATCAGTATTAGTTAACGAAACTTCTGCATTAGCAGGCAATACCACATTGCTCGCTAACGTTGTTGATTCTAAAGATGGAACTATAAATTTGCCACCTTTATTTTGAATGGATGCAAATGGCATTTTATTTTGGATAGCATAAGCAAGCTCAACATATCCAATTGAACCCGGTGTTTGTTTTACTAATCCAGATACACCTTCGCTGCCTTTTCCACCTAAACCTGCTGGCCAATTTACCGCAGTAGCTTTACCAACTTTAGAGGCCCATTCCCGATTTACTTTTGTTAAAAAATCAGTAAAAATAAATGTTGTACCGCTACCGTCCGACCGATGTACAACCACTATAGGCAATTCAGGCAAACTAAGGCCTTTATTAATACTTGCAATTTCGGCATTATTCCAGCTGGTTACCTTACCCAGGTAAATATCACCCAGTACTTTTCCATTTAATTTTAATGCACCAGATACTCCCGGAATGTTATAAGTAACTACCGTTGCGCCAGATGCCATAGGAATATGCAAAACAGGCACACCGATCTTTTTAGATTGTTCTGCATTTAAAGGGGCGTCAGTTCCACCAAAATCAATTGCCTTGTTGGTTAGCTGC
This sequence comes from Mucilaginibacter sp., assembly GCA_025352225.1. GTDB lineage: Bacteria > Bacteroidota > Bacteroidia > Sphingobacteriales > Sphingobacteriaceae > Mucilaginibacter. The sequence goes on along the minus strand of JANXTT010000028.1, from coordinate 67,327 downwards.
AGAATCCCCCCGCCCGAACCTATCGATTGATAATTTACTCTTACTTTATTTGTTTTACCATATTCGGCAAACATTTTGGAGAACAATGGATACATAAACGTACTACCTGCACCTGATAATGTATTGTCTTGAGCCGAAACTGAAAACGTGGTGCATATGGCCGTAAGCGCGATAATGCCAATCTTTAAATTTTTAATAAAGTTCATGATGATTGAAGTTTTATATTTAAACATTAGAATATGCATTTTGAATTAAAATTATTTTAGGTAAGCAAGTCATAATTTGAGGATGTTAGAAGTTATCTATGTTTCGGGTTTAAAGTATTAAATGAATCGGACAGAAGGTTAAAGTGTAGTGTTTTTAAGTCTTATGCTTCAAACATGATTTTTAAAATTGAAGTATGCTATATTAATTCTTTCGAGTTTGTTTAGCAGTAAAAATGTATTGTTAACTTTTTTTACTAATATGAAATATGTTATTAGCGTGTATACAATGCAATGATGTAATATATTTGGGGGCAAACATGCATGCTTAATGTTGTGTAATTGTTAATCGTGTATTACTATTTTATATTGTTGCTTTTATTTAGATCCAATAAAATGTGTTGGAATTATAATTGTAAATTGATTTTTTTGTTGTTTTTACAATAAAAGTGTTATTTAAATGCACTTATGCCAGCTTATGTATTTTTTATATAAATCATATAGGCAGAATGAACGTTATATTGTCTATAAAGATAATGTTCAGTTAACACAAAATTAATATTGTGACTTAACCTTTGTGCTCAAATTGAACACAATGAAAAATCTATACTTTTTAATTCTAACCGGTGTTTTTCTCGCTATAGCCGGTATAGCAAATGCGCAGATCACAACCGCTGTTATAAGTGGTAAAATAGTTGACCCAAAAGGACAAACTATCCCTGGCGTAACAATAACAGCAGTAAATACAAGTACTGGGACACGTTATGGCGCACAAACAAATTCTGATGGCCGTTATACTATCCAAAACGTTAATCCTGGAGGTCCTTACACAATTACTGCTTCTTTTATCGGGTATAAAAAAGAGGAAAGAACTGATATTACATTAAGTTTAGGTAGTACGACTTTCAATTTTAAATTAATTGATGCCGCTACGGAGTTAAAAACTGTAAATATTACAGGCAGTACCCGAGTTGGTTCGGGAGCAAATCAGGCACAAATACGCAGGATGCCAAGTATAAACCGCAGTTTGCAAGATATAACTCGCATAACCCCTCAAAGTGCTAATAACTCATTTCAGGGTACAAACTTTCGTTACAACAATGTAACTCTTGATGGTGCTATCAATAATGATGCTATTGGTTTTAGTCCGTCGTTAGGTGGTCAAACAAATCAATCAGGCCAGGTAGGTAGCAGTACTCGTACAAGCCCTGTATCATTGGATGCGATACAAGATATCCAAGTATACGTTGCTCCATATGATATCAAAATCGGTAACGTATTGGGTGGTAGTATAAACGCGGTAACACGTAGTGGTACAAATAAAGTAACAGGTTCTGTTTACGGTTACGGCCGAGGTGCTTTTTTAGTTGGTCCAAATAATGTACCTGGTAACGTAGGTGGCGATGGCGCTAAAGAGCCTGATGAGTTTCATGACTATCAAACAGGTTTCCGTGTTGGCTTCCCCATTATTAAAGACAAGTTGTTCTTTTTTACTAGTGAAGAAATAGCGCGTCGTCAAGATCCAATTATCAGCGGCGCCGGTAGTGCAGGTTCTGCCAATATACTATCATTGCAAGATGCTCAAGATATAACAAAAGCATTTAAAGTTTATACAGGTGGTATCGATCCCGGAACTTATGATAATACGACGATATTTTCAAATTCGATTAAATTTTTTAATCGTTTAGATTGGAATATTAATGAGCATAATCAATTAACAGTACGTAACAATACCATAACATCTACAGCAACAAACCTGGAGCGCGATAATGCTAACTTCCGGTTTAGCGGTATCGACTTTACATCACATAACAATTCAACCTCATTTGTTGCGGAGTTAAAATCAAGATTATCAAGCAATGTAAGTAATAGCTTATTGCTAGGCTATTCAAACGTACACGATTATCGCGACCCTAACTCGAACCCGGCATTACCGCAGATCGAGATAGCTGGCCGTACCCCTGGAACAACTATATTTTTGGGTACAGATCGCGAAGCGGCAATTTTTGATATGCACCAAAAGACCAGTGAATTTACAGATAACGTAACCTTAACTTCAGGTAAAAATACCTTTACTTTTGGTACTCACAACGAGTTTTACGATATCACTTACAATTTTGTAAACGCATGGAATGGCCGGGTAGGTTATTCAAGTATTGATAACTTTACAGGTAATAATCCACCTACCAATTTAGCGGCACCAAAACGTGTACGTACAAACTATAATTATACAAACAACACTCGTGATTACATCTTAGCAAATCCGTCTGCAAAATTCAATGTTAATTTATTAAGTGTTTACGCTCAGGATGAGATACAAGCAACTGATAATTTAAAGGTAACCGCAGGTATCCGTTTAGATTATGCCGATGTGCCAAACAAACAAATTTTGAGCGCAAAAACAACCGGGGCAGCAGTTGATACTTATTACGGTAATACCTTTAACTACACACAACCTAAAGACATCACTAACACATATTTACATAACATTCAGGTAAATCCTCGTGTTTCATTTAACTATGATGTAATGGGCGATCAAAGTGTGATCATTCGCGGTGGTACAGGTACATTTACTGGCCGTGTACCGTTTGCATGGTTTGGTTATGCTTTTTATAATAATGGCGATACTTACGGCGCATATGATAATACACCTGTTTCACAAAAAGGAAAGGGTCAAGAATTTACATTTCCTACTAACCCTGTACAAGCTACGCCAAACGGTGGTTTAGATTTTGTTAATCAACAGGTACCTACTCCAAATACAAGCGCGGCAGGCCCAACTCAGGTTGATTTGATCGATAATAATTTTAAAATGCCACAGGTTTGGAGAAGTACTTTAGCTTTTGATTTTAAAACAGCAGATCTTTGGAGATTTTCGGTAGAAGGTATCTATACAAGCGTTATTCGTGATCTGAAATTTCAACAGGTAAACACAGTTGATAATGTTGCTTATTATCCTTATGACACGCAACATCAGCAGCCAATATTTGCTAATAAAAAAGTATCAGCTAATTTTACAAACGCCTACGAATTATCAAACACAGATCAGGGCCATCGTTATAGCATTACTGGTCAGGTTGGTAAAACCATTGGTGGTTTTGATGGTAATGTTGCCTATACATACGGCGAATCCAAAGATGTAACTAACGGTATTCGTAATTCAATGGAATCAAACTGGCAATTAAACCAGGCATTAAATCCTAATAATCCACAAGCTGCTTATTCTAATTTTGATATTCGCCACCGTATCGTATCTACCTTAAACTATAGGTTGGCTTATGGTACAAACAAAAGCTTAGTATCAAACTTTACTATATTCTTGAGTGCTCAATCGGGTAATCCTTATACATTCGGCTTTTATAATGCTGCAATTAATGGTACTGGCCAACAAGTTAATTTGGCTTACATACCTAAGGTTGGCGAAACTATTAATTTGTTCAGTACAACTCCTGGTACTCCAACAGCCACCGAACAAGGTTACGCTACCGCCTTTGATTCATTCATTAACGGAAACGAGTACTTAACTTCAAGAAGGGGCCAGTTTACTGAACGTAACGCAGCACACACACCTTGGAATACTGATGTTGATTTCCGTTTTACTCAAGATGTTAATTTGGGAGTTGATAAACATAAACAAATGTTAACATTCACGTTTGACATTATCAACCTTACAAACTTGTTGAACAAAGATTGGGGTCACTACTATTTCTCATCAAATACTTTCAACTCAACAGCAAGCGTTGGTTTATCACAAGCAGTAACACCAACATTTGCTAATGCACCAACAACAAATCCAACTTATAAATTCGCCGATCCAGGTGTTCCTTACCAAGTTGATCTGTTTACATCACGTTATCAAATGCAATTTGGTGTACGTTACACCTTCTAATCTTATATAACTTTTTTTTTATAAAAACCCTGACTGAATTTTCGGTCAGGGTTTTTGTTTTTAATAGAACCTATATGCTGTTATCTATTTAAGCTGTGGTAGCTGTTTTTTAATAAAACATCATAATAAAACGTGTGCAATATAAGGTGTTACAACATTTAAGGTTATTTCGTAAAACATATTCGGTCATGTTTTCGTAAACCAGTACATTGACATGTATTGTGCTATTAGTTATATAGGTGGTCATAAATATACCTGGTTACGATCGTAAACTATTTTTTTTAAAATGTATAAATATTTTATTCGCCTGTATCATATTTCAATTGTTTTTTTATTGGTGGGTTTGCTCAATATTCAAACAGGTTACGCTCAGCCAAATGTAAAATTTACACATTTTACTACCTTGGAGGGGCTTTCGCAAAATACAGTTATTTCTGTTCTAAGAGATAGAGATGGTTTTATGTGGTTTGGAACTCAGGATGGACTTAATAAATACGATGGGTATCATTTTAAAATATACCGAAATGTTGTGGGTGATAAAACTAGTGTAGGCGCAAATAGCATCAACGTATTGTATCAGGATAAGGCAGGTAATATGTGGGTTGGCACTACCGCGGGATTAAGCTTATACAACCGCGCAAGCGATAGTTTTATCACTTATCATTCTAACCCTGGTGATAATAGCACTTTAACTAGTGAAGCCATACAAGCTATTAAGGAAGATGACAACGGTTATTTATGGGTTGGTACTTACTCGGGGCTTAATTTATTTGACACTAAAACCCGTAAGGTAACTCGTCGTTTTTTAGCTGATAATAAACCAGGGAGTTTAATTAACGTCCAAATATCAATCGTTACTAAAGACAGGAACCATAGGCTATGGGTTGGAACAACTAAAGGTTTAAATTTATATAACTATAAAACAGGTAAATTTGCTGTTTATCTTCATGATGATAAAGATGCCCGCACTATTGCCAGTAATATTATTACCGCTATTGTTGATGATGCTAAAGGAAACCTATGGATAGGTACCAATGAGAGCGGCGTTGATAAATTAAATATCCAAACCGGTTTTTTTCAGCATTACAAACACAAACCTCAAGATGCGCATAGTTTAAGCAATAATACTATTTTTAGTATGACTAATGCCGGGAACGGTAATTTATGGATCGGTACCGAACAAGGGCTGGATTTTTATAACATTGCGAAAAATACTTTTACCACTTATAGTAACAAGCCCGATGATAATACAACATTAAGTATAGCTTCGGTTAGAACGATATATGTTGATAATTTAGGAATATTATGGGTTTCCACATACTCGGGAGGCATTAGCAAATTCGACAAAAATCTTGCGCTATTTAATGTTTACCACTATCAAAGCGACAATAAGCATGGCTTATCATACAAAGTTATAACCTCATTTGCTGAAGCAAGCAATGGAGATATTTGGGTTGGCACAGATGGGGGGGGCCTGGATCTGCTTGATAAAAAAACGCAGAGCTTCACTCATTATATGCACAAAGAAGGAGTGAAAAATACTTTAGCAGGAAATTCTGTACTTGTACTATTAAAGAGAAAATCTCAAAACCAACTTTGGATAGGTACTTATACAGGTGGGGTAGACCTTTATGATCCTAAGACAAAAACTTTCACTAACTATACAAAAGGAAAAGGCGAGCATCCAATATCTGATGAAAGAATATATGCATTATTAGAAGACACACGAAACAATTTGTGGATTGGATCAAATGGCGGAGGGGTAGATGTGTTTAATTTATCGACAAAAAAAGTTAAAAGCCTTAAAACTAAAATTGGAGATTTAAACACTATTGGTAATAACGTAATAAGATGTTTTTATGAAGATAAAAAGGGCGATATATGGATTGGCACCTATGATGCAGGGATAAGTATTTATCACTGGAAAACTAATACAATTACCCGTTTAACTAAAGCCAACAGCGGCCTCTCCAATGATATCATATACACCATTTATGCAGATAAAAGCAATAATATATGGATTGGTACATTTGGTGGTGGTTTAAATAAATACGATTATCAACACCATAAATTTATTGCGTATACAACTAAAGATGGTTTAGCCAATAATTCGGTAAATAGTATCATTCAAGATGATAAAGGTTATTTATGGTTAAGTACCAACAATGGGCTGAGCCGTTTTAACCCCAAGAATAGTACCTTTAAAAATTATACTTTGCAAAATGGGTTGCAAAACCACGAGTTTGCATTACATGCTGGTTTTAAAGCAAGTACAGGTGAGATTTATTTTGGGGGTATAACCGGCTTTAATAGTTTTGACCCAAATACTATCAATGAAAATAAAAATATTCCTCCAATTGTATTTACAGATTTTCAATTATTTAATAAAACGGTAATAGCTGGTTCGGCCAATTCGCCATTGCAACAATCAATCACAGATACACGCACCATTAAGCTTAATTACAAACAAACTGTATTTACTTTTGAGTTTTCCGCCTTAGATTATACCATACCCGAAAAAAATGAATATGCGTATATGCTCGAAGGTTTTGAAAAAGAGTGGAATTACGTAGGTAATCAACATAAAGCTACCTATACTAACCTTGATCCCGGCGAGTACACTTTTAGGGTAAAGGCGTCTAACAATGATGGGGTTTGGAACCAACAAGGCACTTCTATGAAAATTATAGTTACGCCGCCTTTTTGGTTAACATGGTGGTTTAAACTATTTGTAGGTGTATTTGCATGCTTAATTATATATGGTATATATCAGTATAGGGTAAAAAATATTCAAGCTCAAAAAAGGGTATTGGAAAAGCAAGTAGACGAGCGCACACGCGAAGTGCTTCAACAAGCTAAAGATCTGCAATCATTAAATGAAGAATTACAGGCCACATCAGAAGAGTTACAGTCGCAATCAGTAGAATTACAGAGCTTAAATGGCGAATTGATAGATCAAACTGAAGAGCTGCAGACTTTAAATGAGGAGTTATTTGAACAGCGTCTGCAGGAACAGCGGGCACGGGCCGATGCAGAGCAAGCCCGTTTAGAAGCTGAAAATGCTAACCAGGCAAAAAGTATATTCTTAGCTACAATGAGCCACGAGATCCGTACGCCAATGAATGGAGTTATTGGTATGGCTTCTTTATTAGGCGAAACAGAGCTTAACGATGAGCAGTATGATTATGCGAAAACTATAATACATAGCGGTGAAGCATTATTAAATATTATTAATGGGATACTGGATTTTTCAAAAATCGAATCAGGTAAAATGGAACTTGATCCGAATGAATTTGAACTGCGTTCATGTATCGAAGAAGTGCTTGATCTGTTTGCTGCCAAAGCATCTGAAACAAATGTGGATTTAATATATCAAATTGACCACCATGTACCCAATATACTCATTGCTGATAGTATGCGGTTGCGGCAGATATTGACAAATTTAGTAGGTAATGCTATGAAATTTACGCATAAGGGTGAGGTTTTTTTAAATGTTACTATAGCTGCAGAAATGGACACAGCCTTAGAATTGGCTTTTGAAGTAAGTGATACTGGTATTGGTATACCAGCCGAAAAACTTTCTAACCTTTTTAAGCCTTTTACACAAGTTGATTCATCAACAACACGGAGGTATGGAGGTACAGGCTTGGGCCTTGCTATAAGCGAACGCCTTGTGCGCTTAATGGGAGGCGATGTTAAGGTAGAAAGCGAGGAGGGAAAAGGAACAAAATTTAGCTTTACTATTAAATGCGAAGCTTTACATCGTGATAGATTACAGGCCACCACTCTTCCTGATGTTGAAGGTAAGCGTATATTAATAGTTGACGATAATGAAACTAACTTAAAGGTATTAAAAGGGCAACTGGATTTATGGAAATTACACGCTACTGCAGCTCACTCTGGCGCAGAAGCACTTATGCTGTTACAGAACGGAGAAACTTTTGACATGATTATAACCGATATGCAAATGCCGGATATGGACGGGTTAGAATTTGCACGGCTGGTTAAAAAAAGCTATCCTAAATTGCCAGTTATTCTGTTAAGTTCTATTGGTGATGAGACCAGAAAGAATTATCCACTTCTTTTTGCAGCAACGCTCACTAAGCCGGTTAAACAGCATCACCTGAGTATGGTTATACAAAATGAGTTTAAACATCAGCAATATACTGCTAGTAATGAACCTAAAAGCACCTCATTTTTATCGGCCGATTTTGCAGAACAACATCCTGTAAAACTGTTGGTTGCCGAAGATAACCTGATTAACCAAAAGCTGATCATCAAAATATTAAATAAATTAGGTTATGAGCCTTCATTGGCTAATAATGGCACCGAAGCGTTAAAATTAATGGCTGATGAAACATATGATATTATATTGATGGATATACAAATGCCAGAAATGGATGGCTTGGAAACTACCCGGCATATACGGGAAGATAGTAATATTGATCAGCCTTATATTGTTGCTATGACGGCTAACGCTATGCCCGAAGACCGTGAAGACTGTTATAATGCTGGTATGGATAATTATATATCAAAGCCACTTAAATTGGATTTATTGATTGGCATTTTAAAAGAAGGTTATAATGCTAAACTTAAAGCCATAAAATAAATTCAGCTATTTCGCCCAATCAGCAATGGTTTTCTCGTATGATCCCTTGATATTGTAAAAATCAATTTGGATTAGTAATAATCTTTATGTTACTTTGCATTACAAAGTACTTTACATGGATGATAAACACTTATATGACGAAATTAGCTCCATCAGATTATTGATGGAACGCTCAACAAAGTTCATTTCGCTAAGCGGCCTATCCGGTGTGATGGCGGGTATATATGCCTTAACGGGGGCTGGTATAGCTTATAAATTACTTTACATCAGCGATAAAACAGAGGTATATCGTATTTATTATGGGAATTTGCCCATGCAGTTATTCGGAATTGCTTCCGCTGTACTGGCATTATCTATAGCAACAGGTATTTGGCTCACTATCTTAAAGGCAAAGCGTAAAGCATTAAGTGTATGGAACCAAAGCAGTAAGTTATTGTTACTTAATGGAATTGTACCTTTGTTAACAGGCGGCGGTTTTGTTTTAATTTTACTATATCAGGAGTATTATGGACTAATAGCACCAACTTGCCTTATTTTTTATGGTTTAACGCTAGTAGCCGCAAGCCAATATACTTATGGCGATGTTAAATGGTTGGGAATATGCGAAATTGGTTTAGGTTTGCTTTCAACTATAATACCGGGTTATGGCCTGGCATTTTGGGCAATAGGTTTTGGCGTACTTCATATTTTGTACGGTACTGTTATGCACTTTAAATACGATCGTGAAAATAGCACTAAGTAATTTTGATAAAGCTTTTGAAAATAGGATACGCTTGCAAATTATGAGTGTACTAGTAGCTAACGATAGTTATGATTTTAACTCTCTAAAAGAGTTGCTTGATGTTACCGATGGTAATCTGGCTTCGCATTTAAAAGCTTTGGAGAAAGAAGAATACATTACCGTAAACAAATCTTTTTTAGGCCGTAAACCTAATACCCGTTATATGGCATCGGTAAAGGGAATATCGGCATTTAAAAAACACCTCGAATCACTAGAAAATTTAATTAAGCAGCAAAAAAGTTAATTTTTTTATACTTATACTTTGAAATTCAAAGTTCTTTTAATGAATAAATCATGAGACAAAAAATTGAAGCACATTCAATAATTATCATTAGGCGTTGTATATGGTTAATAATAATTGGCCTCACTATAAGCGGCATCACTGCCTTTCCGCTCCAAACCGAAATTGGTTATTTAGTTAAGCTTGGGTTGGGTGGTACAGGTATAGTAAACAATTGGTTAAATACGGTTTATCTGGCAGTAAAAACTACTAATCATAATTACCCATATTTAAGTTATGGTACAGATTGGCTGGCATTTGCGCATCTTATGCTGGCGGTTTTATTTATAGGCCCATTAAGGGATCCGGTTAAAAATATTTGGATTATTGAATTTGGGATCATAGCATGTATACTAATATTTCCGCTTGCATTTATTGCCGGAAGCATCCGGGGAATACCTATCTTCTGGCGGCTTATTGATTGCTCATTTGGAGTGTTTGGTTCTTTACCGTTAATTATAGCCTACATGTCGGTCAAAAAAAGCATTAAAATACATCAAATTTAATATGGAATATTTTGTGAGCCAAAGCTCAATAGTCAGAAAAATTTGGGGTAAAGCAGATACCGTGCTTTTTATTTTTGCAGGCTCTGCGGCTGAGTTTGCATTAAATAAAGCAGTTGACTGGCTTTACTTTACCGGCCGCCTGCCTAATAATCCATTGGATAGATTATTCTCAACGGTTGCCTATGCCCGGCTTATTATATTTTCGGAGATGGAAGCCGCCAATACGGCAATAGATCAAATAAAAGCTATCCATACAGCAGTTGAAACCAAACGGAATGCTCAGATCCCCGCGTGGGCTTATCGCGATGTTTTGTTTATGTTAATTGATTGCTCCATCCGATCTTACGAAGTATTAGAACGGAAACTGACTGAGCTTGAAAAAGCAGAGGTTTTTGAGGTTTTTGTCCGTGTGGGGAGCCGTATGGGCATCGCCGGCCTGCCCTGCACATACAACCAATGGGTTATAATGCGCAAAGAACATTTACAGCAAGATTTACTGAATAGTGATTTTACAGCGCACTTATATGCTCAATACAAAAAACATCTGGGCTTTTTAAGATATCAGCTTTTAAGGCAGGTGCAGGTTTTAATTGTTCCTCCAAACGTAAGAGGTTTACTTTCACTGGGAAATACCCCTTTCCTTAGCCCTGTTTTATGGCTCTATAAATTAAGCAGTTTAGTTAAACTTGATAGTTATTTAAGAGATTTAATTTTACCGTCAGCTTATAAAGTACAGGTAAAAAGTCTAAATCAGGAAAGCTTTAACAACTAAATATTTAGCATATACATTTGAAATATTATAATGATATTTGACTACCCTTATCATCTTTTATTGCTATGATAATCTTTAGACCTTGTTTTATACCATTGTTTTTCCTTTTAACCTTTGCTGTCGCTTTGCAAAGTTGCGATGATTCGGATAGGCCCGGTACCTGGACGAACGAGCAAATTAAACCCAATAAAAAAGACGATTTTCATCAACTCAACGAACAGTTATTTACCGACCTTAAAGACGACAAACCAAAACAGTTAGAAGATCTCTTGTCAAAAGAACTGCTTGACAATGGCTATTATAAAAATCAGGTCGAAATGTATAATTCACGCTGTAAATTAGGTTATACCATACTAGGCGAATACAATATTATCAGGGCACACCCCGGCGATTATAAAATATCAACCAGCACAGTTGATGGCGAGAAAATTGATATCAAGTACCAATCTCCAACCCGGGAAGTATATATCGCCTTTTTGGTTCCTAAAACCAGCGACGAAGATAAATGGATGCTCACAGCCATGTATTGTAAATATGATTATGGCTGGAAACTCAATAAACTGAGCATGGATAGATATACTCAGGCTGGTAAAACTGCGCCACAGCTTTTTGAGCGTGCCAAACAACAGTATAAAAAAGCTTACCTTGTTAACGCTCTAAATGCAATGGAAATGGCCAACATGTGCATACGGCCAAGCGGTTTATTGGAATATCCGGCCACTGCTGAAATGTATAGTTATTATGCAAAAATATTAAACGAGGCTACTTTAAAGTACAAACTCCCTTTAATCCTTACACAAGTACCAACCAAACCCCAAATAATCAGGATATTTAATCAAAGCAGCGTGTACGGAATTGTTCCAACCATCTACTATATATCCAAGGTTAAACTGAAGGATACCGTAGCCATCCGGAAAGAAAATAACACCATCAAAAAGGTGATCGGCCAGGTAATTCAAGGTATAGATAAGGATAAAAAGTACTTGCTTTTTTCGGCTCTAAATAAGTGGCCATCAGCAAACAAGTCGGTTGATTCTTATGATATGATGGTTAAGCTTCAATAACTATTGGGGTTTGTATAAGTACAACTATTTAAAACATCTCGCCTAAATTCACAAAAAACCCTTTGGAATTATCAAAGCCATAAGCATAATCAACACAAACATTTGTATTAGAGTGTTTGTTTATCTTAACACGCAGGCCAGAGCCTATTGCCGGGATTATTTTTTTGAATCCACCACTTGGATACTCAGAAAAGCTTTGGCCATTGGCAAATACCACACCACCCAATAAGCCATTCTTAGTAAGTCCAAACCGATATTCAGTTTCCAGGTATATTAAGCCTGGGCTCCTAAACCGGCCTATTACATAGCCGCGCCCCACGTTATTAAAGGTATCCCAACCTGTACTTGGCAAATCCATGTAAGGCGAGTTTCCATTGAAGTTAAACCACTCCATATTCCAAATAGCTACAACGTTATTTGAATTTGCAGGGAATTTATAATATTTCCTAAAGTCAAGTTGTATAGATTCCCAATTTGCATCGCTACCTAAAAAACGCGCGTTTTGTCTGAAAATCAAATTAGCATAAGTTCCTCCCAGCGCGTTTATTGGATTTTTGCGTGTATCATACAGCAATGCCAAATTTACACCCGATGAGATTGATGTGTTTGAAAAACCATAGGTTTGGAAATCAGTAATGGTTTTATTCACTGTGCCGCTTTGGGTTATATTATAGTGATAATCCAGGTTATAACCTCCACCAATAAAAAGGGCAGGTAAAATTTTACGAAACGCCGTTTCATACAATCGTATGTAGTTGTAGTTTATTGGATTATCACCCATGTTGGTAGAAAAACTACCTAAACCAAAAGTATCATCAGGGTATTTTAAAAATCGTAAATCAGTTACAAATCGCAGCCTTTCTTTATCGGCCCAGATGCTAGACTGGGTGAAAAAGTTTTTTTGAGCTCTAGTATCATAAAAAGCTTCAAAATTTATAAAGGAAATATTGTTTTTGAAATTTTGCTGCGTATAAAAAGCCAGGCTGGCGCTTAAGTCTACAGCGAACCCTGTTGAAAGCGTGTATCCTGCCGCCGGCACTAACGAAACAATTAATCTGGGTGGAGTTTTTCTGTCTTCAGGATTTGCGTTCTTTTTAAAAAACTTGTTTAAAACATCAATCATATCCTTTTGCTTACTGGAATCTATTTCAGTATTGTCATTCTTTTTAATTTGGGAAGTATCTGGATGAGCGTTGGCTTCCCAAAAGCAAAATGTAAAAATAAAAGAAAGCAAGTAGATCTTGGATGTCATAAAAGTTGGCTGAAGCAAAGCAAAATTGATCATTTTCATTGGCTTTGTCGTAAATTGATTGTTTAATAAAGCCAGTCAATTATAATATTTACGTAATTTATTTAATGTAGATGCCGAGTTTATATAAAAAATAATCAATAGATGTGGGATTAATAAAAATAGATGATGTTATTCTTGCTAGAGATTAGAACAAAAAATCCTCTAAAATCCTTCGCCCAGGTTTACAAAAAAACCATGTGAGCCATCAATGCCAAATCCATAGTCAATGCAGATATTGCTATTGGAGTGCTTATTAAGTTTAAGCCGCAGGCCGGTGCCTGCTGCCGGGATAAACTTTTTGAAGTTGCCGCCCGGATATTCGGGGTACGTTTGCCCGTTAGCAAATAATACGCCACCTAATAAACCATTATGGGTGATGCCAAAACGGTATTCGGCTTCGACATATAGCATTTGTTTGCCTCTAAACCTGCCCTCGGCATAGCCGCGTCCACTACTGCCATAGGGGTCCCAACCGGTACTAGGCAAATCAAGGTAGGGCGTATTGCCATTATAAGTGAACCACAGGTACGTCCAAAATGCCAAAACATTATTGTTCCGCGCCGAGGTTTTTACGTATTTACGCAAATCAATAATTAATGATTGCCAGTTGCTATCACTTCCTAAAAAGTCCAGATTTTGCCTGAAAACTATATTAGCATAGGCACCACCACCCACCGGATTAATAGGGTTAACTCGCTTGTCGTATAATAAATCAATATTATACCCAGATGATGTTGTGGTATAAGGCTTGCCATAAAGGGTAAAATCGCTAATAGTGTTATCCATATTACCCATCTCAATAATATTGGTATGGTAGTCAAGGTTGTACCCGAAACCAATATAATAATCCGGAATTACCTTACGTACTAAGGTGGCATAAAATTTTACGTAGTTGTAATTTATCGGGTTTTCCTTTTCGGGCGAAGTTAAACCGCCTAACCCATATGTACTGCCCGGATATTTGAGCCAGCGGAAATCACTGGTGAAGTCGAAATTATTATTGTCTGACCATATATCCGTTTGCACCAGAAACGAACGTTGGTTATAGGTATCAATAAAGCCACTTGCATTAATTAACGAGGCATTAACCTTAGTTCTGTCTTTGCCGGTGTAGAATAAAACATTACTACTTAAATTAACTGCAAAACCGGTAGAAAGCGAATACCCCGCTGACGGTAACAAGGAGAATGTTAATTTTTTGACTGGCGCGGCAGCCTGCGGTTTATTATGGATGATTCTTGATATTACGTCAATAACATCAAGTTGATTGGCAGTATCAAGAGCTGCTTTCTTGACAGTATCAAGTTTGTCATTTAAGGTTACCGGTATCAGGGTCTTATCGATTTGGGCTAAAACTACCGTAAAGTTAAAAAGTATAATTACGGTTAATAAGTATTTTCGCATGGTTTAAACCGATATCTTAAGCAATATTAAAATCATGTTAATTGTAGGGTTTTGTAAAGTTATAAAGTTTATACTAAACTTATAACTAATTGACCGCTATTGCATTTTTAATGCCATATTAGTTTACGTTTTTTTTGAAAAAAAAGTTTGTTCTCTCATCATTAAATACAAACATGGGTAAAAATGGGTATAACAACAATATGTTTATCTCCTGATAGCGCAGATGTTCGTTTAACAGCGAAGGAGTAAGGGTGCTCTATACCCTTTGCAAATCCTAATAACTCAATAAACACATAAGTAAAATACCATGTCCGTTTTTGAGTAGCGGATCGGTTTGTCATGTCCTGAAAAAGGTGGGTACTTTTAAACATACCTGATACCAGCGACTTGATACAAACTAAATTTTTACCTCTGATTTTTAATTATCATTTTTAGTGAATATTATAAAAAACGAAATTAGGTCAAAAAACCCGGGGAAAATATCTAAATATGAAATCATCAACAGCCATCCCAATAGTAATTGTTACCGATGAACATTATGTTATTCATTTGGCCGCGCTGCTAAAATCAATAGAAACTAACCATAAAACCGGCGAAAAAATAGAAGTATATGTTATAGCTGATGGTGTTAAAAAAAGCAGTCAGAAAAAAATACATAGTTCTGTGGACCCTGCGATGTTCACGATCAAGTGGATAAAAATGGAAGATACCATTCCGGCAGGTGTTAAATTACCGCTCGACCGTACCTCGTATCCGGTTACTATTTACCTGCGCTTATTTATCCAGTATATAGTGCCGGCAGAAACTAAGAAGGCGCTGTTTTTAGATGTGGATATGATTGTGCTTGAAGAGATTAGCAAATTGTACAACATGGAACTGGGCGAAAATGTAATTGGCGCAGTGCAAGACCCACGCTTACTTACCTTTGATAACTCGTGGGGCGGTATAATGAATTATAAGGAACTTGGTTTTGCACCCGATACCAAATATTTTAATACCGGGTTATTGCTGATCAACACCCAAAAATGGGCCGAACAAAACCTGGCTACCAAAATTATTGACTGTATAAACGATAATATCAAATTTGCTAACTATCCGGATCAATATGGTTTTAACGTGGTGTTAGCCAACCAATGGCTCGAGTTGGATACCCGTTGGAATTACTTTGCATCCGGCGATCTGGAAAATCCATACCTGGTTCATTTTATATCGCGTAAACCGTTTTATAGCTCTTATAACTATAACCCCAAATATAAAGCGTTATTTTACCAGTACCTTAAATTAACCGAATGGCGCAATGCCAAACCTATTGGCGAATTGAACAGGTATATTAAAAAGGTGAAAAATATTTTAGTCAAAATAAAAAAGAAGTTTTAAACCAAATTAATTCCCGCCCATAAAGCGGTTATTACATCAATATTAAAGCAGTTTTTCCTTTTCAATAAAAGCCTGTAAAGTGTCGGGTGCTTTCATTAAATAAGTTTGGATGCCTAGTTTAACGGCAGTGGCTATATGTTGCGGGCTATCGTCAATAAAAAGAGTTTCGGCAGGGGTTAAATTGTTCTCGTGTAAAACCTGCTCAAAAATATTGGCATTAGGTTTACGCTTACCCACAAAGTGCGAATAGTATACTTTCTCAAAGAGATGCGTGTTGCCTTCAAAATCAAATTCGCGCTTTAAGTATCCCATAATATACTCATAGTGGATAGCATTGATATTACTGAGCAGAAAGGTGCGGTATTTTGATTTAAGCTGCAACAAAAGCTCGTGCATGCCTTTTGGGATGCCTATAAGCATACTATTCCAGGCGGTATCTATTTGTTGGTCGGTAAGTTTGTCGTTATTGGTTATCAACCGTATCTGGTCTCTAAATTCCGCAGGGGTGATCTCTCCCTTATCAAACGCGTCAAACAATTTGTCCTGTTGCCCGTGGCCAAAAAAGGATTCGGCATTCATTACACCTAATTGTTCCCATGCATTTTGGGCGAGTGAAAAATCAATACTAAAAATTACGTTGCCGTAATCAAAAATGATATTTTTAATGTTTGTCATGGCCGAATAAATAATATACTAAGCAGATTTTGAAACTAAGGTAAGTGTTTCTGTAGCTTGTTCTGTATTTATTTTAGATTTACCGCCTCTGTTTGATCTTCGGGTTCGCGAAAAGAGAGAGAGTTCCCTGTCAAATAAAAAGCGGAACAATAAACCGGTATATGAGGTATGATAACCTAATGTTTCGTAGTGTTCATCGGCAAATTTCTTTATCAAAGGGAGCTTGTTCCATGGTACCGAAGGAAAGTCGTGATGCTCATTATGGTAGCCTACATTTAGGTTAACAAAATTTAAAATGCCATAGTAGCTTTTTGTTTCCTGATGATCGCCATGCGTTAAATAATGTTCCTGTATCCAGCGGGCACCAAGCGGGTGTAATCCTACCGAGAAGAAAAAACTGAACACCATATAGAGCGCCGCTTTGGCACCAAAAAAATAGATCACCGCCGCCATAAATGCGATCTCTAACATCCAGTTAACAATGGTCCATGCATCAAGTAATTCAATCTCCTTCAATCTAAAGGGCCTTAATAATTGAAATATTGGGAAAAACAGCAACCATAAAGCCTTGCCGTACCAGGTGTTATTGATCAGTTTAGCTTCCCATCCAAAAGGCATATCAGCATCTAACTCGGGTACACCCTGATACGAATGATGTTTGAGGTGATATTTTTGAAACGATACTGAACTTGGAAATGCCTGGGGAAGGTTTGCAAATATACCTGCAAGAGTATTTAGCGTTTTATTTTTAAATACCAGATTATGTGCGCACTCATGTATACAAATAAACAAGGCATGGCTAGCGAAAGCACCTATCAAATACGAAACCATTAAAACAACCATCCACGACGCATGTTGCAACCATACAGCTAAGCCCACTTGTATGCCTACACATAATATGATAACAAGCATAGTATAGGGGTTTCGGCCTATAAGCTCCCTGATCTCCGGGTGTTGCCTGATGATCAGTTTAGTTCGTTTTTTATGAGGTTCACTATCATCCGACCAATTAAAGTTTTTTTCTGTTGCCATTCAAATGTTTACAATAATTATAGTGCAAGTTACAATGGAGATTAAAATTACACGCTTAAGAAATTAGAAAATTACCTTTTGATTACCATAAATTAAAAGCTGCACTAATTTTAGTTATAACTGATGGTAATTAAATTTGTTTGCGATACGATTGCAGGTTTAAAATGCATCCTGCTTTGTATCATTATTATTATATTCAGTTTTGCTACAGAATTATTTATTAAATAGCATAAAAATTAAAAAATTATGAACTCAATTAAAAAAACTGCTGCATTAGTTTTGGTTTTTAGTGTAGCCATTAGTATACCCTTCCATGCATGGTCGCAAAAGAAAACAGGTTTTAAGGTATTGAAAGATCATAAAATTGGAAGCTCTGGCGGGTGGGATTACATTTTTGTTGATGGGGCTGCAAAACGTGTATATGTATCACATGGCAATCAGGTAAATGTTTTATCTACCACCACCGGTGATTCTGTAGGTGTTATTACAAATACACAAGGGGTACATGGTGTAGCAGTAGCAACTGAGTTTGGTAAAGGCTATACCAGCAATGGCAGGGCCAATACTGTTTCTGTATTTGATTTGAAAACATTCAAGGTTTTGGCCGAAATACCAGTAGGGCAAAACCCGGATGCGATTTTTTATGATGATTTCTCAAAAAAGATTATTACCTGTAATGGACGCAGTAAGGATGCTACATTTGTTGATCCAGTTACCGGAAAAGTAGTGGCTACAGTCCCATTAGGGGATAAACCAGAAACGGCAGTTTCCGATGGTAAAGGAAAAATATTTGTTAATGGTGAGGGTACTAGTACTATTATAGTAATTAATGCCAAAACCTATAAAGAGGTAGCTAGATATAAAATAGACGGCGGTTCGTCTCCATCGGGTTTAGATATTGACCGTAAAACAAACCGCTTATTTACTGGGTGCGGTGATAGTAAAACCATGGTTGTAATGGATGCAGCTAACGGTAAAACAATTGGTACATTCCCTATTGGCAATACCGACGGATTAGTGTTTGACCCCGTATTAAAACTAGCCTATGCTTCAAATGGTGAAGGTACTATAAGCGTTGTTAGGGAATTGAGTGCAGATAAATTCGAATTTGTAGAAAATATAGTAACCGAACCAAGCGCCAGAACTATTGGTATTGATTTAACAACGCATCATTTATTTTTACCTGCTGCAAAAACAGAGCCTAATGCAGGGGGTGGAAGGCCACGGCAAATACCTGGCACATTTCACGTTATAGAAGTTGGCAAATAAATATCGGGTTGGTTTGCAGCGTACTTATCAATAAAAGTAATACAAACAACCAATTAAATTAAAATCATTCTTGGATTTCGGCTGTAATTTGCTTAAAATTGCAGCCGAAATAAAAATTATATTTCTGCGCCTATAGCTCAGTTGGTTAGAGTAGAAGACTCATAATCTTTTGGTCCCTGGTTCGAGCCCAGGTGGGCGCACAAAACGGGTTTTAAAGCCCACTCGAAACCCTCTAAGTCGCTGATTTAGAGGGTTTTTTCATTTATTCTCCCCTCAACAACCTTAAAGAAAACCAGACTTCTGAACACCTAACTGACTACCTGAGATTAGTTTTTATCTTAGGTGTTCGAAAGTGATGTAAGTCGCTGTATTTTAATCTGTTAGACACCTTAAAAACGGCCTAAAACAGCTCAAAAGCTGCAAAAAACTGAGCACCTTTTTGAACACCTGGAAAAGAACTAAAAACAGGATGTAACTAATTGATAATCAACTAAAAATAATTATTTATGAGAACATCACAGTCATTTCGCATCTACTTTACCATGAAAAATGATAAAGAAAAAGATGGCAAAGCGCCTATTTACGCGTCAGTAACTGTCAACAAGGAAAAATGCTTTATCGCTTTAAAACAATTAATGGTAGACGTTAATATCTGGGATTGCGGCAAAGGTGCCGCAAAGGGCACCAAAAATGAAGCAAAAGAATTGAACGCGTATCTTGATGATGTGCGCCTTACTTTAGGCAATTGTTACAAGGACCTCCAGTTAAAAGGTAAAATGATCAGTGCTAAAGCGATCAAAAGTCTTTTCCTCGGCGAGAAGGATGATGTTTATACCATGAGTAGCCTTATTAAGTACCATAACGAAACATCTACCACAGATTTGAAGTGGAGTACCTTGAAACATTATTATGTCACCCAGCGCTATATCGTGAAGTTCCTGGAGGAACATTATAAATCATCTGACATATACCTGCATGAACTAAATTTTAAATTTGTGAAAGACTTTGAAGTTTACCTGCGTAACCATAAACCAAAAGATCACCAAAAGCAGATGAACAACAATGGCGTGATGAAGCATATTATCCGGCTCAAAAAAATGGTTAATCTGGCGATGAACCTGCAATGGATCGACAATGATCCTTTTGCGGCTTATAAATTGAAGATACTAAAGGTAAACCGCGAACAACTCTCTGAAACAGAACTGGCTGATATGGAAAAGAAAGTGTTTGCCATTGAGCGCCTTGATATGGTTAGGGACTTGTTTGTTTTTTGCTGTTATACCGGGTTGTCCTATGTAGATGTTATCAATTTAACACCCGGCCATATTGTTGCCGGCACCGATGGCGAAAAGTGGATCAGAACCTGCCGCGAAAAAACAATGATCCCGGTTAATGTGCCCCTGTTACCGCAAGCACTAAAAATATTGGATAAATACAAAGCCAATATACGGTCCTTGTCAGGTGGTAAAGTTTTCCCGGTAATGTCCAATCAAAAAGTGAATAGCTATTTAAAGGAGATTTCGGAAGTATGTAACATTACTAAAAATGTAACCTTTCACTTAGCCAGACATACTTTCGCTACTACGATCACGCTTTCAAACGGTGTCCCTATTGAAACAGTGAGCAAAATGTTAGGGCATACGAAGATTACTACAACGCAAATATATGCAAAGGTAGTTGAGAGGAAATTAAAGGAGGATATGCAAAATCTAAAAAACCGTTTAGCTTCCAAATAACTTATTTACCTCATTGATAAATGCGTTCTAAAAAAAAGCCGATTTTACAATCGGTTTTTTTAGCAGATTTGGCATAGTATAGTTTGATATGCCTGCGATTGACAAATACATACATAAGTTCAATAACCTTAACCGTGGAACTACTGTCTATATCAACTTTTTATTCAACCTGTTCATGAATCATGAACGCTTGATTATTTTGAACATTTTCTTAAAATGATTAGGAAATTAGATTATTGTTCATTATATTTGATTGTTCATGCAACATGAACAATCAAATATAATGAACATGAAAGAGCAGGAAACCTTACAGATCGCCACTGAAAAGTTAGCTCAACTGACCGGGGCAACAATCAAAAATCTTAGCTTGCACCACGGGCCCGATAACGGCTCTGATGGTTCAATTGAGATCAAGCTGAATAATAGGACAGACATATTTGAGATTGAAATAAAGAATGAATTAAGAGGCAATAGCTTTCCGGTTTCATTAATGACCAAACAACAAAATGGCACCCCAAACCTATTGATCAGCCAATATATCCCCATGCCGCTGAAAAAGGAGCTAAAAACAAGAGAGATTAATTATCTGGAAGCGGCCGGCAATTGCTTTATCAGCACACAAGATATGTTTATTTATATCAATGACCAGCAGGTGACCGATTTTCGTGTACCTACCGAGGGGAAGCTATGGAAAACCGCAGGCCTTAAATTTTTGTTTGTAGTTTTAAGGTTCCCCGAGTTATTGAATAGTTCGTACCGCGCTATCGCCGAAGAAGCAGGTATCGCATTAGGCAGTATCGGCGGATTATTGGAAGAACTGACCAGAGAAGGCTTTTTGCATACCGGTAATAATAATGGCGGTAAAGCCCTCTTTATAGGAAACCGTAACCGGCTCATCGAGCGATGGGCGGAAGCTTACCGGGCAAACCTGCGCCCGAAAGAAATGATCGGCAATTTCAGGTTTCTGGACAAAGCTGCCGCCAGATCATGGGAGAATTTAGAGACAATAGGCTTCAAATGGGGCGGTGAGAATGCCGGGGCTTTATTAACCAAATATCTACAACCGGAAAAGTTCACGATATATATAACCGAAAGCCGGGTAAAACTCATGCAGAGTTTGAAACTTGTTCCTGATCCCGCCGGAAATGTGGAAATGATACAACAGTTTTGGCCGGATGAAGAAACTGAAACCAGCCATAGCGCAACCGTACCGCCACTATTGGTATATGCGGATTTAATAACGAGCTTTGATAGCCGTAACCGCGAAACGGCTGATCGCCTTAAAACACAGTATCTTGACTAATTTATTGTTGCACCCCAGCATCATTGAAATGCTGAAAGACATGCAGGGTATTTTTACCGATTTTGGAATAGATTATTACCTGGTGGGTGCCGTTGCCAGGGATATTCACTTGTCAGCGGATGCCGGTGCCGAAACGATAAGGAAAACAAATGATGTTGATTTGGCCATTACGATCAATGACCACGACCAATATAATCAACTGAAAAAAGCACTGGTAGCTACCGGACATTTTACCCCGCATCCAACAGAGGCTATTAAACTGTTTTATAAGGACGGTATAGAGGTCGACCTTATGCCATTTGGTGAAATAGAGGGGCCGAACAGAAATGTAAACTTAACAGACCCCACGTTCGTGTTGAATATGCCAGGCTTCCGGGAGATCTATCCATTTGTCGATGATATTATCGTAGACGAGAACTTTACGGTCAAAGTTTGTACCATGGAGGGCATCATCTTGTTGAAACTAATCTCAAATGATGACAGGCCGGAACGGACAAAGGATATTTCAGATATTGAACATATTGTACAGGTTTATTTTGACTTGTATTCCGGGGATATTTACGAGGAGCATTTTGATACGATGGACCTTTATGATACCGTCCAAAATGACTACCTGCAATTGGTGTGCTGCCGCGTCATGGGACGGAAAATCAAAGAGCTATTGAACGATTCCGATCAATTACGGGAACGTGTTGAACAAATACTGGCGAAACGGCCTACAAGCTTGTGGCAGGCGATGCATGATGGGATGCACGATGTTGTTTAAATCATTATGAGATTCAAGAGTGGACATCAATTACATCGACATTATTAAAAACAATTTTTAACTCATCTATTAATCCTACGTTTAAACAATGTATTATCGAAATAATTATTAGTTTTAGACAGCCCTATCGCTATGTCATTAAACAGATTTATTTTTTCGATCAAAGAACTCTTCAGTAATTCCGCCGATGGGTGTTTGAAGGACAACGAAGTCAATGGGTATTATATTGGCCCTTACCAGCGCACTTACAAGTGGAAGTCAAGCACCATAAATGATGCCGTACCCGTTTTACTCACAGATCTTTATGATGCCTATTTAAAAAGTGCTTCCAGTACACGCTCGCAACAAGAATATTTTCTACAGTACATTACAGTAAAAAAAGCCCTGATAAAAGGTGAGCCAAAATTTGAGGTGATAGACGGGCAACAGCGCCTTACCTCGTTAAGCCTTTTATATTATGCGCTTGAAAAATTCTTTGAACGTGAGAACCTAGCAGCGAATAATTCTGGGCCACTGGTCAGTTATGCGAGATATGAAGATAACATTTTCCATACTATAACTGAACTGGATGAAACGATAAGCATCCCTGAGAAAATGGAAGCACAAGATCAGTATTATATGCTCGGTGCATTCCGTTGTTTCAAAGGTTTTTTCACCCTCGTGGAAGAAGCCAATAACTTAAAAAGCTTCTGTGAGTATATCAATTACAATGTTAAAATCATTCTCAATAAAGAAGACGAAATGGTCTCGGCCGAGGAAATATTTTCCAATTTAAATGGCAATAAGGTTCCTTTGACTAACGCCTATCTGGTGAAGGGATTGTTATTAACTAAAGCCTCTAGAATGATAAGTAGCGGTGTTGAGTACAAAAGGTTCCGAGAGATTATTGATGAAAGGGCTATCATGGGCCGTACCTGGGACGAAATGAATGCCTGGATTACACGTCCAGACATCAGTCGTTATTTTTTTGGACCGGATGCCGATGGAATGGAAAACCTTTTGCGCTTAGTAGAAAAAACTGACCGTGCGTCTAATAAAGTAATAACAACCTTTAGATCAGGGCTAAAAAAGGACGAGGTGTTGCGGGATTATGATCTTTTTAATCAATTTCATGACCAGGTCATATCCGCCCAGGACGCGCTTGAGTGTTTGAATGAAATCAAACATATTTACAAACGGTTAAAGAGCTGGCATGATGATCCGGTGATTTATAACTTGCTTGGCTACATGCAGGAAACGAGTAAAAAGCATACTGCCAATATTAAAGATCTATTACTCAAAAAAGATACAAGAGCTGCGATTAAGCACCTGAAGGATTATCTATACAGCCAGCTTCGGCCCGCTAAACAAATAAAGGACTTGAGCTATATTGGAGATAAATTGGCCGTCACACGTATCTTGCTGGCGCTAAGTGTATTTCCCAAGAGCGAGGAATTTAATAGCAATAAGCTTTACCGGTTTGATTTTTATGCTTACGCTACAGAGAACTGGAGCATTGAACATATTTTTCCGCAAAATCCTAAATCTGGCAAGCTTAACGTACAGGATGATAAACAATGGTTGTTGAAAAAAATAAAAAAGAAAGAGGCCGATGCAGACGAAGAACTTACTAAAAAACTTAATCAATTAAAGGAGAATATCAGTACCGCTACTGAAATTGACAGTACTTATGTTGACTGGCTACTCGCTGAAATAGGGGATGTCAATAATCTTGGTAATCTTGCGTTGTTGTCGGGGAAAGTTAATAGCGCATTAAGCAACGGTTTTTTCAACACTAAAAGAAAGATACTGCTTCGTAAGATCAATACCGGAAGTTTCGTTCCAAAACATACATTAGACGTTTTTTCGAAAATGCTGGAAACGAAGGAACTGAAGGATGGTGCGGGCAAAGCAATTGATTTTGACGCATCGTTCGTTAACTGGAGCCGGAACGATGTCGATGTACACAGGTCTTGGCTTGTAGTGCGCCTGGAGGAAATATTAGCATGAAAACAGGACGTTACAGCTTAAAGGAATTATTGACACATAATGAGATCGATCAGGTTATTATCCCTGAGATCCAACGGGATTATGTATGGCAACAAGTAAACGTTGAGCGTTTACTTAGTGCCATCAGGGAACACTTTTCTAAAAAGGAACGTCTGGAATTTGGTGCGTATGTTAACCAAGAACTTATTTTAGAGCCAAACCTTGTCAGTTACTTAAAAAAGGAATATGAACGACTTGTATATCATGTTAAAATCGGTTTTATTTATGCTTATCACGACCTCGAATATGCCGGCAAATTCTTTCTTATTGACGGACAACAACGGCTAACCTCTTTATACCTGCTGTTATTGGCGCTTTATAAAAAAACAGGTCGTGGGGAAGAGTTCAGGTCCGTTTATTTCAAAAACAACCAGCTCCGGATAGATTATAAAGTGCGGGAAGCTTCTCACGATTTTATGGTCGCTTTTGTGCAAAATGAACTTGTAGCTGACAGCCGGGATATTAAGCAGAACAATGCATATTATAAAAATTATGATGAGGATACTACAATTTGTAATCTGATCGCTAACTATAAGCATATACAGCATCGAATTGCCGAAATGCCCGATAATGAACTACAGCCGTTCACGTATTTTATAGAAGAATTCGTTGAGGTCAATTATTTTGATACCAGTCTTAGTGAACAGGGTGAGCAGCTATACCTTTATATGAACAGCCGTGGCGAAGATCTTTCCTTTCAGGAACGGATCAAATCCGAGATTGTCTTAAAAGAGAGTGAAACGGATAAGAAAAAGGCGGCTGGCCACGAATGGGAGAATTGGCAGAATTTTTTCTGGCAGCATCGCTTTTATTGGACTGAAAAAATCCGGCTGCAACGTGAAAACGCAGATGTTGGTTTCCAGGAATTTCTAAAATGGGCAACTATTTTACAAATTTTCAATGGCGATCATAAAAGGCCGGAAGAATTTATTCACCGAATACAGGGCAGAGTGATTTTCCAGACTGAATTGCTCGAAAAATACCAGCTAAATAGTCCCGCTTTCTCCTTCGTTTATTTACAGAAACTTGCAAATACGTTGTCCTATCTTTATGACAAAGAAGTTTATGGCGCATTCAAACCTTTTCTACGAAAATCATACCTTGCAAATCATCTACAGACCATAGACTACGTTATTATATGCCCCCTTCTCTACTTTATTGCACATAGCAATTGGGAAGATGTGGCGCTAAAGCAGCGGGATGTAATTCGGATGGGGATGTTTCTTAAAAACATCACTTATTTTGCTAGTACTGTAGGCAGAGCGCCGGATACTGCAACAATTGATCTGCTAAAAATGGTCAAGATACTGTGTGATTTGAACCTAACTGACATTACAGGCTTTTTAGACCCTTTGTTTGATAGAAAGTTTCGTAATATACTAACGCCTGGCGAAATGGCTAAACTACGTTTATTGAGCCGACAAGGACGGGAAGACAGCAGGGCAGAATTGGAAGAATTTATCTGGAAAATTACCAATGATGCCAAAATATCCGGTTTTTTAGAAGGTAACATAACGATTTTATTCGATTGTGTCGCGTTGGATCTTGAAGTAATCAGTCACGATCAAATTATTGAACTTGGCGGTTATTACAGCCTGCTCCAACGATTAATCGCAGACCATTTTAGATCCGACATCCTACGACGTGCCATGCTAACTTTCGATGACTATGCATTGCAGGAGAGCGGTGGCACTTACCGGCAGGAATACATCCACAAGTTTAGCTTTGTCAGCGATAATGGTGAATGGCGCCGGTTATTTGCTCACCTCGATCAGAAGTTGGTTTTAATTGAATTTATCAAGGATTTGTACGTCAGTCTCACAGACTACAGGTTCCAAACGATACAAGCTTACTTTCACGAATTAATCAATGCCTTTACGGACACCAATGACTGGCGGTACGCTTTTATTCGCCTACCCCAAATAATGGCTTATTGTCAGCAAAAAAAGATATTGTTCCAGAATCATCAGAAAATCATTCTATTGTCGAAGACGATTATGAGCGCCGATTACTGTGAAATTCAGCTAATGGTATTTATTGCCAATTTCGGAGAGCGGGCTAAATACCATCACCGGGCTTGTTATATAAATACGGGCCCGGGAAATTCACTGGTAGTTAAGTACGAACAGCAGAAATGGACAGTAGAGACGAGAGATAAGGACGATATTTTACTCACTACTGCAGTCCTTTTTTTTGAAGATACTCCTGGGCTTTCAATTATGGCAAATGTCGATTTGGCGTTGTCGGCCTTCGAAAGCTTTAGCGTTTAAGCGAGTTTTTTTGAATTGCCCGCAAATATCGTAGTCTCGCAGATTAATTCAATTTTACTGGATTTTATATGTTCCGGATAGGTTTAAAATCCATATAATAAATCTAAGCTTAGTATATAAAGCCACATTATGGATTTCTATTAAACTACAGAAACACTGTCTTTTAATGCAGTTAGAAATTGTCCGACTTGCTCACGATCATTTTCGGGATTGTATTTTATAGAGTGCAAATTAAAATCCTCCATATTGCGCTTGGCTTCGACGTCCAAAACTTCATTTTCATTTATTAAGATGTAGTGAGTTGGGCCGCCTCCGTCATAAGCTGTGTGTAAATATCGCATCAATAAAATAAAATCAGGGTCGGTAAAGGATGTTCCTACAAAAACGATTGACTTTGTTGAAAACATCACTTGCAATACCGTCTGAAATCCCTGGCTTTTAAAGAGTATTTCTCGATAATCACGCTCAGTCATTATGATCTCGTCCTTCCTAATGACGACGTCACCGTGGGCTTTCAAAATGAAAAATTGGTTATTCCATAACTTATAGGCGATGTCTCTGCTGCTTATATGGGTCAAAACGGCAGGATAATGATGCTTATTAAAAGCAAATGCTTTTTCAATAAGCTGATCATAATTTGTAGTAATTATGAAAGCAAACGGAATGTTTGTAATTGTCTTATGATCTTCTGTTGGCGATAATGAGTCATTTCCAAAACGTTTTTCTAAGTACTCATTATACATCTTATCTCCGAGGGCAGACTTTAAATCTTGAGCCAATGACAAAAACTTATTAGGGTCTTTCTTCATTATCTCATAATCGCTAATCTGCGCTGTCATGTCATATGGTAGCTTTTTGACTTCTTCAATTAATTCAGTCATTAAAGTAGCCCAACTCGGCAATCCGGCCTTAATTGAAAGACCAGAGCCCACGTATAGTGCAGAGTTACCTTTCTTCAGGTTATCTATCAAGTCGGTCGGGATTCTTTTTGGATCAAATGGCATGCTCTTTAAATTTAATAGAATCCTTAAAAATGTTTTTTAAAGCCTCATTTCGTTTGTTCAAATTACTCGGGTTACCGCCATTAGCCCTAAATGCCATGATATAATTATAAAGATATTCATCCTCTTGATTCACTTTCTTTTTTCTAATCAGCAATTCAGGCTCTGAAGAATATTCCAATCGTCTTTTTTCGAAGTCGCGAAAGGCAATTGCAAACTCTGTTGAATCTATATTATCTATTTTATCATACCAGTCAAAGATCACCCTGAAAATATCAACAAAACTCCATTTATTTACAATCCTTTTGTACGAGGGGTGATCGATGGCCTTCATAAACGTAAGAACATTTACAACCTTTGGTATCAGGTTTCCTGAAAAGTCAACTGTCTTATCAAGGTACATTGACTGTAACAAAGGGGCTTTAAGATCGTACCTGTTTTTGTATAACACCAACGCGAAAATGTGAGTTACAAAATCCTGTCTTTTAAAACGTTCCGGGGCAATTTTACAACTGGTAAAGAAGTCATGGTTTACGGCAATATTATCAATTTCTTTACCCAACGTACTTATTATAGCGTTTCTTTTCTCCGCCGGATTAAGAGGGTCGCCCATCTGTAGACGTCCAAATAAAGTTCTAATTTCAGAAGGTGAGGCATCATTTACAACGGCGACCGTCAGTTTATAAGACAAAAACCGTTCCTTTAATTTATCATTTAATTCACTAAATTTTTTATCGCCAACTAGAAATGATCCGATTTTATTTAAATCAAGTCCATTGACTGTTTTTGTCGAGAGAGAAAATACGCCATTTAAATAGTCCTTAATTGCGCGAATGCGTTGTTGTCCATCTGCTACTTCATATTTGAATAGACCAAAGTCGATTTTCCGTAGGTATAACTTCGGTATATCAATCCCCCTTAGCATGGAATCAATGAGCATTTGTCTTTTTAATAATGTCCAAACAGCGCCTCTTTGATACTTGGGCTGATTTTGAATTACATCCAGCTTTTTATGGAGCTCATTTATATTCCACTCTACTATAGTTGTCTCCATTAATAGTTTTAGATTATGCTTTTAGAATTATTAAACATTAACTTTTGTTACAGGATATCGGAAAATCTAAAAATCTTCGGAATACTCCTTAGACCAGTTATTAAAGACTTCCAGCGTTATAGTTGATAGCTCATGCTCCATTGAATAGCTTAACAAGCTGTTAATGTGTTTATTTATTTCCCTGGGTGTCAATATGTTTATGGGTATATTACTAATTAAGATATTTAAAATTTCTGGACTAAGCGGACTTTCAATGTTTTTATTTATCCGAGCAACTGCTAAGAGCTCGTTAGCATATTCCAATGCGTTCGCCTCACTAAATTCCTTATACCTAATTTTCTTAGTGACTCTCGACCAAAGTGCTGCGCCTAACATAAGCTCAATTACAGATTCCTCACCTTCAGCCAAAGTAAAATTTAAGAAAAACAAAAAACGATCAGAGATATTGTCGAATAAATCTCTAAGTATTTGAGAGAATGCTTTGTAATTTTTGGGAGCATAATAAATCAGATCTTCCATTTCGTCTAACCATATTACAACCCGGCCATTATTGATTGCATTTGTCCCGGTGTAACAAGATAATATTCCCGAAAGAAATCTTCCTGAGTCACTATCTGTATAAATATCTTTCGCCAAGCCCAGTTTCTTTAATTCTGCTTTTGAAATACCGCTAAACAGGAATCTGTTCATCATTTCGCGTGTATCGGGCTCTTGCGAACCAATCAAACATATCGCTTTGGCAAATTCCCTTGTGGCTCGTGGTGTTAAATATGCAATTAGAGCATCTTCCCCTACTTCGGTGATTAATTTATGAATATGTTGATTGAGCTCTTCGAAACCCAGTGCATCGATAATTGAAATAAAAAACTCATCAGTAGCTTTTGCTCCATCTTTTGGACATCTCAAGTAGATATGTTTTATATTATCGACATCGCTCATTTGTTTGGAAAAATAATAAGCACTAAATGTCTTACCACCACCATATTGTCCCCAATTAAGGATGATCTGTTTGGAGTTGTTATTAATGCAATCTTTATAACTCCGTTCAAGTTTTGCCTTTACTTCGCCCATACTGGCCCACACCATATGTGTATCATCTATATTGGGCGATACATCTTTAAACGGGTTGTATGATAAATTAATCTGTTCTAAGTTCATTGCGATGTTACTTTATTAATTTACTAATAACTTCAATCCTCTTCGTATAATTCTTTCGTGTATTTATCAACTCGTCGGTAGTTTTTTGACTACGATCTGCCGGTGCCGGTGCAGAAAAGGATACTATTGACTGAATCATCTCCATAGCAATATCTTTTGAAGGTATGATATTTTCTGCATATAAGTATAGAACAACATCAAGGGAAGTCCAGACACTTAAAGCAGGAAATGCTGGAAAATAATCCGAAAGTATCCCTCTCAGGGCCTTTTTGTCATCAGTTATATAGATAATAGGGTTCACTTTTAAATGATGAACCTGATCAATTGATACAGCAAAATTATCAATTTCTCCTTTGTTGTTACCGTGTGTCCTGGAGGATAGTAATTTTTCAACCATTCGCATTTCATATTCATCAATTGAATACCTAAATGGTTTCAGTTTTCTCTTTTTATCGTATAAAAATTTTGGCAAACCTTTGACTCTATGATCATTTAACTCGAGCTTAACTTCTTTGCAATAAGATAGATGAGAACGATTATTAAAGTACGAAAGTAAAGACGATTGTTTAAATTCTGCGTTGTTGAGAATTATACAACTGCAAGTATCTATAATACAATTAAGTTTCATCTAAATGTGTGTGATTGTGATATAGCTTTCGTTCAGGCGGCCACTTATTTTAGGTTTATAGGTTTTCAAATTATAAGTGAAAGCGGGATTGAGACTTTCATAAATATCATTAAAATTAATTATAATATTTTGATTGACTAATAAATCCATGCAAATAAATAAATAGCTGTTAATTAGTGGTAATCTATAAGATATACTGGACTTTACAAATTTTGATGCTCTTTCTAAAGAAGCCCCAAGTTGCTGGTTTTTCGTGTTATTTGGTAAGAGTCCAAACTTGACTACTTCTTGTTCACAATACAACAAACTTGCGATATCGAAAAAGGAAGATGATAGCCATTTTTCAGAAATATCAGTGATCAAAATATCAGCACCTATTTTAGGGCATGCGTTCCTAAATTTATCACCTTTTTCTGTAAGCGAATAGAATGTAAACTTTGAGCCTCTATTAATTTTCACCAACCCTAATGTCGACAGCCACTCATAACGCGGAGCAATTATGTGTTCAGCATAAACCTCTGGCTTTTTCCAAACATAATTTACTGCCCTAAACTTATTAACTATGCTATTCTTTAAATGTGGTGAGGCGAGGTCTCCTTTAGTAACTAACCGATAATTAAGGGTTTCTTTAAATTTTGATTGAAGTTCCCTTTGACTTCTTGCATTATCAACTGCGATTTGATCTACACAAAGCAAAATTCCATCTGCGTCGTTATTGAGAAGTTGGTATAAATAAAAAATATTTTCACATAATTTTTTAGCGACATAGTGTTCCTTGTGTTCCTCTATGAAATATAACAGCGTATAAGAAATATTTGTATCAATGAATACGTTGTTAAATCCCTTAATCAAACCCAACGATTCAGCAAGTGAAAAATAATATCTTAACGCAGCAGTCTTCCCACCGTCTTTTGTTATTTTACCCTTACTTTCCTTATATTCTTGGTTAATTGCTTCCTCATTTAGACTCCACTTTATAAGCATTTCTTCTAAGATGCGTTTAGGCAGTTGTCTGTTATTAAGTTGTTTTGCAATCTCCGTACACACAATCAATTGTCGTGCTGTGGTTTGCAAATTTTCTATAAATCGAAAACCATCGATAGTGATTACAAATTGCTCATTACTCATTATATAAAACAGGCTGCGCAACCTTCTGATTCAGAATCGTCCAAAATGTCTAATAGATATGGAGATTTTGATTTGGTTTTGTTTTTATTTAAAAAATCTCTTTTGATCGTAAGAACTCGTTCGGGTTGCATCAACTCCTTTAAGCTTTCTTTTTGATTCCAAGTAAAACCCTCTTTCTCATTTTCATACGTCATAGCCATTTTAAATAAATCCGGATGCTGCTCCAACAGCCATACCCATTCAATTTTTTGTTGGAAGAAACAAAAATAACAGCCAGACCTGCTACGAGCATATTCTCCAATCATCCCATCTACTTCAAATTGAATTTTCTCGTAATACTCAGGCACACCAACTCCGCTTTCTCTCAGCAATTTGAAAATGTCATCTCTTACAAGATTGTCTTCATTAGAAACTAATGAATAATCAGTTTCAAGGGATAATGGATAATCCGTTGTCTTTAAAAACTCAAACACTATCTGATTAAATTCCTTTATGCCCTGGTCTAATAATTGATTTAATTTTTGAGATATTGGAAACTTTGCCGAGAGTGGCAGGTTAAGAATTTCAACCCGCCTATTCAAAGTTTCAGCACCAAATATCTTTTCATTAAGCTGTATAAGACGGCTTATATTTTCGTCTTTTAATACCTTATTTATAACATCCTCACTCCATATATTCTTCCTGAATGGAAATATAGACTGGATATTTGTTTTTTTGGAGATGTAGCCTTCGCGATCTTCATCGCCACGGATTCCGACATACGACACAACAGGGCCGTTTCCCACAAAATCTTCAAATGGCTGTAATTTTAAGTATTTGGTACACCATCGGATGTTAGAGGACGGCAAATAATTGCCAAATACATTATAAAAATGATCAAATGGATCTTGCGTACTCTTACCTGCCGCCTTCAAGACTGTAACTTTTCGTCCGAGGTAAGTTTCAAGATTACGTATGAGAGTGTAAGTTTCGTCGAGTTCTTTGCCGGTATCACAGAAGTAATATTCGATATCAAGCTCTGGGCAATTTTTCCGCAAATAGATTGCCAAGGCAGCGCTATCTTTCCCCCCTGAAATACCTAATACATGCCTTACTTGTTGATCCATTTAAATATACTCTTGTAATAATTTAGCTAATATAGTTAGATTGATCTTTTTATCCGTTCCCAATAACAATCTGATTTTATCCTGGATAGCCACTACTTCTTTGGATTTTTCTTTTGGAATTCTAAGAAGACCTTTGTTAAGTCCTTGCATTAATGATGTAATTTCTATCTTTATTAAATCCTCATTGTTTTGATCGACATCCAATTGGTTGATTTCCGAAAGATTATCTAACTCGTAAATAATATCTTTTAGTCTTTCAAATAAAAGTATTTCTTCTTCATCATTAACTGCGTTTAATGGTTTTCCGATGCAAGATTGTGCGATGGAATTTAGCCAAGCGGTTCTGTCATCCAACTCAGACTGTAAGCGACTATAAAAAGGCTTTTGCCGGGCAAGCAATAAATGAACCTTAATGTTTTTAAATCTCTCTCTAATATCCTCCCTATATTCGGGAAACGATGAACCACTACCAATAACATCCCTAACGAGATAAGTTTCAAATCTATCAACTAACATATCGTAGCTACTTCTTATTTCGCGTACGGAAGTTTGTAGGCTTTGGATAAATGTCTCGGCTTTTAACGGCTCTTTTTGTAATTCACTAATAGTATATCCCATTGCAGCGGGAAAATCTTCGAAAAATGTTTTTTCGGGATCTTTAGCATTTGCGATTACTTGACGTAATGCTATCGTTTTTTTACTTAGACGGGTTGTTTTCTGAGCGTATTCGGTCAA
Source organism: Mucilaginibacter sp. (assembly GCA_025352225.1). Taxonomy (GTDB): domain Bacteria; phylum Bacteroidota; class Bacteroidia; order Sphingobacteriales; family Sphingobacteriaceae; genus Mucilaginibacter. The sequence continues at coordinate 33,262 of JANXTT010000028.1, read as the reverse complement.
ATCTCGATAGAACACCAAAAATGGCTTAATAGTCTGTATAAAAAGTTTGTTGTTAGGTTTATGGTTTTCCGATTGGTCAAGAAAAATCCTGTAATGATTAAAAAGTTTTAATTTAACACCCTCAACATCGAAAGCTTTTAGAAAAAAATGACTTGGCTTTTTATTGATCAATTCAAGAATGTCGCTTTCAATCTCTGGAACATATACTCCGTTAGTATATAGTGCGAAATCATCTTTGTTAGCCAATAAAAAAACAGGAACCCAGTAATCGATTAATCCTCGTTTAAGCTTAAACGGTTTTGAGGAAATTGTCTGAATAAAGTCTTCCAAATTTCTCTCCTTATTTTTAGAGCTATTTAAGAAGTTTATTCCCGCTTCCCACAAAAACCTGAATGATTCATGGGTAGGTTGAGTTAATGCACCTATACCATTAGTAATTTGATGTATCCCTGTATGTTTTAAAAGCGATAAATAGGTCGATTTTTCGGGTGGAAACTCGTTATCATTAAACCCCAAATTTGGTAAGTTGAGATCACTTAAAAGTCTTCTATTTAACTTATTTCGGGCCAGGGCAATTTGCCCTGAAACCTTTGTTTTATTTATAAGTTCATTCTTGTAAATAGGAGTGTTATCATAAATTTTTGCACAAATTTTCGATAATTCCCTATTTAATTTTTTTCGATTTTCAAGCCTGATTTTGCGGCCTTGGAAATACCAAACTACATTTCCTTTATCTGTATAAATATTATCTAAAACATAATGGTTAAGGAGCTTTATCTTAATTTGGAATTCCTCATTCAATAAAACAATAGCAGCCTTATCGTCTTGATTGTTTTCAATTACCTTTTGAATTTTTTGAATATCAAATAATAAATTTCTAATGATACCAGTATTTTTATAATACCCAAACAAGATCGCTTCACTACAGGAGTCTGAAAATTCTTTAACATCACCATCGGCGTTATCTTCTTCAGAAAAAACGAGATTTATAAATCCGTCAACTTCCCCTTCTGGAATCAAAGAAGTCGCCCTATCAGTTAGTTTGAATTGGAAAAATCTAGGTGTTCCGGTTTTGTAATAAATTGACCGTGCCGAAATGAAAGGAAATTCAAAATACTGATTTAGGTGATTTACAACATTTGTAACTTTTTCAACTAGTCTTCCTGCGTCGTCTATAGCAAGTTCAATATCCAGGTCAGTTCCTTCAAATAAAATATATCTTAAATTGTGATTGACGAATCTGATAATTTTTTTCTTTTCCAGGTGCCTTATAATATCTTCTGGTGATTTTATAGACAAGGCCAACCGAGCATAATTTGCATAAAATCTTGGTTCCAATTTAGCGGAATGCGTGGCAAATATGTTTAATAAGCCTATTAGTTTTAAGATATCTTCTGCATTTTTCTGCTGACTTGCGTCAGAAAAAAGTCCTTCAATTCGTTCTAATGCCCGTCTTATCGCAGACCATTGAGAATAATCAGGATTATACTTTGAAGTTAGAAAAGTATAATAGTCATGTAGTAAATAATTATAGAGTGCTGGGATGTGAATATTAGCTGAATTTTGTTGATTTACAACATCAAACCGCAAATGTTCTTTTGTTTCAATAAAAGAGAAAAGGCTTCTTTCGTTTTGTCCATACTTTTGCAAAGAAAGAGTTAAAATTGAGGCAGATAAAATATCAAAAGGATACAGCTTTTTTGCAAAATCTCTATCTAAATAATCCTTTAGAGGAAAAGCTTTTGCTTCTTTAATAACGTCAAAAAGCCTATCAAAATTCTTATCAACTAGTTTTGATGTGTTTTTTTGATCCAATCGTTCAGATGCTAAGTACAACAACTGTTCGACTGGTTCGTTAAAAGGTATATCTATAAAGCGCCCTTTTATTTTCTCCCATTCCTGGCGTTGTAGATGATCTAACTGAATTGAATAGGCATTGAAGTTTTGATGTAAAACAGTTATGAAGTGTGTGTGTTTATTTACATCATTTATCCATTCAGCAAGTTGTTGAATAAAATATAATTCCGCCTCCGGATTATTTTTTGCTGCATACTCCAAAAACTTCCCAAACTCATCAATAATTATAAAAAGCCCTTTTTGTTTTGCGTCTAATTGGCTATATTTTTTGTCAAGGGCCGTAATTATATCGGTTACAGTATAATCATCAGATAAGTTAAAGAGTTGTGCGAACTTTAACTGCAACGATCCATATTCACCTATCAGTGTTATAAACTCATATTTCAAATGGCCGTTTGGTAATTCTTTTTCGGAGGGAAAATGTGATGCCTTTCCTTTTAACGTTTGTATCAACGCTAATAGAAATGACGACTTACCCGTTCCATAGGCTCCGATTATATTATGTGATTTTCCGCCAATTTGTATCTTTGAAAATATTGAGTTAAATGCATGAGTAGCATTTGTTGTTGGGATATAATTAAATGAAAAATCACTATCCCTTAATATATTAATGGATGGCGAGTACTTATTTTGTGTAATAGTCATTTAATATTTTCCATTTATTAGGTTTAGATTTAAACTGTATTTCTCTCACTCCAGCTGTTTCTGAATAAGTAATAGAATCGTAAATATTTGCAATTTTTGTTAGTTTGTCGAGTAGCCCAACTTCATTTAATAAGAAAATTGTGCCGGGTGAGTGTAATCCGTTGAGTATTTCTCTAAAATTGATCGAATTACCGTATGTGTTATTGTCCAATAAAGCGAAGAGTAGGATGTTTTCAGGTAAGTCAATTTGTATTTTATTTTCCGCTTTATACCAGTCTGTTATCTTTCCTTCTGAATCTTCGGACTTAAATGATTGCATCAAATCAAGATCGATCATCAAACTGGAGAAATCTTCCTCAATGTCAATTTTTGTCTCTTTTGAGGTTGGTTTTAAATAATTTCTTATAAAAACATTTATATCTCCCAATACAGTATTTTCGTTTGCGCCTTTTTGATCGGATTGTTCTAATTTTAATTTTATAAAATTCAAAAGCTGACTTTTGGTAAAATCAGGGCGCCCCTTTCTAAACTCATTAAAGAACAAACTATAGATCGAAGCCTTTTCTATCTTATTTAAATTATAGTGCAGTAGCCATATGGTAGCAATGTCTTCGATGTAGGGGTCTACACCTTTTTCATCGTCGAAAAGAAAGTTTCCAAACTCTGATATGTTATTGTTAGGGTCTGTTATGCCAAAAGCTTTTAGCCAATAAGATACGGAAGCCACCATATTTTTCCCTACACCAAGTTCGATTACAGCGGCTTCATTATTAAAATCACCTTTATTTTTTACAAAATCATATCCCTTTTTAAGCCAAAGCTGCTTACAAATAAATGATTCATGGCCGGTAAATTGAAGTTTCATATAACTAAGTAAAGGGACAAAGGTAATTATAAATTAAGGCCAGGTGTGACAAATTCGACCGTTATACGCATAATCATAATTATAAGTAAAGTTAACGATATATTAAGTTTTCAAGGAGAAGTAACCAATTTCTTTATTCACTTATTCTATGGATTTTTACGTATCGGGGAATTATATCGTAACCATTGTGGATAAAATTCGTGATTATTTAAAATGCTACCTATTGAAAATATTTAGCTTGGCGGAGAGTCCCTGACCTATTTGGATCGGTCATTTACATTCTCAGGGTATAGCTAAGGAAATAATAAAATTCGGTACCATGATTGACCCATTGGGGAAACCAATAATTTTAATGTCGTCGCATTAATTCGGTTCGCGATTGTCCGTATATTTATTTATAAATTACAATGGAAAACAAAACACACACGGTCGATGAATTACGCATGCTTTATACCGAGCATCCTGAAACGATAAAACAAAGGGTAAAACCCGGTGATAAGATATATACTGATAATGACTGGCTTGAAAACCTTGTATTAATCCTAAAAAAATGTGGTCTTGTATATAATGTTGCCTCACAGGATATTCCGGGCAAAGGTTTTCACGAGGTTACCATTATATCGCCACCTGAAACTGAAAATTAAACAATAGCAAAACACCCCGGTCTTAAAAGACCGGGGTGCTGCTGACTTAATACCAACCATGCGTTTTGCAATGATTGATAATATGCGTGTTGAGGCAAGTCCTGGATTAACAGGAATCTGTCCCGGATGCGGCTTGCTTCTTATCGCAAAATGCGGAATACAACGAATGCATCATTGGGCGCACCGCAATAAAATGTGCGATCTCTGGTGGGAACCGGAAACCGAATGGCACCGATCATGGAAGGGTAATTTTCCTGTTGAATGGCAGGAAGTCATTTTATATGATGAACTAATAGGAGAAAAACATATTGCTGATATACGTACTGTTCATGGAATGGTGATTGAATTCCAGCACTCCCGCATTGACCCTTTGGAGCGTGTTTCCCGCGAAAATTTTTACAAAAACATGGTTTGGGTGGCCGATGGAACACGTCTGAAGCGGGAACACCAGCGCTTTATTGACTCGAAAGACCATTTTTTTCAAATGAATGCCGGTAGCTTTTTGGTGGGTAACCCGGAATATAGTTTACCGGCTGCATGGCTCGGAAGTCCTATCCCGGTGATCTTTGACTTTAAGAGCGACCAAACGTTTTACGGGTCAACTGATTTAAAAGAACATGTATTTTGCTTGTTTCCGGTAAGAATTGGAAACTCCGCGCTTTTGGAAAAGATACCTGTTAAATCTTTTATAGACGATGCCATTAATGGTAGGTCGTCATTGCGGCTTCGCAGTTTTTTGAATAATAAAGAACAATTTATACGGGACCTGCAAAATCAGATTACCATGCTGCAAAGAATTCAGCAAAGGCAAGCCATAGCAAATTTTCCCAGACCCGTAACCTATAAAAGGCGTGGCCGTTTCTAACACACCTCGGGCAGAGTAAATAACTTACGCACAATTTGTGGATGCCTAAACCGATGTGGAGGGCAGAATGCCTCATCTTTATTAAGGGGTAGAAAAGTTCATCAGAATCTCCAAGTTCGGCAGTTTAAACAATTTGCGATTAATGACCAATTCAAATTTATTTATTTACAATTATCTGCGAGTTCGCTTCATACTTATAATTAACGATCTCACCGCTAATTATAAATTCGATTGCTTGTTCAATTATGTCGATTGGTGCTATAAACCATTCCCTGGGGGTGAACCTTTTAGAATCTTTATCAAATATGTCAATGTTTAGGCAAGAGGCGCCAAAAAACGTATGGAGTAATAATTCAAGCCTTTGCGTATTCATGTTGTAGCATTTGAAAACAGATACTATAATCACGGGCGCAAACAAGTAAGTGGCCTCCAAATGCGCATTTTTAATCCTTTCTTCAACTTCGGTGGTAGAAAATCCTATCTTAAAAAGGTTTTTTGTTGCTTTAATTTCAGGGTTTTCGCTTAGGGAGCGCAAAACATATATGTATCCTGATTCTTTGTCTTCATTAGATATACTGTTGAAGTTATCGAGTAGGTTTTCAGCCTTTTCTGTGACACGTCGGCCATTTTTATATAATTCTGCCGCAAGTGAACGGAGTAGCATATCTGATTCCGTTCCATTTTCAAAAATGCACCTTAAACGGGCATTGACCTTGCCGCCTATTTTTTCCTTTTCAGATACTTCAGCTACATATAGCAAAATCCCTTTTAGAACAAAAAAATACCCTTTATCTATTTGCTGCTCATTTTTAAATGGATAAAGTTTCCTTCTTTTAGCTCTCAAATCCTGGTGACAGGCAATAAATAAGTGTTCAAAATTTTCGAAGTCCATGCACGGTTTCCGTGAGGCAACATAATCAGGCATTGTTGTCTCTTTAGATACATGTTTAAGATCGAAAATACTTTCAGCACTGGTTTCTAATAATCCAAAATCGTCATCTTCCCATATATCGTCAATGCTTTCGATGGGCTTTTGAACGATTTCCAATAAATTAAATCGGTCATGAGGCTTGAGCATTTCAATTTTTTGTTGATCTGATCGGATACCATTTAATCGTGACTTTAATTGATGTTCCTGCACCCCGTTGCCTGAAGTAGGCTCCCGATTGTTTTTTTCATAAAAGGAATTAATTTCCTCAAAGGAAGAAACCAAACGTTCATCTGCGTTTCTGGCCTGTGTCCCGGCTGGTTTTATATCTAATAAACCAAAAGGGTCATCATTGAAAATATCTTCTAAAGAACCTTTAATTGCCATTTGCTTGTTTCCGCTTTTCTGCCTTTAGGTAAATTATTACTTCAGCCATTCTTTTTTCCAGTGAATCGAGAGAACTAATATTCGGTTCCCGGCCATGAGTAGCCCTAAAGTCCTTGATCTTAGGCCATAATACAATTGCTTCCTCTTTTGTTACTTGTATCCGGGTAGAATCAATACTTTCCTGAATTAGTTTAAGTACGTGGGTAGTTACAGTTTTTGACAAAACTTCAAAAGCCTTTTGAAAAGGGTTGACCTGGTCGATTAAATCAATATGCAACTGGTCTATGTCGACAAATTTGTTAGCCATGATTAAAAACCGCTTATCACCAACGGTTTTTATTTCCCCATTTTTGATGACAGAATCAGCAACAACATGCTGGCGTAATTCTTCAACTTCACCCTCAGTTAAATCAGGGTATTTAATCTGAATTATTTTAGGGATAAGTACTTTATTAATAACCTCCGGGTCTAAATTGCCGGGCATGGCTTTCAGCATAGTATTATCCTGCAATATGGTGGCTTTAAGGTCGTTCAAATCAGATTCTATAATATCCTTGACACGTTTTGAGCTGGGCTCTTTTAAACCCCAAATTTTCATCTCCCCAGGCTTGGGTTTGTCTTCATCATTAAGCTTGGTTTTAAATTTGAAATTTGGGGCCAAAACCTGTTCCATTAACAAGGATGCCGTGATTGCTTTTAGCATATTATTTACTGAAAGCTGCACATCTTCCCTTTGCGCATCAGGTTCTGCAATAAGGTTGGTGAATTGAGCATGCGTTTTATTGCTACTATCGCGGGTGCAACGGCCGATGATCTGGATAATTTCCGTCAATGATCCCCGGTAGCCAACCGTTAAAGCATTTTCGCAATAAGGCCAATCGAATCCTTCTTTGGCCATACCCAAAGCGATAATGAGATCCATATCGTCAAGAGCAGTCATATTGCGCAAATAAGTGGATATCTTTTCCCTCTCGTTAGCTTTATCATTCACCAAATCGGCAACCTTAATTATTTTCCCATCAGTGGTACGTTTGACGTAAATAACCCCGGTTTCGCTGTCCTGGTGGGTTATTTCCCCTATAGCATCTATAATAAACCCAACCTCTATATCTTTTTGCTTTGTAGATTCACCGGAGTTGACATTTGGTATGTGCAGTATGGTCTTTTTATCGGTATCTAAAATTTCCAGAATTGCCGTTGTGTACCTACCTTGATAAAAATGATAGCCTATTCCTAAAGATTTGAGATAAGTATAACCATTAAGCTGTTCGTAATAATTATAGGTTACTTTAGTGAATTTTGATTCATCTTCCGGCAATAAAACAGGTACGCTATCACCTCTAAAGTATGAACCGGTCATTGCAATTATATGGGCCGTTGATTTTTGCATGATAGCACGCAAATGTTCCCCCAACCTGCTATCAGCATCCGCTGAAACGTGGTGAAATTCATCTATCGCTAACAGAGTATTGTTAAAGGCCGATTCTTCCAATTCATCTACAGCAAACCTTAATGTTGCATGGGTGCAAATCAAAACTTTTTCTTCATTTGCTAAAAAATTTTTAAAAGCTTGCACTTTACTTTTACTGCCGTCGCTTCCAGGTGTACATAGATTATAGGCATCATTAATTTGCCAATTGGCATAAAAACCATGTTCAGTTAAGTTAGTTGAACGAAAAGAAGAGCCAATTGACCTTTCAGGCACGGCAACGATAACCTTTTTGATATTTTGATAAACAAGTTTATCCAATGCAACAAACATCAACGCACGAGATTTTCCAGAAGCCGGAGGTGCTTTCAATAAAAGGTATTGTGCATCGCGAGCTTGGTATGCCTTTTCTTGCATTTCACGCATACCCAAATTGTTGATCTTTGAGCTTTGGCCGGTCTGCGAATAAGTAACATTTACTATATCTGGCATACTATTTTTTATTTGATTTTTTTAGGTTCTTCGTTAATTCAAATAAAGTCCCACTTTCCTCGTCTTTTAATATCATTTGTTCATAAAGCTTAAAAAGGAACTCTAGTCGTTCCTCATCATTTTCAAATGGTCGACTTCTGTAACATTTTTCGACAGCATTATCTAATTGTAAATGAAAATCCTTCAATTCAATAGGCATTTTATCAGGATCGTATAATTCTGCCAAAGTTTTTTCTGAGTAATTTTCCCGCTCCTGTAAGATTCTGTATGTATATTTTTCCAATTCAAGTTTTTGACTTTCATTAATTTGTGGAAAAGGATAGGTATTATAGCTCAGATTTTTCGAATATCGATAGTCCGTTTTCAACCTGCCTGACACAGTTTTCATCCATACCATATGCATCCTGGAACTCAACAATGCAAATATATACGGCTGTGCATCTGGTATTAATCTTATTGAATCGGCTGGTATAAAACTGTCGTCAAAGTATTTGATTGGAATGTAATCCCTTCTTTCACTTGAAGTCTTTGGAATCGCAAGATAAAGACTTGGATTATTTAAATCTCTAAATTGATGAGACCGTTCGGCCAATCTGTGGGTGCCTTCATCTTTTGCGCTAAGTCTTGCTCTTTTAACGAATTCAACCCGCTCTAACACATGAGGTAAATCTGAAATGTCTTCTAAGGAAACGTTTTTCATCCACAAACAATATCGTATTCCGTCATTTAATAATTCTTTGCCTCCAATCAATTTTTTAAAAAGATGGTCTGATTTTGGTTCTTTTTGAAGAAACGTGTCTACTTCTGATTCTTCAAAAATTAAGTAACCACTATCATAGGCAACATTTCCTCCAATCATTTCAGGGAAATGGAGAAATGGTTGCGCTTTGCTTTTTACATAAATTGTTTCTCCAGCGATTAAATATGGATTGATGTTTGCAACTTGTTTGAAGATCAACTCATTAAATATTAGCTTAAATTTGGTTGATTTGTTGCGGACTCCAACAACTGCTACAGTTACAGCAGCTTTGTTTTTTGCATTGTTTTCCCATTTAAATGATTGATGAGCAAAAAATATTTCAAGGGATTTTTGTAAAACAATAGGCCAGAGAATTGCAACTTGTTCCCCTTGGCAAATGGAATTGGTAGTAACGAAGGCAAATTTACAATTGAAGTCCAGGCAAAATTTCGCAGCTAAATAAAACCAAGCAGCGATGTAGTCTAAAACTTTGCCATGATTGCCAAATACAAAAACCATATCATCCCTCTGCCCATCGTCTAAATTTTTTGAGCCTAAATAAGGCGGGTTTCCTAAAATATATATTTCATCACCCTCTTTTTTAGGACAATTTATTTCCCAGTTTAACCGGGTGGCATTTCCATGTGTAATGTTTCCGCCATCTTTCAAAGGTAAAGTCGGGTTGCTCTGCCCAAATTCCTCTTTAAATTTCATGTTCATCTGGTGTTGCGCTAGCCACAAGGAAAGCATAGCAACTTCATGTGCGAAATCATCCAATTCAATGCCGTAGAATTGAGTTAGCTGTATATTTGAAAATAGCTTGCGTTGATACATAGCCGCAAGGCTTTGCTGTGCTTTGGGTATCAGTGCCAACTGTTTTTCCTCAAAGCCCGTTACCGCTTGTTGTAATTGTTCAAGCCTTTGAATAATTTTAATTTCTAAGAAACGCAATTCTTTATAGGCAATAATTAAAAAATTGCCACTACCACAGGCCGGGTCAAATATTTTTAACTTAGATAATCGCAATAACAAATTATCGAGTTTTTGCGGTTGATTTTTGTTGCTTTCAAATTCCTCATAAAGCTCATTTAAAAACAACGGCTCTATTACTTTCATAATATTAGGAACGGAAGTATAGTGCATACCTAAGCCTCCGCGATGTTCAGGCGTAACAACCGCCTGGATCATCGAACCGAATATATCCGGATTAATATCCTTCCAATTTAATTCACCGCATTCAATTATCGCGTTACGTGATTTATAGGTAAATTTCGGTATGGCATAATCTTCCCTAAATAAACCGCCATTAACATACTGGAAAACATTCAAATGTTCCGGCAGATTACTACGAAAAGGATAATCAGTATTTAAAATTTTGAAAAGTCTTTCCAAGTAATTTTTCAAATCACTGCCATCCGGCTGGGTATGGGATTTAATAGCGTTGGTAAAAATACTTTTGCTGAAAATTTCAGTATCCTCCGCAAAAAAGCAAAACAGGAGCCGCGACAAGAATACATTTAAACTGTGAACTTCATCGGCGGTAGTAGTCGGATTATGTTTCTTGATCTCATCATACAGCTTCGCCATCTTTTCGGCTGCTTTAACATCAGCAGGATTTTCGACTTTAAAGAGCGCTTTTTCCATTCCTGCCAAAGGCCGAAAAAAGGCGTAATGCCTGTTCAACTCAAGAATTGGTATTTCCAAACTATCTTGATTTTTGATGTCTATCGCAAGTAGTTTGTCATAGTCTGTTACGATAATAAACCTGGGTGAGTGAGAAATGACAGCAGGTTCCGATTTTAACCTGACTATCTCAAGGTGCAGGTCAATATCTTTAATAGCCTTAAAAAAGATCTTCTTTTTCCATAATACCTCGCCCTCATTTTTCGAGAGATTTAAACCGCCATCTTTTAATCGTTTAATAATAGACTTTGGAGTATCATAAGCTAAAAGGAAATCATAAATAAAAGTCGCTTCATCGAATGATTTAATAAGATCGTTAATACTATTTTCAATTTGGACTATATTCATATAAATTAACCGTGATATTATCCAGGCCGGTTTGATTTATTTTAAAGCAAAGGATAATAGGGTAAATATAGGTAAGTTAACGAAGATAATTACATGCGCAACGCAGGTCATAATTGAATGACTATTGATCAGTAAAGCAAGCAGGTTTTCGAAGTCCTGATTAGAATATCCATCATAATGGGCACAGTTAGAATTGAGGTATGGCGTACCGCAAATAAAAACACCTACCTCATGTATAAGGTGTGATAAATATATTTTAGCCTTTCCCAGATTTGCCACTGTAAAATTTAAGCTATGGCAAATTACAATGAAACTCAGAACGACTTTCCAAAAGTTCACAGGGACCAGTTGATAACTGTTCAGGACTTGATTGATTTTAAACAGCAACTTATTGGCGACATTAAGAAATTGCTAAAAGAACAATCCGGGCATCCGGGCCACCAATGGCTCAAGGCTTTTGAAATTAAAAAGATGCTCCGCCTGTCGGAAAGCAAGCTTCAATACCTACGGGATAAAGGCGTTATTCCTTTCAAGAAATTGGGTGGTGTAACGTACTATAACCTGGAAGAGATCGAAAACCTGATGCACTCAGGGACATTGATTGATCAGATGAAAATGGCATGAAGCGGAAGGCAAAACGGGTCATTCCAAAACGTCCAAAAGCCCCCCAAGCTAACCTCAAAATCGGAGTTCAAACTGTGGACGGATTTGGTGTTAATGTGCCCCCCGACAGGTTTGCGGTACACATCTATTTTGACCAAAAAGATTTGGCGGAATATGCAGATGTGTTCTTAGCGGAGCAGGAATTACGGCAATGGCAAACGGGAACAGGTACGCCAATTCGGAATTGGAAAGTCTGTGCGGCTGACTGGATTTTTGACCATCGGCAGCGGATGAAGCGGAAATCAAGGCTATCGCCATATTGCAGCGAATCAATTTGAATGTGGATGTTTGACAAATCCAATCGAGGACTTTGAAAAAGGAGGAGATTGCCTCTTTCAGCAATCAGCAAGATGTACGTTTGTCTGACAAACGAAATCTTGCCCTCCCTTCCGAAGTCAGTCCGTGACATAGAAAAATCCTTCGAGGTCGGATTTTTAAAGATTAAGAAGATGGAAAATGAAGAAGTAAACAGGCTGAAAAGGGTTACCACCAGGTTTAAGCCCAATGAATTTTCAATCCTGGATAACAGATTTAAAAAGACACGGTTCCGAAAATTAAGTGAGTATATCAGGAGCGTTTTACTCGAAAAACCGATAACCGTAACTTATCGCGATAAGTCAATGGATGAGGTATTGGAAGAGCTCATTTTGTTACGGAAAGAACTCAATGCCATTGGTAATAATTTGAACCAGGCGGTACGTAATATAAATAGCGCACACGGCCATGCCGACACCCGGTTATGGGTTAATTTGCTTGGTGTAATTAATAGCAAACTGGAGCCGTCCATCCTCCAAATAAAAGACCGGATGAACAAATATGCAGATATATGGTCGCAAAAATTATAAGCGGAAAAAGCCTCATCGGCGCATTGAATTACAATGAGAATAAATTGCGAAATGATAAAGCGCAGCTTATTGTGGCGAGCGGCTATTTCAAGGATTTGGAGGACCTGAATTTTAATGACAAGCTGTTACGGTTGACAGATTTGGCGTCAAGAAATGAAAGAACCAAAACCAATACTGTCCATATTTCTTTGAATTTTGCTATAGGTGAGCAGCTTGAAAAACACATACTTCAGCAGATCGTTAATGATTATATGGAGCAGATTGGGTTTGGCAATCAGCCTTATTTGGCCTACCAACACTCCGATGCCGGGCACCCGCACGTTCATATTGTTACTACTAATATCCAAACATCGGGTGAACGGATAAGCCTGCATCTGTTGGGTAAAACCAAATCTGAAACAGCAAGGAAAGCAATAGAAATTCAGTATGGTTTGCAACAGGCCGGCAACAAATCCAATGAGCTAAGGCTGCCGGAAAGGATACCATTAAAACAGGTTAGCTATGGGAAAACAGAAACTAAAAGAGCCATAACCAATGTGGTTAGTGAGGTATTGAAAAGTTATAAATTCACCAGCATACCCGAATTAAACGCAGTACTTAACCAGTTTAATGTAACCGCAGACAGGGGCTCTAAAGATTCAAGGATGTATGAAAAGAACGGACTTGTTTATTGGGTAATGGATGAAAAGGGCAACAAGCTTGGCGTACCAATAAAGGCCAGCAGCATTTATGGGAAGCCTACTTTAAAAACACTGGAAGATCGTTTCAGGCTAAATGAAGTATTACGCAAACCATTACGGGAGCAATTAAAAAACTCCATTGATGCCGTATTGTCTAAACCCATTAATAAAGCAAAATTCCAACAAGATCTTCATCAAAAAGGGATACAGGTAATATTCCGGCAAAACGAGGAGGGCAGATTGTATGGGGTAACTTTTGTGGATCATCAAACTAAATCTGTTTTTAATGGCAGTGATCTGGGTAAGGCCTATAGCGCGGCCTCGTTTATAGACCGATTTGGTATTACGGATAACCTCAAAAGTCAAGTGTTTACCGCAAATAAAGATACTGGTAGCGGTAACGATAATATCAGTACCATAAAAGACCTTACAAGTAGCCAGGTCGATTTTAATTCAGGTAATACATTACTGGATAATCTCTTTCAGGAAGAGCATCAGGATATGTCTGCTTTAGGACGGCTACAACAAACAAAAAGGAAAAAGAAACGAAAAGGACACTCACTATAATTCAATTATTATGCAAACAGGTGAAAATGAACAGGCCCTAAGAAAAATCATTGATTTTACCAGGCTACTGAGTTTAGGGGTATTGCTGATCCACTTCTATTTAAGTTGCTATCCAGCATTTATGCAATTTGGGCTAACAAAACCCATAATAAATCACGTACTACTACCGCTTTCTAAAATGTTGATTTTTAGAAAGGTGATGTATGCGAAGATTTTTGCTCTTTTTCTGTTACTGGTTTCGTTAGTGGGTAGTAAAGGTAAAAAGGATGAAAAGATCAGGACGAAAACAATAATTACCTATTGCGTTACCGGGTTGCTGTTATACTTCATCAGTAATCTAATATTGACATTAGCATACCCTGCTTATACCATCGCCATCCTTTATATCGGTTTAACATCATTAGGGTATATTCTGTTGCTTTCAGGTGTAAGCCTGCTTTTTAGAATGTTAAAGCTGACATTGGGGAAAGATATTTTCAATAAGGACAACGAATCATTTCCACAAGAAGAAAGGCTGCTTGAAAATGAATACTCCATCAATCTACCTGCTATCTATAACTTAAAGGGTAAAAGCCGCAAAAGTTGGATCAACATCATAAATCCTTTCAGGGGGACTTTAATTGGCGGCAGCCCAGGATCGGGAAAGTCATATTTTGTGATACGGCATGTGATCACACAGCATATTCAAAAGGGTTTTACCATGTTAGTATATGATTTTAAGTATGATGACCTTTCCAAGATCGTTTACAATGCCCTGCTAAAATATGGGCACCTGTATAAAGTAAAACCATCACAATACATCATCAACCTTGAACAGATCATGCACCGCGCTAATCCCTTGGAGCCGCAGACCATGCTTGATATAACAGATGCGATAGATTCCAGTCGTACCATTATGCTGGGCCTTAACCGGGAATGGATAAAGAAGCAAGGCGACTTTTTCGTAGAATCACCGATCAATTTTATTACCGCCATTATGTGGTTTTTGAAGAAGTATGAGGGTGGCCGCTATTGCACCTTACCGCATGTTATTGAACTGGCACAGGTAGAATACCAGGAACTTTTTGAGGTTTTATTGCAAGAGCCTGAAATTGAGGTGTTGATAAATCCCTTTGTTTCAGCATGGAAGAATGAAGCTTACGAACAGTTGGAAGGTCAGGTGGCCAGTGCGAAGATAAGTTTGGCCCGATTGTCATCCCCACAATTATATTACGTTTTGAGTGGTAATGATTTTTCATTGGACATTAATAACCCCGAGGAGCCTAAAATAGTTTGCCTGGCAAATAATCCGGTAAAATCACAGGTTTATGGCGCTGTATTATCTTTATATATCAACAGGATCAATAAACTGGTCAATCGTAAGAATCAGCAAAAGTGCAGTATGATTTTCGATGAGTTTCCTACAATTTATTTTAACGGGATAGATAATCTCATCGCTACCGCAAGATCAAATAAAGTGGCAGTTACTTTGGCCGTACAGGATTACAGCCAGTTAAAAAAGGATTATGGGCGTGAACAGGCGGAAGTGATCTTAAACATTGTAGGCAACGTGATATTTGGTCAGGTAACAGGCGACACAGCAAAACAATTGTCAGAACGATTTGGCAAGATCAACCAGGAGAAGGAAAGTATTTCTATCAATAGTTCGGATACCTCAGTTAGTAAATCTGTACAATTAGATTATGCCGTACCAGCTTCTAAAATATCAGGACTTTCATCCGGCGAATTTGTGGGCATGGTTGCCGATGACCCGGGTAACAAAATTGACCTTAAAACTTTTCATTGTGCGATTCAAAATGACCACGATGCCATAAAAAAGGAAGAAGAAACCTATCTGCCGATCCCTTCGGTTAGAGAAGTAGATCAGGCGGAGGTCTTAATGAACTACCACCAGATTAAAGAGGATATTAAAGTTTTGGTGGAAACGGTTTTGAGCCAACTTTGTTGAATTAAGCAAATATTTTGCTTAATATTTATAAATAGGACTTCAATACAACGTATCCGTTGTGCGATATTCAATTAGATTGCTATTCTTTTATACTTCCTATGAAAAAGGAAGAATTACTAAAGAAGATTGGTGAACAAATTCGTGTTATCCGAATAGAAAAAGGTCTTACACAGAAACAACTTGCCCATTTAATTGGTAAGGATCAGCAGTCAATTCAACGTTTAGAGGCCGGAAATATCAATCCGTCCTATATTTATCTTTGTGAAATTGCTAACGGCTTAAACGTATCGCTGTTAGATATTCTGAATAGATTGTCAGCCTGATTTTAGATAAACTTTTCATTTTGAAAGGAATGATGTGAAATACCCCTGCTAATTACTTTTCAACTACACCATTATAGTCCGTTTATTTTATTAGTGCGAATTAAACAACATAGCCTATAGCGTAAGAACTTACTCCATATAATATTTCTTTCACCTGATATCATAGTCTATGAGAAAATTTGCGGAGCGGTTAAATAGCGCACTTGAAAACCAATTAAACGAAGTTTCTTCCAACGGGGAAACATTAGCAGAGCGATACAGAGCCTCAATTATGCTTTCCAAAAAAGCGATGGCCAAGCTTAAAAATTATATCCACAGCTATTCCTTTGAAAATACGGAGGATGAGATCCATTTCTTTAAAAAAGTAAAACCTCAGTTTTATAACCGGTACATTTATTTTATAAATGTATATAATCTCATTATGCAAAAACCGCTTGGTGGAGATGAGATATTAAAAGAATACATCAACATTGAATTGACTGATTTAAAACGTTTTTTTGACCATAATCAATCATTTTATCAATATTATAGGTCTGGGTCAACTCAAATGGATGAAGTCTATTTTACCCGTGGTGGATTTGATGCTCATGTGGAATTGGACGATTTTGAAGATGATGAAGTTTATTCCACCAGCCATGATTATAAGTTATCAAAGATCATAGCTAATGAAAAATACCAGGATTATCTCAACCTCGAACTGGTGAATATCAATAACAACGCAAATCATTCACAGGAGACCGCTCTTGAACTTCCCCTAACATGGACTTCTAATAAAACCGATATGGTAGAGCTGATCTACGCTCTGGTCGCTTTAGGTGTATTTAATAATGGGAACGCTGAAATTAAATCAGTGATCACCTTCTTTCAGCATATTTTACAAGTCGACCTCGGGGCCTATTACCATAAATACACCGATATTACCCGAAGGAAAAAAGAACGTACTTGCTTTTTAGATAAACTCAAAGTCGCACTTTTAAGGCGCATAGATGAAAAATTCGCTCTTGATGAACCTATTCAACAATCTATGCACTTTAATTGAAACCAAATTGCCATGTTATAGCCTGTTTTTAGTTTGATTTAAACATTCCCCCTAATATTCCCAATAAAAAACACCTACCTCATGTACAAGGTGTGAATTTTAAATTGTTGGCACCCTCACCTTTGTTTCAAGGTTACCGCATGGAGTGGCAACTTTTAAACTAAAATCCTATGTTGTCTTCAATTTCCTGGCAGCACTATTTAGCAGCCATAATTATTCTATCCCTCATTTATTACGGGTATGTAGTACTTCGTTATTACCAAAAAGAAATTAGCAGCTTGTTTAACCGCAAGCAAGATGCGACTTCACTATTCTCAAATGTTCAAACCGGGTCTTATCAGGTTATGGGCGATGCGAAGTTAGATAGTGGCGTATCCATCACCGAATCTCAGGACTTGGTTTTTTCCGAACCATTAGAAGATCATCCGGCAGCAGGTTTAACCAGCGCGGCGGACATTACCCCATCGCAGGAATTAGCGGTTGAGGCCGGTAATTTAATAGAAGCTTTTAAAGAGATTGATAACAAGCCTGAGTTTATAACCCTGCTTCGGATATTGGTTGGGTCTTATAAAAGATATAAAGATGAAATTGATTTGCCAGTAACGCTAAACCGTGTTGTGGAATTATCAAAAGAAAAACTAATGTTTCCTATTGCCTTGACGGATTTGCAAGTTAGCTGGGCATAACGCTTAATAAATTTATAACCCATTTTAAATTAATCATTATGGAATCTCAAAAAACAAACCTCCGTTTTAGAACGGTAGCCTTTTTCAAGCAGGTAATAGCAATAATCTCCTTTTTGCTGATTAGCCTGTCACTTTACGCTCAGGATGGTAACGCGGGAATAACCCAAGCCACAACGCAGGTTAAAGGTTATTTTTCAACCGGCACCAGTTTAATGTATGCCATCGGCGCGATCATGGGATTAGTCGGTGCTATAAAAGTTTTCAAAAAATGGAATGACGGTGAGCATGATACTGGCAAAGTAGCATCAAGCTGGTTTGGTAGCTGTATTTTCCTTGTGGTAGTCGCGACGGTTTTAAAATCTTTTTTTGGAGTATAGGCTAAATAAAAGACTATGTCAATGTATCAGATCAACAAGGGTATTAACAAACCCATAGAGTTTAAAGGGCTCAAAGCACAATATATTGCTTATCTCGCCGTAGGGCTGGTTATACTATTAATTGGGTTTGCGATCATGTACCTGATAGGCGTACCAGTTTATTGGTGCATTATCATAGTTGCCGGATTAGGGAGCGCCTTATTTTACCAGGTATTCAGATTAAGCCATAAATACGGAGAGCATGGCCTGATGAAGAAAGCAGCCAAACATTATCTGCCCAACCATTTGAAATTCAGCTCCCGGAGGATTTTTTTACGATTAAAACAATAATCATGGCATCACATAGCAAAGCGGAACAAGTATTCCCCATTTATAAAGTTGAGCATCAATGTATGGTCTCAGCGCAAGGCGATTTGACAATTGGTTATAAAGTCAATCTGCCGGAGATATTTACATTATCTAATGATGAGTACCATGCTTTCCACGAGGTATTGATCAAAGCCCTGAAACTGCTTCCTAAAAACAGCATTTTTCATAAACAGGATTGGTTTATAAATGACCAGTATGAAGCCGTCTTTACACAGGATAACCAGGAAAATGTTAAAACATTTTTAGCTCATTCGAGTGAGCGGTATTTTAATGAAAGGGCCTTTTTACATCATCACTGTAATATTTATTTGACTAAAAAGCCGGATAAATTTAAGCGGTATTCAAGCGGGGTGAGTTTGCTGATGCGTAAACGCATTGTTCCAGTTCAAACCACTTGTGAGGAGTTGTTTAGGGATTTTGAAGACAGCGCGGGTCAATTCATAAGAGTTTTAGAAGATAGTGGGTTAATATCCTTAACCAGGTTAAATGATGACGAACTTGTCGGAACGATGAAGGTGCCCGGAATTTTAGAGCAATATTGTTTCCTGTTGAATAAAGATCAATCCCCGGTTTTAAAGGATATTCATATCGAGGACGAGATCAGGATCGGCGATAATCATTGCCAGCTTTATACGCTCAGTGATGCGGAAGACTTGCCGGCGCTTTGCGGCCCAAGAATAACCTATGATAAGTACAGTACTGATAAAACGAAATTCAGCACCGGCTTTGCAACACCTATTGGCACACTTTTAAGATGCAATCACTTGTATAACCAATATATCTTTATTGGCGATAGTCAGCAAACCCTAAAAAAACTGGAATCTAAAAAACTTCGGCTTCAATCCCTGTCAGCCTATTCGCGGGAAAATGCGATTGGAAGGGATGCTACGCACGATTTTTTGAATGAAGCAATCAGTCAGCAACGGTTACCTGTTAAAGCACACTTTAATATTTTAGCGTGGACGGATAACCCCGCAAATTTGAAAGACCTTAAAAATAGGGTGAGTTCTTCGCTGGCTCAAATGGATGCGCAGCCGAAACAGGAAACAGATGGAGCGGCGCAGATCTGGTGGGCGGGATTACCGGGTAATGAAGCAAGTTTCCCGATGAACGATACCTTTGATACCTTTGTTGAGCAGGCTACCTGTTTCCTTAATCTCGAAACTAATTATCAATCCAGCATTAGTCCTTGCGGTATTCGCCTGGGCGACCGCTTATCAGGTAAACCAGTTCATGTTGATATTAGCGATGCCCCGATGACCAAAGGGATAACTACCAACCGCAATAAGTTTATTTTAGGTCCTTCCGGTAGCGGTAAATCATTTTTTACCAACCACATGCTACGCAGCTATTTTGAACAAGGCTCCCATGTTGTTATCGTAGATGTTGGACATAGCTATCAGGGTTTATGTGAATTTGTGGGGGGCTATTACTTTACCTATACCGAGGATAAGCCGATTAGCTTTAATCCATTTTATGTTCCAGAAGGCGACAAACTGGATACAGAAAAAAGAGAAAGTATAAAAGCCATGATCCTTGCTTTATGGAAGAAAGAGGACGAGGGGGTACAAAGGGCTGAATATGTAGCCATATCTGATGCTTTGTATCATTATTATGAAAAGCTAAAAGTCGAAACGGACATATTCCCTTGCTTCGACAGTTTCTATGATTTTTTATCAAATGAGTTTTATGAAACAATGAAGCAATCTAAAGTGAAAGATATTCGTTTTGATATTGACAACATGCTGTTTGTATTAAAACCGTACTATAAGGGCGGTGAATATGCCTACCTGTTAAATGCAAAAGAGAACCTTGATTTACTACAAAAACGATTTATTGTATTTGAATTAGATAATATTAAAGATCATCCAATTTTGTTTCCGGTTGTTACGCTAATTATTATGGAAACATTTGTTTCTAAAATGCGGAAACTCAGTAAGGAGACCCGAAAAATAATATTAATTGAAGAAGCCTGGAAAGCGATTGCAAGGGAAGGTATGGCAGAATACATTAAATACCTGTTTAAAACAGTCCGAAAATATTTTGGTGAAGCCATTGTGGTGACCCAGGATATTGAAGATATTATAAGCTCCCCGGTAGTTAAGCAAGCCATTATCAATAATAGCGACTGTAAAATATTGCTTGACCAGCGTAAATATCAAAATGACTTTCCTAAAGTTCAACAGCTATTAGGTATCACGGATAAGGAAACAGCCTTAATAATGAGTATGAACAGGAACAACGATGAGAAACTACAATATAAAGAGGTATTTATTAGCCTAAATGGCCAATTATCTAAAGTTTACCGTACTGAGGTAAGCCGGGAGGAATACTGGACTTATACTACGGAATCATCGGAAAAGGCTAAAGTACATGCCTATGCAAAGAAGTACGGTAGTATGCAATTGGGCATAGCCGCGATTGTCAGGGAAGAATTAGAACAAGCAGCATAAACTTAAATGAAAAATAAAATGAAACTTATTCAATTATCCATTATAGTATTTCTCGCTTCGATCTTAGGGTCTTGCGGAAATAAAAGTCAGGAATTAACAGGGACTTATGTAACTCAATTTAAAAATGAGTATAGTTCAGCTACAGATACTTTGTTAATTTCAGTCTATAGTTTGCCCGATAAAATTTACAATATTGAATATAGAGCCGGCTTCCAAAAAATTAGAAACGGTATCATCCAACCGAAAGAATTTAAAATAAAGCAGTGGAAGGCTACTTGGAACGATGAGAAGATGATTTTAGAGGAAACAGGATTAGGTCGGCAAATACAATTTATTTCTAATAAGCCAGTCGTACTTATCGGAGATATGGAATATCATAAGATCAAATAACAGATTGATTATCAAATAAAAAAAGCAATTATTCGCATACAAAGCGGATGATAAGGGAGGTCTTTATGAAAAATTTAAAGGTAAAGGCAAGCATAGGACTTGTAGTAATGCTTTTGTTTTCGTCCGTAAATAAAGCCAATGCTCAATTTGTAATAGGCGAAGTAATTAAGCTAACGGTTACCAAAGTGATTAAAGCGATTGACCTGAAAGTACAGCGTATGCAGAACAAAACTATATGGCTTCAAAATACGCAAAAGGTTATTGAAAATCAGATGTCAAAAACCAAACTTTCCGAAATTTCTGGCTGGACAGAACAGCAAAAGCAATTGTATAGCAGCTACTATACAGAATTATGGAAGATAAAATCAGCCATTGCAAACTACCAGCGAATTAAGGATATAACCTTGAAGCAAGCAGCCTTGGTCAGTGAATATAAACAAGCCTGGAATTTGTTCCGGCAGGATAGTCATTTTAACCCGCAAGAACTAAGTTATATGCAGCAGGTTTATTCAGGGATTTTAGATGCCAGTGTCAAAAATTTAGATGAGATTATGCTTGTGGTTAGCCCTACCAAAACGCAAATGACAGATGAACAGCGTTTGGAATTAATTAACCATGCGAGCGATCACCTTGATGAGAATTACAATGATCTGCATCAATTCAATAATCAAGGTATTCAATTGAGCTTGCAACGCAGTAAGGATTTAAACGATACGCAATCAATTAAAAAGCTTTATGGAATCAATTAATCGCGTGAAAATTCAGGCAGATGAGATCCGCCGGAAATGTAAAAAATTACTTGCCTTTGCAATTATGACCGTAACGGCATCGACCTTTATTACAAAGGTTAAGGCCCAAACATTTGCAGAATGGTTTGATCAGAAGAAAACGCAGAAAAAGTATCTATTACAGCAAATCGCTGCTTTGCAAGTCTATGCTGCCTATTACAAACAGGGCAACAATATTGCTCATAATGGTTTAGGCTCTATTAATGGTTCACTCAATTCAGAAAACGGTTTACATACCACCTATTATAATAATCTAAAAAACGTTAGCCCGGTGGTAAAAAATAACAAACAGGTAAGTGATATTATGCAATGGCAGAAGGATATACTTACCCGTATGGGTAACCTGGATAAAACAGCCAATCTAAACGATAATGAAAAAAAGTACATCGCGCAGGTAAAATCAGCTTTGTTTAATGACTGCAATGAGCAAATAACCGAATTACAGAACGTTGTGACAGATAACAAACTTCAAATGAGTGATGAGGAACGATTAAAACATATCGGGATGATTCATAAAGCCATGCAGGATAATTACCGCTTTGCTTCGTCATTTGCAGATCAGGTTAAAGTGTATACTTTCCAACGGTTACAGGAAAACAACAATGCAATAGCGGAGAAGAAGATTTACGGCATTCAATAAGAGCAATATGAAAAAGCATTTAAAACATATCATTATTACGCTGGTACTTTTTACCTGTCTTGGTTTAGCAAAAAAGAGCCAGGCCCAGGTGCAGGAAATGCAGCAGTTGATTTTGGATATAGAAAAGCTGACCCAATTAAAAGGAATATTGACCGATATGAAAACCGGCTATCAAATCTATACGCAAGGTTATGGCAGCATATCACAATTATCTAAAGGCAACTTTGATCTGCATAGCGTTTACCTCAACGGTTTGTTATCAATCAGTCCCGCGGTTAGAAATTATGGTAGGATAGCAGAGATCATTACCCAACAGGCCAGCTTGATCAGCGAGTATAAAAGTTCTTATAAGCAGTTCAGTCAAAGCGGAACGTTCAGCGCGAGTGAATTAAGTTACATGAGTAATGTTTACACACAGTTGGTAACTCAAAGTTTAGAAAATCTCGATGAGTTAACCAATGTACTGACAGCGGGCAAATTGCGTATGTCCGATGACGAACGAATGAGGGCGATTGACCGCATATATGGCAACAGTTCAGATAAGCTTCAATTTCTACGGCACTTTAACCGGCAAGGAGCCATACTTAGTATTCAGCGAAGTAAAGAAATAGGCGATACACGAACGCTCAAACAGCTTTATGGTATAAATAACTAATCCGAATTTTATGAAAAAGACGATTTATTTAACCGCAATAATTGCGGTAACGGGGATTGCTTTTCCTTCATTTTCCAAAGCAGAAGGACTTGCGACTGATATTCAGGGCTTGCAAGGAACACTAAACGGCGTATATAATGATATGCTGCCAATGTGCAGCCAGTTGATCGGTGTAGGCCGGGCAATAGCAGGTTTTGGTGCATTATGGTATATAGGTAGCCGTGTTTGGCGACAGCTTGCATGTGCCGAACCCATAGATTTTTATCCTTTAATGCGCCCCTTTGCCCTGGGGTTGGCCATTCTTTTATTTCCAACGGTGATCGCCGTTATCAATGGCATTATGCAACCGACCGTTAGCGCGACAGGTGGCATGGTACAAAATTCAGATAATGCTATCGCTGCCTTACTGAAAGCAAAAGAAGATGCAGTTGAAAAGACGGATACGTGGCAAATGTATGTGGGCGACAATGGGGATGGTGACCGCGACAAGTGGTATAAATATACCCATCCCGATGATAAGAATGGAAGTGGTGAGGGTATGCTGGCCAGTGTCGGAAATGATATGAAGTTTGCCATGTCAAAGGCCTCTTACAACTTTCGTAATACAGTTAAACAATGGATGTCGGAAGTTCTGCAGGTGCTCTATGAAGCTGCCGCTTTATGTATAAATACCATACGAACGTTTTATTTGATAATCCTCGCCATTTTAGGGCCTATTGTGTTTGGACTGGCTGTTTTCGATGGTTTTCAGCATACACTCACGGTATGGCTGGCAAAATATATCAACGTTTTTCTGTGGCTGCCAATAGCTAATATTTTCGGTGCCATCATTGGCAAGGTGCAGGAAAATATGCTCAAACTGGATATTTCACAGGTTCAAAATGCTGGTGATACTTTCTTTAGTGCAACAGATACAGCCTACCTTATTTTTTTAATTATTGGTATCATCGGTTATTTCACCGTACCAAGTGTCGCCAATTATGTAGTAAACGCAGGTGGAGGTAATGGATTATTGCAAAAGGTAAACAGTATCGTAAGCAGCACCAGTCATTCCGTTGTTGGCGCGGCAAGTGGGGGTGCCGGTATGGCTGCCGATGCTTTTGGAAATCAAAGGGAAAATACCAGCCAAAGCGTGGCTCAAAGTGCTGTTTCAAAGCCCTACTTTCAGGATAAAGGACAGTCGGCAAATAGCTATCAAGCATCAAAAATTAACCCACAGAAATCTTAATTAACTCATCTTTTAATCTCATTCTTATGTTCGCACACCTCAAAAATATCGAAACAGCCTTTAAGCATATTAAGCTGTTCAGTTATTTGCTCATAGGAGCATGTACCTTAATTTCAGGCTTCGCCCTGTTTAAAAGTTTTCAAGCAGCAGATCTTGCGGGAAGGCACATTTACATATTAGCCAACGGGAAAGCATTAGAGGCTTTTGCGGCAGACCGCAAGGATAATATCCCCGTAGAAGCGCGGGATCATATCAGGATGTTCCATCACTATTTCTTTACGCTTGACCCGGATGAAAAAGTTATTGATGCCAATATCAGCAAAGCCTTATATCTCGCCGATGAAAGTGCTAAAAATCAATACAATGACTTGAAGGAAAAAAGTTATTACAATAACCTGATTTCCGGCAATATCAGCCAGGAGATAACTGTAGATAGCATTCAACTGGATATGAACCAGTATCCTTATTATTTCAAATGCTTTGCTACGCAAAAGCTGATCCGCTCAACCTCGACGGTAAACAGGAGCTTAATTACACAGGGATACCTGCGCAACGTTACCCGTTCCGATAATAACCCTCATGGCTTTTTGATTTTGCATTGGGAAACATTAGCCAACAGGGATACCACTATTCAACACTAAAACGATGAACTTATTTAAAAATAGCAGATCAAAGGAGGCCAGTAATAAAGTCAATGACCGGTTAGCGGCAGTATTGGCGAACAGGCTTATTAAAGTACAGTTCCGCATAGCCCATTACTTGAATGCCTGGTTTAACACCTATTCGGTTAAGCAAAAGAAATGGATACTGATTTTATCAGGATTATTGGTAGCCGGGTTTTTAATAACTGGTGTATTCAGCTCATTTTATAGCATACCGCTTTGGTCGCAGGGCAATTATACCTCCGCTCATATCGGCATGGCTTCCGAAATACCAAAGCCAAATTTTAGTAAACATCAATTAATAGATTCTTTAACCATAAAAAAGTAGATCATGGAAACACAACAGGTAAGCGGTCAAACGCCGCAACACTCGCAGGAGTTTTTAAAAGAACGCAAATTTTTAATGATTGTTCCTTTATTGATCCTGCCATTCTTAACAATGGGATTTTGGGCTTTAGGAGGTGGTAAACAGGTAAATGGCCAGTTTGACACTTCAACCACTAAAGGCCTCAATACCTCCCTGCCCCAGGCACAGTTTAAAGACGAGAAAGCTGAAAATAAGATGGGTATCTATCAAGATGCCAAAAGGGATTCAGCAGGATCGGAAAATAGCGGGGTTAATCAAAACTTCGTTCGCTCAATGGGGTTTGATGCCGCCAAAGCCAAACCTTTAGATTCTATGGGCAAAGGTAATACGATCAACCCCGGCGAACCACAAAATATGGCGGATGCCAACGAGTTGAAAATTCAAGCCAAACTTTCGCAGATCAACCGCCAGATCAGCCAGCCGGAGGCACCGCAATATTCAGGCGGTGGAACACAGGTCCAGCAATCGGGGCCGGATGTAAAAAGGTTGGAAATGATGATGAAAACAATGAACGGCGGCGGCAATGACCCGGAAATGCGGCAGCTCAGTCAAATGTTGCAGCAGATCAATGATATTCAAAATCCGGGGAATGAAAATAGCCGCATACGTAGCCAATCCCTAAAGAACCGTCAACGGGCATATCCGGTAATGGCCGCTAAAGAGGATGACGAAGATGATAACGGTGTACAAAATGATCAGCCATCGGTCAGCTATGCTTCTTATGACGGCGGTGGCAAAGGCAAAAAACGACATACCGCAAATACAGGGCAGGCACCAGGCAATACGATTCAGGCAGTGGTACATGAAGATCAGACACTGGTAAGTGGCGCGGTTGTCAAATTGCGTTTGGTTGACGGTATTTATGTTAATGGCCGGATGATCCCCAAAGGCAGCTTTGTATATGGTACTTGTGGATTGAATAATGAACGGTTAATCATTAAGATCGCAAGCATCCGCTACCTGAATAACATACTCCCGGTGGCACTTTCGGTATATGATCTGGACGGCATGGAGGGCTTATATGTACCGGGTTCTATTGGCAGGGATGCCGCTAAGAACGGTGTGGGCGATGCTGTCCAATCCGTACAGTTAATGTCAATGGATCAGTCTGTGGGCACACAAGCTGCCGGGGTAGGCATTGAAGCCGCTAAAGGGCTTTTTGGCCATAAAGTAAAGCAGATCAAAGTTAAAATAAAGGCAGGTTACGAGGTGTTGCTAAAGGATAGCAACGAAAGAGACAATTAAAAAGATTATCATGAAAACATTAATCATCATCATATTTCTCACCGCCATAGGGACAGTTTCCTTTGCGCAAGACACCGCATATATTAGCAGGGATAAAACAACGGCCTTGTATTTCAAATCATCGGTTAAAGTCGTTGGGAAAACACCACCTGATTTTGAAGTCAGGCAGATTCAAAACGGGTTAATAACGCTAAAGGCAATCAATCCTGATTTCAAATCGGTCAAGCTGAATATCCAGAATCAAAATACTAACCAGGTTTATCATATACCAGTGCAGTATTCTTATGGCCGGGCTGGAAGGAGAATTGAAGTTGGAGGCGGCAGGGCCGATATTACCGTTATCAGATCCCCGGTAACCAACTATTCGGCCATTGGTAGCCTGCTTGCATCCGGCAAACGCTCGGATGTGGTTGACCGTAAAAAAACAGGAGGCGTTAAAGCCTGGGTAAACAAATTATCGCTTGCCAATAACAAGGTATTTTTCAGGCTGGATATTCGCAACCGGTCCAACCTGCCTTATGATGTCGATTTTATCCGTTTTTATATCAGGGATTTAAAGACGGTTGCCCGTATGGCAACCCATGAGCAGGAAATAGTCCCCATATATTCAAACCTGAATAAACATACCACGATATTAAAAAGTAAGGAGATCGCTAAAGTATTTGGTTTCCATCGTTTCTCCCTTTCGGAAGATCAGGCATTGAATATTGAACTATACGAGCGGAACGGTAATAGGCACCTCTATCTTCAAATCAAACAAAAAGACCTGGACGATCTGGAAACGATCAATCCGGCTACACCAGCAGCATCGTTTATCCTTGCTGCAAACTAATCAATTAACAGTAATTATTAATTTAAAACAAAGCAATCATGAACGAGCAAAATTCTGAATTTTTGAAAAAAAGCTTGCTGAACCTGGGGTTTGGCGACAAATTAAATACCGAATTAGACAAAGAAATGGAAGCGAAAACACCTGAATTTAAGTTGGGTATGCAACATGAGTTTAACCAGAAAACCATTGATTATACGCTTCATTTCAAGGCTGGCGATAATAAAGATATGTATTTCTTTAATAAATACGATGCAACGATCAGCCACAAGGATGATCCGGCCAAAGATGTGAACCAATCGTTTTTTATCAATAAAGGTAGCGGTATCACCGCTAAAGAAGCCTTTAACTTAATGGAAGGCAGGGCGGTTCACAAACAACTGTACAACTTGGAAGGGCATAAATATCAGGCTTGGTTACAGCTTGATGATAAGAACCTTACCGATAACGGCAATAAAAAAATTAAACACTACCATGAAAATTATGGCTTTGACATAGATAAGGTGATTGCCGGAAAGGGAATAAAAGAATTGGACGACCCCAAAAGCAAAGAGGAGTTGATGCGTTCCCTCAGAAAAGGTAATGCCCAACAGGTTACCGTTAACCGTGATGGCTCCGAGCAAAAGTATTTTATGGCCGCCAATCCTCAATATAAAACAGTGGATTTGTACGACCATCAAATGAAAAAGATCAAAAGGGAAGAAATATTGCAACCGGAACAGAAGGCAACTAAAAGTTTACAACAACGGGAGCAGCCAAAGGAGGAATTGCTAAAAAAAAAGCAGTCGCGAAAAGCTAAACTGAAAGTTTAATTTGAAAAAGGAACAGGTCAAATTTGGCCTGTTTCTTTACTTACAAATGCATATGAGAGCACCGAGCTTGCGAGATTTTTGTAGCCAAAGTGGAACTATTCTCGAACCATTTCATTGAAGATTTAAAGCGAATTGCTGTCTTAAGTAAGTCTGAGGCACATTAATTAAGGATAATCAAAGTCTGATAAGGTCGAACCATTGCACATCACTATTAACCCGGCATTAAAGTTTTTCAAATCAGTTAATTTAATTATTAGCTATACATGTTATTAGTGACCAAAAGACCTTGGATTTACCACGTCCCCCTATATATTATACACATTGACTGTGCGCTGGCTTTTTATTTCCGTAACATCAAATTTTTCAAATTAATACTTCCACAATTAATTTCTTTATCGATTGATTTAGTGTTACTTTTTGATCCATCAATTTTTATTCTATAAAAAAGATTTTGCCCTTTTAGGCTAAGTCCTGTTCGCATGGTACCATGTGCTCCTTCAATCAAACAGAGCATTACAACATAAAAGCCACTCGATTCTTTTGGATTAATCGTTCTTTTCGACGAAGACTGTTTATGAATACTATTATCTAAAAAAGATTCTAAATCTGTCAGACCATACGTATACAAGGGTAATTTATCAAGTGTCATTGTGTCGGGAGGAACCAATATTTTAAAGTATTTACCAGGTAAAGACGGCACCTCAAATGAATCTACAGGAAAGTCAATCTTCAATTCCAGAGGATTATCGGTTTCATTGATTAGTCGAGTGAAAAATATAACATAATTATATACCTCGCCATCAGGGTCAGTGTATTTTTGTCCACCTTTTGGTAGGCTATTTTGTATTATCAGGCTCTTACCGATAGAATCAGTATACTCATACTTCGTGTCAATCCATCCGGAAGTAGATATGTCTTTGGTTTCAGACTTGATTTTTTCTTTTGGGAGGTCTGTTTGGTTTTGTCCACAGGAAATGCAGGAAGCTAACATCAGGAACAACATATAAACCAGCGCGTATTTCATCGTTTTTTATTTATATAAAAATCATTTTTAACAAATACCAGCTCCACAGTTTACGCTGATATCACCGTCAATAGTGTTATTTTCAGCACCCGGCAGGCACCACTACGGCATACAGTATATTATCGGAAACATATAACCTAAATACCTTTTTAGGTTCACTGGGAGGACTATTCCATGTTTGTGAAAATTTAAATTCTTTGTTATTATCATTGTTATTAACACCGCAAAGAATCCTCTTCCACGTTTTACCCATGTTAGATGAACGGAATATGCCGTCCGAATGACCACATATTAAATACTGGCCTATTTGTTTGATAGATGAAATGAACGAAGAAGGCCGAAGTCCCTCGTCAATTGCTTGCCAGGTTTTTCCTTTATCCAATGAAATGCGTATTCTTCTGGATCTGGTTGCTGTGTTATAGGATATGGCAGCAAATCCCCCGTTTATGCGTTCAACAGCTATACCCACGCCGCCCTCGGCGATTACCCATTCCCAATGCTTACCATTATCTGTCGATCTCTTGATACCCTTTTGGCCTGTCGCAATCAGAACCCCTTCGGCCTTCACGATATTACTCTGAGATGCAGGCAACTCAATTTCAGGTGGCGTTTTGCTGATGTCCCGCCAGGTTTGGCCGCCATCGGTAGATTTTAATATAGTTTTTACAAGCGCCGACTTATTGCTGTTTGGGTTAAATGTTGAGTCTTGCGCGAATGGGTCTGTCGCTCGCTTACCGGCAAGCTTCACCCCAAAAAATGATTTGCTCTCTTTTATTAGTTTCATTTTTGCTTCGTTTCCTTTTAGTACAAAAGAATTGAGTAGAAATAATCCCATGAGGATGGCCGGAACAAACACAAATAATCTTTTCATTTTTTTATTTTTCATATCCTTTTAAAATTGATTCGACGAAATTACTTTGATATATTTCCGTCTGAAGAATCGGGATTGTAAATAAAAATGTAAACTTTGTAAATAAAATATTGACATTATGCTTGTTAGCCAAAATCTCCTGTCCGGGAAACGTAAGTACCTGTGCGGACTGTTGCTCCTCTTGTTTGGCTCTATGATCTGCGTGGCTTTCAGTATGGAGAATAATAACGATTTTGATGCTGCAAGAAGGGAAGTTTTGCTTCGCAGGATAGGAGATGAACTACTCACACAGTCGGGCGACAGTAAATCAAGGGTGCTGCCGGTAAAAAAGATCGCGGAAAATGAATACCAGATCACGTTCGAGAATGAGCTTACTTTTCAACCGGACTCCCTGGTGAATACTACCCGGCGTTTGTTAGCCAAAGACCCGCTGGCCCGTGATTATGTAGTTAACGTTCTGAACTGTGGCAACTCCAGTGTAGCCTATGGATATGCTATATCTAACAATAAAAAAGATGATATTGTAGCTTGTAGGGGAAGGGTGCAACCCAAAGCATGCTACAATATCAACATTAAATTTAAACCATCGGGGGTAATTACAGCAAAAACCGGATATCTTTTAGGCAGCCTGCCCTTTTTAGCATTTGTTGGTTTTCTTTTTTTGAGATCAGGCAAGTCGCCGAATAACTTACCGGATGATGGGAATAGCGGTACGGTCACTTTGGGCACGGTATTATTCGACGTGAAGAATCGTAAACTCATACTCAACGGGAAAACGATAGACCTGACCGGAACAGAAACCCGCGTGCTGCGCATTTTCGCGTTATCTCCTAACGAGACTATAGAGAGAAGCCGCCTGCAAAAAGAGATATGGGAAGATGAAGGTGTTATTGTGGGGCGCAGCCTGGATATGTTCATATCAAAACTTAGAAAAAAATTGGAACTTGATCCGAATATTAATATTGTTGTTATACGCAGCAAAGGATATAAACTTGAAATTAGCGCTTAAGAGCATTTCTTTAGTACTAACAATGTTGGAATGAAGAAACTTTATAAATTCCTGTCCAAAAATCTCAAAATATGGGATGATGAAGTTCCTGCACAAATAATTGTTCCCGAAACGAATAAGTGGCGAACATTACTTGATGTCCCCCGTTTAGTAGATCAATAGACATAATAGATTCTATTTTTTTCTACATAAATCTTGTTTTAATAGAAAAAAATCTACAAATTA
This sequence comes from Mucilaginibacter sp., assembly GCA_025352225.1. GTDB lineage: Bacteria > Bacteroidota > Bacteroidia > Sphingobacteriales > Sphingobacteriaceae > Mucilaginibacter. Next base: position 1,685 of record JANXTT010000028.1, on the reverse strand, counting down.
GCGTATGTCAAAACAACTAATAGAAAAAAATCTACAATCAACCATAGACGAGATCCTATTCGGAAGTTCTGATAAGGCGCTTTCCCAACAAATTAGCAGGTTGGAAAAAGCCGGTAAGATTAAAAAGATAGCACCACGCATTTATACTTCTAATCTGACAGAACAGCCCGAAGTGCTGGTCAAAAGAAACTGGTATAAAATACTTGCCCATCAATATCCGGGTGCATTATTAAGCCACCGCAGTGCATTGGAATTTAAGCCCTCTCTATCGGGCGAAATTTTCATCACCTATAAATACACCAAAAATATGGTGTTGCCCGGTATAACGATCCGGTCGTTAAAAGGCAAAGGGCCTGTTAATGGTGATGTTTCATTTTTTAAAGACTTATATGTTTCCCAGGAAGCAAGGGCATATCTGGAAAACATGCAATCTTCCACGCAAAAAGAGAATAGTTCAAAGGTGCTATCTAAAGAAGCTATAGAAGAAAAATTGGATGCTATTGTCCGTATCAGGGGCGAACAAGAATTAAATCGCTTGCGCGATCAGGCAAGGCTTGTTGCGGACGAACTTGATATGAAAAAAGAGTTTGAGCGATTGAACAAACTCATCGCTGCTTTACTTTCAAGTAACAGTAACAAAATATTATCATCGCCGCTAACCAAAGCAAGGCTCTCTGGTTTTCCCTATGATCCGTCCAGGATAGATTTATTCAACCATCTTTATGAACAACTTGCGGCAAACGAATATCCCGCTTATCAAGATCAAAACACGACGATCCACGCTTATCAAAACTTTGCCTTTTATGAAAGCTACTTTTCTAATTATATAGAAGGCACCATTTTTGAAATTGAAGAAGCTAAAGAAATTGTTTTAACCGCTACGCCCATGCCATCACGAGATGAAGATTCACATGATGTATTAGGAACATACCAGATCGTATCCAACAGGAAAGAAATGAGCCGTTGCCCTGATACGGCGGAGCAGTTATTAAGTATCCTCCGGCATAGGCACGCTATCTTGTTAAGTGCCCGTCCTTCAAAAAATCCAGGTCATTTTAAAGATAAAAATAACAGGGCTGGAAGTACGGAATTTGTAGATTGGCAACTCGTTCATGGAACGCTTAAAAAAGGATTTGAGTTGTATTCTATCCTCAGAAATTCATTTGCTAAAGCCGCCTATGTCATGTTCCTGATAAGTGAAGTTCACCCGTTTTTAGACGGTAACGGAAGAATAGCCAGGGTGATGATGAATGCCGAACTAACGTCAAAAGGATTATCCAAAATTATCATCCCTACCGTTTACCGGGAAGATTATATGGGCGCTTTAAAAAAATTGACCAAACAGGGAGAATCGGCTGCGTACATCAGGATGCTGTTACGTGCCTATGAATTTAGTGCGACCGTACATCAGGAAGATATGGATAAGATGGAAATCTATTTGAAGCTATGCGATGCATTTGAGGAACCGGCTTTAGGAAAGTTAAACTTTCAGAAAAAGGTAACGCCTAGCAAATAACTTAGGCGGCGACGATAGAAAAAAAAACATTTCATGGTTGCTAATCCGCAATATAAAACAGTGGATTTATACGACCATCAAATGGAAAAAGATAAAACAGGAAGACCTACTACAACCGGAACAGAAGGCCACTAAAAGTCTAAATCAACGGGAGCAGTCAATGGGGGAA
>JANXTT010000025.1 GCA_025352225.1 Mucilaginibacter sp. | reverse complement strand
CCAAATTTAAATTCTTTAGAACTTCTGTTCGGTACGCCTATTTCCCAAACTAAATTACCATTATTACGTGGTATATCCCATGTAATGGTGCCGATATTAACCACAGCGGGGCTTATTATAGCTGGAACGGCAGCAATGGTTTTGGCGCTCCCGGAAATTGTGTATATACAATAAAGCATCAAGATCCTAATTTAGTAGATCTTAGTTTTAAAAGCACATATTCGGGCTCAGGCACACCAATTGACGTTGACGCGCATTATGTACTAAAAACCGGCGACTTTGCCTTATATGTTTACAATACCATGGAACATAAAAGCAACTATCCGGCTTTTAGCATTGGTGAATATAGGGTGATCTGGTGGATGAATAATGAACCGAACAATACAAATAACTGGTTGTGCGAGCACACTTACCATGGCGATGGTGTTCGGGATTTTGTACTGCCATCACCTTATGACCTGGCACATGCATCTCCAACCGCAATACAGGAAATTGTAAAATTAAATACCGGAGTTAGAAAAGGATTATTTGATAGTAAGTATGAATATAGCACCGCCCTTTATGAGCATCCGGTTGTAGGTAATGCCAGTGATATAAATCAACGGGGTATTTTTGTAGCCTACCCCAGCCTTGAATTTTTAAATGAGGGCCCTATGTATCACGACCTGGTTAATGGCGCGGATATTATCCACTGCTATTTAAATGGCGACCATTACAATGGCCCAAGCATTACTTGTGCCGCAGGCGAATCATTCAAAAAGTTTTATGGCCCTTTTGCCATATATTGCAACGAACAGCCTGATGGAGGCCATGCTTTTAACGATGCTAAAGCCTTTCAGGCAAGCATAGCTTCGCAATGGCCGTTTACTTGGCTAAGTTACAATACCGATTACCCTCAAAGAGGGGTGCGTGGTTACGCTGCTGGTACATTTAAAATTGTTGACCCGGCAAAAACTACTATGAATGGCGGTGGTGCCTGGATAGGTTTAACACAAATAGACCCCACAAATACCAGCGGTGATTTTCAGTTTGAAGCAAAGAACTATCAGTACTGGGCTAAAACAAATGCAGATGGAACTTTTTTAATTGATCATGTACGCCCCGGCACTTACGAATTATTTGCTTACAAAGACGGAGAGATCGGCCAATATCACAAAACCAATATTGTTGTGCCATCTGGCCATGAGGTTAATATCGGCACCATTACATGGGATATACCACGTAATAATGGTAATTTAGTTTGGGAAATAGGCGTACCGAACAGAAGTTCTAAAGAATTTAAATTTGGTACAACTAATTATTTTGATGGTTTTAATCAGGACAAAGTGGACCCTAATTTTGCTAATCCGCTGCAATATGATGTAGCCTCTAAAGATTGGGCAAATAAACTTTTTTATGCTCATATAGCTTATCCAACCGGCACCACAAGCGCAACATGGCGTTGGGATCTTAATTTTAATTTGGCTAATCTCCCAAGTACTGGCAACGCCACTCTGACCATCGCATATGCATCAGTTGATGGAGCATCGCAGGGGATCTTTGTAAATAGTGCAAACCAATTTACACGGTTCTATCCACCTAACGGCGGTGGTAATGCCTTTACCCGTCAAAGTAATTATGCAAAATATGGAGTTGCAACTGTTAGTATCCCTGTTTCGCAACTTAAAAATGGTGCAAACTTTATCGGTTTAGAAGAGTCAAACGCGGGTTCTGTAATGTATGATTATATAAGTCTCGAAATCCCTGGAAATGCCAGTTCTTTTAACTCCCTTGTAAATAAAGCAGATACTGCTTTGCTAGCACTGGCACCCAATGTAGCTAAAGCAGATTCGGTAAGTTTTGTTACCTATCCCAATCCGTTTACCAGTACACTTAACGTAAAATACAATTTAAAAACCGATTGCAGTGTAAAATTAACTGTGGCAAACCTGTTAAGTGGCACCATAGTTTATAAGAGCGAGCCACAACAATTATCAGCCGGCGAGCATACCAACACCCTGCAAATTAATAGTGCTCCGGGTACATATGTAGTAACATTATCATATGGCAATCAAACAAAATCGGCTATTGTTATAAAACAGGCAGATAGTAAGTAAAGCCCAGTATTAAATTTAAAAAAAGAGGCTGTATCATAAATCATGATCAGCCTCTTTTTTCCTTAGTTTATTCGGATACCTGATGGAGTCTGTTTTCATACAGGCAATTCTCAGAGGGTCAATTTGATTTATGATACATCCTCTTTTGTTTTTTATATCCTAAGCTTTAAAATTCTTTTTTAACAATGTCCGTCTGCTTTGCATTTTTTAACGGATCGCTGTTATAAATATTAAAGTTTTTAACTTCTTTTAATATGAACGTTGACGCGCCAATAACTTTCTTGGATCTTACATGCTGAAAATCAGCCCCATCTACATTATCCAGAACATAAGCCGGGCGAAGGTCATCTTTTATAAAGCTCAATTCCACATTGCTTACTTTTATATCTTTTACATTTCTAATAAAAAAGCCATAAGCTGGTGTAGTACCAAATTCACCTGGCTCAGGGTACGATTTTTCCAGTACCGGAACTTCTATTGCCGATTGTTCTTTTGTACCACCACCTTTAAAATAAATGTGGATATTGTCTAATGTTATATCCTGAATCTCGTGTCCGGGCAAACCTACAATTAGCGCGCCTTGCTTGGCATCAACATTATAAGCCACTATATTGCTAATAATTACCCGGCGAAGCTCGCCAACTGGCGTACCAACAGGGCCGCGCATACGGGCACCAAGCCTTAAAAATATAGGCGAGTTAATAATATCACGCATTGTGATGTTGGTTATCGTTACATCCTCAATTAAAGCACCGTCAACTGTTTCCAAAGCTAGTCCGCGTGAGTAATCAAACACACAGTTTGATATAGTAATGTTTTTAAACCCGCCGTTTGATTCTGTTCCAAATTTTATGCGACCGGTAGGGTAACCTGTTCTTTTAAAAGTCCCATCTAAAAGCGAGCCTTCCAAGTAGCCAGATACCAGGCAATTGGTAATAGTAACATTTTCGGTTGAACGGGCATAGTTCAAAGCAAAATCACTTTTGAGGCATATGCCATCATCCATAGGTGAGTTAATACTGCAATTTGATATGCGTACATTTTTACAGGAGTTAACATCCATACCATCACGATTGGTATCCATTCTGAGGTTATCAATGGTAATATTATCAACACCGGTTAAAAGCAATACAAACCAGCCCCCGTGTAATACTGTAAAATCTTTCAAGTTAACGTTATGGCATAATTTTAAACTGATGGTTTTATTGCCGAAACCTTCATTAACAGTTTTTTTTTGGGAATCCCTAAGTAAACCCTTACCCCATATACGGCCGGTACCTAGTATAGATATATTTTCCAGGTTTTCGCCTACTATTAAACTGTTATGAAAATGGCTATGCCCATAATCCTGATAAATTTCATTCTCGTTCTTCTCTGGTAAATCATAGCCGTTTTCTGCGGCAACAATAGTTGCCCCTTGGTCTATAAACAACGCGATATTACTTTTCAGATGGACAGTTGCTGTTAAATAATCACCAGCAGGAAAATATACCGTACCTCCGCCTGCAGCAGCGGCAACTTCGATGGTTTTATTAATGGCTTGCGAATCTGTTGTTTTTCCGTCCCCCTTGGCTCCATATGTTTTAACATTGTAAACAGTGCCAATTTGCGCCGAAGCCGTGCTAACTACAGATAGCAACACTATACAGGTATTACTTAAATTGCGATAAAGTTTTTTCATTTTTGAGTTCTATATTAGGTTTTAATGGTTTGTGCACTCAAATAAAGAAAATATATTGCGGACTAAAAAATCCGCTCCAGATATATAATAATTTTTACTTAATAAAGTAGCGATTAGCATACATTAGATCAAATAATTACATTTGCATTATGCCTTACAAAGAACGCGAAATAAGCAAAATGTACTATACAATGGGCGAGGTATCAGCCATGTTTGATGTAAATCAATCGCTCCTCAGGTTTTACGAAAAGGAATTTGACATACTTCAGCCTAAAAAAAACAAAAAGGGTAACAGGTATTTTACCCCAGAAGACATTGAAAACCTAAAAATAATTTTTAACCTCATAAGGGATAGAGGTTATACGCTTAACGGTGCCAAAGATTACTTAAAAGAAAACCTGAATGTGACAAAAGATAACCAGAGTATTATCAATTCGCTGGAAACACTAAAGCAGTTTTTGCTTGAAGTAAGGGATCAGATGTGATCACAATTTTGTTTTTTTATAATATCTCCTTATATTTGCCTAACTCA
>JANXTT010000015.1 GCA_025352225.1 Mucilaginibacter sp. | reverse complement strand
TGGTTTTTAAATCTATAATTTATTTTTAATATTTTGATTAAAAAAATGATGGCACTTTAGATTTAAACAACTTTGGGGTAAATTAAAGAAAAGGAAGTTATTTACCACGGGTCGTCTGTAGGATTTTTATCCGGGTAATTTCCCGTAAAAAAGAATCTCAGGATTATCAATCGACTTGGTAAAATGACTTAAATGGCGAAAATAATGTGGGAAATAACTAATTCAGTAACTTAGAATCCCTGATGAAGAAAATTAAAATTCCAAACCGCTATTTTTCGGCTGTTTGTAAGTAGAACCTCAAAATCGAAATAAGCTTATTCCATCGACCACAAAATTCAATCACAATCAGGAGCGCTCAGTAAATTTTGCATTCGGTGATGTTTGCAACGATTTATTTATAGTGTGAAATGCAGATATCTCGACCGGTTTATAGATTACTCGCAAATAAATTGAACTGTTTTCTTTCCCCAACTAAATATTACTTAACATAAGATTAATTATAAGACAGAATAAACAAAATGGGGACGGCTTTGCTCCACCCATTTTGTTGTTGGTTGCATCTGCTTTACTGGGTATCCGTGGCAGCGGACGTTTTGGGTTCGCTTAGCTTGGCGGCAGACCCGTAATATCAATTTTAAGAACGTTATATCATAAATATAAGAATACTGGTTGAATTATTCAAGCCTATATTTAGTATAGAACTCATGCATAGCTCGCAGGCTGTCATTGAATATTTCCCCATATTAGTAGAAGTTTAAGCTTCTAATAAAGGCATGATCTATTAGCTTTATGTCAATATCGGCTAGGTTATATTTCCATTTCAAAAAATCTTGCGTATGCTTTAAAGAGGTTTGGTAACGGAATGATGTGCCTTTGGTATATTCCTTTCCAATAAGTGCCTCAACCTTTTTATTATGTTCTTTAAATATTCCGATTAAAGAACGGGGCTTTTCAGTCTTGCCTAGGAATTTGTTGCGGATAGTTTCGGAAGTAATAAGAGCGTCCGCCTCGGTAAGTTGTCGATGAGCCTCATAAACTTTCTTTTGCAGGTCGTCCAAATAGGCATTGAACGCTTTAATGTCCTCTTTGGTGCCATTTGCGCGACCAGCCTGGGCATTCCATCGGGAAGGCAAGCATTCACGGGCAGTAGTGGTTTCAGATCGTTTTCCATTTACAGTAATACGCATGTAGATTGGCACTGGGCCTGATTGGTAGTTCTTTGGCTTCTTCATATAAAAGAGCAAGCTAAAATTGGTTTTCATGTTTTTAAACATTAAAAGGTTAAACAAATTTAGCTTTGCAGATACCGTCAGTCAAGATGTTCATTTTTTGAACTTGCTGAACATCAAATAGTTACATGTAGTTCGGTGAGTATGGAAATCTTTTAATTCACTCACCGAATCACGCACTTTTTTGTCGGGAATTGGTGAATAAACACTGGTTTAGATTAAAAAACAAAAAGCCTGCAATCATTTGATTTGAAGGCTTTTGATACATTTTGTTATCGAAATGTGCGGAGAGGGAGGGATTTGTAACTCCTTTAAAGACCGCTATGTTTCAGTATCTTATAATGGACTCAATTCTGTACTCACCGAATTACTCACCACTTTTAATATATCTTGGTATAGCTGCAAATGCTATATTTCAAAGATAACAAAAAAGTGTTTGTTGTAGGTTATTTAAGGCTTTTTATTGCAAAACTCTTTTGAGATTAAAATAATTAATGCTTTTTTTTCTCTGCTTTAATCTTCTGTTTACGTAAACCTTTTTTATTTGAAATAAAAAAGGTTTAATACTATTAGTGGAATGATTTTGGATGGATAAACTATAGTCCATTATTCACGCCAAATGTCTATAAAATGTTCAGCATACCCTCTTCACCTGATGAAAAAATTAAATGGGACAGCACAAAGAAAGATTTTATAACTTTTGTTGAGATTTACGAATTGGCCGGTGGATTAAAATTAAACGGTAAATCAGCCACCGCAGATCAGATTGGTGAGCTTTTCTTAAATGTTATTGAACTTGATATTTTGCCTTTCCCGGATTTCAAAACCATGCGTATTGCCCTTGACCCTAAAAAGGATGCTATAGATGCAATTGAGGACATGGCGGTTAAGTTGAAGGAAGCAGAAGAACTAGAAGATATGCTTGACGAAATTAACATCGAGCCGAGTAAAGAGGAACAGGCCAGGAAAGCGTTTGGATGGATCATGGCGAACGATTTTGTAAGGAAATTGGGAAGGTATGTTCAGTTTTCATGATCGTTATCAGGACTTTACAGAACTTATCAAGCACTTAACGCGGGACAAAAAGAAGCCTCATATCTCCCATCAGATCAATGAATAAGGAGGTATGAGGCTCTATTTGTAAAAAAAGTAATCCAACTTAAGCAATTTCGTTTGGTTGCTTAATTTCTATTGTTTGCTCATTGCTTTCAATGACGCTTTTTATCATATTTTCAGCCAAGCTGATCTCAAAAGCATCCGTCTTGGTCATTGCTAAGTTGTCCAGCCCTTGCAGGAGTTTTAGCGACCGGGCTATGATTTTAATAGCCCGGTAATCTGTTTTATCCGATAAAATGCTCATTATTAATTTAAAAGGAGGGCATCATTGCCGTGTTTAGAAAATCCAGCACATAAATCAAAGGCTGTTTGGCTTCTTTGCAACCCTGTTCCGTACATAATACTCTTAAATTTACTTTCATCGTCTTTGTAGTTTCGGACGTTTTGAAAATACCCGGTCACAGAATTATACGTTCCAAACAACGTCCCTTTTGTCGTGGCTTCCTGTTGGGTCGGACTGGTCATTGCATAATCAAATATACTGCTTACCATGTTGGTATAATGACTGCTTAATTCATCTTCTCTACCTGCTTTCAGTTTGTCATAAACTTCATTATTCGGCACCATCGCTAATTGAATGAGCCGTTTAACTTCGGGGTCGGTTATGCGTATCCTTGACCATTGGTTAAATATGGCTTCTAACTCGATTGATAAATGGTTAGAGATACCTAACATTTTGTGCGCTTCCTTCAGTTTCTCCGTTGCGCTTGCCGTGTGGCGTATTTTAATACAGTTGGTATGATTGCGCAAAGCAGCGTTAAGCGTATTCCGGCAAACTACACGCACCGGGGTAAAGGCTATTGTTATACTGCCTGAACCGTCATGACTTGATGTTAAAAGCAAGTATTTCTCAATACAGTCATTTCGTCCTACCCGTATATAATCGGGTAGCTTGGCAGTAATAAATATCGTTTCTGCGTTGCCTAATGCTCCTGCTGTCTCATATAATATCCCATCCTTACCGCCTACGATACCGTCAAAAAAGCTGAATACTTCGGTATTCTGCACCACCTCGTAATCACGCCCTAACTTATCGCCTAAAATAGCTTCGGTATCGGTACGAAATGTATAATAAGAATTGTCTGAAATAATATTGATCCCGCTGGGTAACGGGTGTAAATTGGGGCGTTTCAATACCTCAAAATCCAACCCAGCGTGGATTATCGCTTCTGCGCTGGTTGGGTAATTCTCTATAACAGTCCCTAAATTATGCCAGGCTTTTTCTTTTACGGAAAAAAAACTGTGCTTTCCTGTCTGCTCGTTATAATTAATATCGTGTGCCATTGTTTTATGATTTAGTGGGGTTTCCTCTTTGGGTTTGTAAAATCTCTGTTTTAAGCACTTTTACATTGGATGTGCTTGGAATAGATAGCTCTGTTTGTGTTTCCAGTTCCTTAATTGCATCGTTAATGTTTGCATAACTGGTTTCAACCAATAGTTTGACCATTAAAAAAACTTTATCTTTCATAATTCCTGATTGTAATTGGTTAAAAAATCATTGTACTCAAACTGAAAACCTACGGGGTTTTCCTTTGCCAGTTGTTCAGCGTAACCCTCCCAAAATATTTGATTGGTCAGCTCTAAAAAGATTTCGTACATCGCCTTGTTATTTAGTGAAACACTTGATAAAACGCCCCCGGTATTTCCATACAGGGGCGTTTTGCTTTAAAACTCAACTTATGCAGGGATGGTAATACCCGCTTCAATTTCTGCCAGTCGGTCAACGCACATGTTGTTTACATACTGCGCTACAGCCTGAATAATGACCGGGTTTTTAGTGGTAAACTTCCTGCGGTTATCATCCTCAATGGTCAAAACGCAACCCAGATAATGATTAGCTTCGGTTTCGTCCGCATCATCAATTTGCGCTACTTCAAAGGCTTCTAAAGTGTCGATGGTCTCTAACAGCCTATCACGCTGAATTTTACGGCGGTGCAATTCTTCCACTAATTTTAAAGTGCTTTCTAAATTCAAAACTGGTTTAGGAGGTTTTACATCTTCGGCTTCCTTTTTTGGCTGTTCTGCTTTTGGCTGTTCAGCATTAGTTTTTTCTTGCGCTACCTTCGGTTGTTCAGGTACAACGGTTGCAGATACTTCCGTTTTTATTGGCTCATGCTTTTTGCTTTCGCTGTTATATACTGTACCAACTGATAAACCGTTGCCTTTTGCAGGAGCGTTACCTGTGTTTTCTGCTTTCTTGTTGGTAGTATCTTGGTTGGCTTTGTTATTAATCGCTGTTGTATTTGCTTCTTGTGTTTTCATGATTTTGTTAATTAAAATATTTATAGATAATGAATTGATAATCTGCCCATACGGATAGTGTGTATTGGCGTTGCGGTCTTACGCACCGCTATGGGTCTGTGTGTGGTGGGCTTCTGCCGTTTGTTGTTTTCATGTTGCTTTTTTTTAAAAAGTCAGTCGGCAGGGGCCTCCGGCTTTTTGTTAAGCACCGCACCTGAACACAAGCCCGTTGTAAGGCAAGACTTTGCGAAAAAAAATACGCTTTGAAGCGTAGCGGAAAAGGAAGATTTTTTTTCAGCAAACCCGCAGGGCCAGGTCTTGACGTCAACGGGCTTGTTCAGAAATTTGCTAACCAAAAAGCTGGGGGAATTTTTAAACGGACATTGGAGAGGCTTATCAGGAATTCCTACTTAACTGTGGCAGTAGAATGGGTGGATGAGGAATGAAAACCACTTGTTCAAATGCAGGAAAGCGGCTGAATGTAGGAACGGAAAGAAGCGGCTGCGACTGCTGAAATAGCGGACGTTCAAAGCAGATTACACCAATTAGGAAGCAGATTCAAATATTATTGCTGATGGTTTGAAGGGTTTTTGGATTCCGTGTTTGCTGAACGGCGTTTGGCTTTTTGGGATTTCTTTTTGGCCGCCTTAGCCTTATCATCCTTCATTTTCTGTTCAATGGATACGATCAGGTCAGGAGCTTCTTTTTTGAAGCGTTTGAAATAGATTTCTTCGATAAATACAGGCAAAGGGGCTTTCCAGGGTTCTTGCTTATGGTTATCTAATGAACCGAACTTTTGGGGATTGAGGCCCAATTCCCGCGCCATTTGGATATGTTTGTCTGATAGCCGGAATTTCTTTTTGGCGGTCAGCCATTGTTCCAGATTTTTACTCATGTCAAATATTTAGGCTATAAAGATAAATAATCTGTAAAACCCGGTCAAATATGACTATCTCTAACATCATTAATGAAATGTCAGTTGCGACTCGTAAAACTCTCAAAACAAGAATATATCCTGACGTCATATAATTATATATGTGGAAATATTTAGAATAATGCTTTAATGTGATAAATTTGATGGCAAATCTTTCAATAAATTTGAACCAATAAATCATAATATCATTTGAATAAGTTTAACAGATTCGGTAAAATCACCGATTTGTGTAAGCCCTAAAGCTAATCATTTGAGATTTTCATTTTAAAAACGAGATAAATTATGAAACGGAGTGAATGGCAAAAAAAAGAATACTTGAAACTGGCAGAAGTTGTAAATGCTTATAAATCTGAAAGTGTGCAATTAATGCTAATCGACCGATTACTGCCTATTATTGACAGGGATTTTATGCAGGGCGAGGAAAAATCACATAAGGAAGCAAAACCCGATATTCCTAATATAATAGTCACCCCCTCTGGAAATATTCAAAAGATCGGACCAACACGTGCGATCAAACAGATCATCAATTCGGATTTTTTTAATCAGCCAAAGACGATAGGTGAAATAGTAAATCATTGCCAGTTAATCTTTGAAGGCAACTTCGAAACTAATAATGTATCTGGGAATTTATTGAAATTGACAAATGAAAAAAAGCTGCAAAGGGTTAAAGACAAAGGAAACGCCAGATACGCTTATCTTAAATAAAAGCAATTTGCACTGCCGTCAAATTAATTAACGTGAGTTCGGGATAAGGATATAAGATTTTTAGATAAGTTTTTAATATTTAAATATTTGATTACCAATAAGTAAGCATATTTTGTTATATTTAAGTGTCAAATTTAAAGAACAACAATCTATGCTTACTTCTGATAAAATTATCGAAATTTTCGTTAAAGTGGATGATTTCTGCAAAGAATTTGAAACTGAAATAGCCAAACATCAGCTTGAGGCAGGTAGTTATAAGACCAGAAACAGAAAAGCGTCACTTGCAGACAGCGAGATTATCGCTATTCTGATCGCT
>JANXTT010000165.1 GCA_025352225.1 Mucilaginibacter sp. | reverse complement strand
AAAAAGTTGAATAATTTTCACTTTTTTCCTTTTGATTTTTGACTTACAGCTAATGTTGTTTCAAGAGATTTAATTACGCCTACATTTGTAGTTTCTAGTTTTACAACTATCTTTCCAAGGTAGTCTATTGTAAGATTTACTTGCCCATTTCAATTTTCCAAATGTATTACCGATCTACTTTGAGGAGACCTGCGAGTTGTTATAAAGTTAATTGCTTCTCTATCCTGCTGCGTTTTAACAACCGGCCAATTTCCTTTTTTAGAGAGTGCTGTTTTTTGGATTCAAAATGGGTTAATTTATTGTAGTCATGGTATGGCTACAAATAAAAAAGCCCCAGGAAAACCTGGGGCTTTTTATGTGAAATTGTCTTTTACATTTCTTCAGCACAGTAGTACGTTCTGTTTTTTAGACTCCTTAATAAAATTCACTTTTTTCTGGGCTGTTTTTACTTGTTAAGTCAATCTTTTTTTAATAATCACTGTTTAAAGATTGGCATAAACGATATTAATAAAGTAATTTCTTAATCACCTAATACCAAATCGAATCTTTTTATTATCTGCTCCAGATTTCAATTAAAGTTGTCCTGACAAAACTCCTTAAACAATTTCAATATCCATTTTTCGCAATAAATTATCCTGCAAAGTGTATATATGTTTTACTGTGCCATCAAATATTATATTCCCTTTTAAATCCTTAACTTTTTGATGAACTTCAATTTCTAAATTACCGTTTTGTCTCTCATTAAACTCAATCGGTTCAACGCTAGGGTTTATTTCAGTCCATTGCCTCGTCCAATATTGTCTTATTGCATCATGACCACTTACATAACCTCCTTCAAAAGCTTTTGGCCATTGGACTTCTACATGCATTGTTGAAAGTGCTTTGTCAATGTTTCTTTCATTGAATCCAGAATATGCTTTTTTGATTAGTTCTTTTAATTCGGTTGTCATAATGTTATTATTTTTCAATTAAAGTGTACTCTAAACTCTACTGGGCTTTGGCCTACTTTTGCCTTAAATAATTTGCTAAATGATTGTGGATGTGCAAAACCCAACGCATAAGCAATCTCGCTAATTGAATTCTCTGTAGTTGAGAGTTTTTCTTTAGCTTTTTCAATTAACGTAATATGGATGTGGTGCTGTGCATTTTGGCCTGTAAAAGAACGCAGCATATCACTTAAATAACTTGGCGAGATCTTCAAGCGGTCAGATAAATACTGTACTGTTGGCAAGCCTTGTGATAATAAACTTTTATTACTAAAGTAATCATCCAGAATTTCTTCCATTTTAAAAAGCAAATCGTTATTGACGCCTTTACGCGTAATAAACTGGCGTTTATAAAAACGATTACAGTAATTCAATAATAATTCGAGTTGAGAAATTATGACATCGTGACTGAAATCGTCAATACGGCTTTTTAGTTCGTCGTCGATAATTTTGAATATTGAAAGAATTGTTTCTTTTTCTGCATCAGATAAATGTAAAGCTTCATTTGAAGCATAAGAAAAGAAACCGTATTGTTTTATTTTTTTGGCTAAAGGGTATGACAACAAAAAGTCCGGATGGAAGTGCAAAACACAACCCGACTTACCGCTGTTTTTTGGTGTTTCAAATATCTGGTTTGGCGCTGAGAATATTAATCCTCCTTCACCAAAATCATAATGCCCTTGACCGTATTTTGCTTTTGCGTCATGAGTGATGTTGATTTTATAAGCAATTTTATAAAAGTCGACGGTAAAAGAAGTAAATGATTCTTCAGGATTTATTTTGGTGTTTTTGACATCTATTATACTTATCAAAGGGTGTAGGGGTTGTGATTGCCCAAACACCCGATGAAAGTCAGTTAAAGATTCAAATTTTCTAGGAGAGTTATTTCCTTTTTTCATTATATAAATTTAATTAAAAAGATGTATTCCTCTACCAAGGAATAGCGCCAGTTTCTGGATTATTTTCTTCGCTGAAAAATTTGCCAGTTGGTCCATCAGAACCCACGATGGCATATTTTACGACACGTTTACCAGCATCTTCAACTGTACCTGTTCCCCTGTGATTATTAAAATCTGTAGCCGTGAAGCCAGGATCGACCGCATTTACTTTGAAAGGTGTGTCTTTTAATTCATAAGCGAGATTTATTGTGTACATATTTAAAGCTGATTTTGAAGGATGATATATAGCTCCTTTAAAATTATAATATTTGTAAGAAGGGTCGCTATGTAAAGTAAGTGAGGCTTGTCCTGATGTAACATTTACTATGCGTGGCGCATCCGATTTTTTTAATAGATCTATAAAAGCCTGTGTTACTCTGACGACACCAAACACATTTACATTATATACATCGGCCATAACATCAACGTTTGATTTGAGAGCTGTTTGTGGCATGCCTCCATTGATGCCTGCATTGTTAATGAGCGCATCCAATACATCTGTTTTCTTACCTATCTCAATTCGTGCATTGTTTACAGAATTGGAATCGCTAACATCCAATTGAATTGCTTCTACATTCGTTAAACCTTCAGCTTTTAATTTGTCTACTGCTTCATTACCGTTTTTTAAATTACGACTTCCCAAATAAACGTGATACCCTTTTTGTAAAAGCTGACGCGCAGCTTCAAAGCCTATGCTTTTATTTGCCCCTGTTATTAATACTTTTTTCATTTGTTTGTTTTTAAATTATGGGTACAAAGTTGAAGAGAATTAGTTTTAAGGACGTATCCGAAATGAGAAATTACTTAGCCAAAATGAGAATTCGATATTAATTTACCCATCATTTTTCGCTGACTCTTCTATTAAGTTCAAGATTTCGTGCAACGCTAATGCATCTCCGAAAGTAGGAGCGGTACGTGTGTCGTTTTTAATGTCTGCTTCAATATGTTTGTAAATCAATGCTACGTTTCTTGCCATTGGGTTATCTGGTAAACCTTCAAATTCAGTTGCAGGAGGTGTTAATACTGTCATCTCAGTATCCTGTGATTTAGCACCTTTTATCGTTACCTTTATCTTTACTTATTAAAAAAGAATCAATTTTATGTATTCGCACCTTAGAAATTCTATAGAAAAATTCATCAACCTTAACAGACAGATCTCGTTTCGACTACGACAAAAGTCGATTTGGATACATCTGTTTTTGGACTGTTACTGATCTTTGCAACAGAAAAATAAAAGAAAAATGAAAATAGTAGTTACAGGTTCATTAGGGAATATCAGCAAGCCCCTGACAAAAGAGTTAGTGCAAAAAGGCCATGCGGTTACAGTTATCAGTAGTAAAGCGGAAAAAAGGAAGGAAATTGAAGCCTTAGGTGCTACAGCTGCCATCGGCTCGTTGGAAGACGCTGATTTTCTTTCAGCAACTTTTACGGGTTCAGATGCGGTATATTGTATGCTACCGCCATTTGACTTCTTCAACCCTAAGCTTGACTTTATGGCTGAAGCCCGAAAACTTGCCAATAACTATGCAAAAGCTATTCAATCTTCGGGAGTAAAACAAGTAGTTCATCTTAGCAGCGTGGGTGCACATGTAGAAAAAGGAAACGGAGCTATCGATTTTCATTTTATGGTAGAACACATTCTCCGAGAATTACCGTCAGATGTAGCCATTACACATATTCGTCCTGTTGCTTTCCAAAACAATTTATACGCCTTTACGGATTTTGTAAAGGGTAAAGGGTTTTTGGAGGGATTTATTGGAAAGATATTAACGCTTCAACACTACGGCTTAATAAGTTTAATAAAGGGAAACAAAAAGGGGATAATATTGTCAAACTATGGTGCAAAAGATATAATACCTTGGGTTTCTCCAAAAGATATTGCTTCTGCTATTACAGAAGAATTAGTAACACCTTTTGTTGGCAGAAAAGTGCGTTATATAGCAAGCGAAGAACTTACTTGCAACGAAGTGGCAGGTATCTTAGGTACTGCGGTTGAGAAGCCTTATTTAAAATGGGTGATGACAACTGACAAACAAATGCTAAGTGCTTTAAAAGGTATGGGATTACCGTTAAATCTTGCCCAAAGTTTAGTTGATATGAACGCAAGTATGCATACGGCTAAGTTGTTTGAAGATTATTACAAGAACAAACCTACTTTGGGTAAAGTAAAAATGAAGGATTTTGCAAAGGAATTTGCTACAGCATATAATCAATAATAATTATCTTGCGTTATGGCAAACACACAACCTTATAGAATTAAAACAATAAGCCAATATCATCAGGTTACTGGGCTTTCTAAGCCCGAGCATCCATTGATCAGTGTCATAAATTTAGAATCAATTAAAAATGTGCACATCAATGAACCAATGAGTTTGATTACCGACTTCTATTGCATAGCACTTAAAAGAGTTTCAAATGCCGCGTTTAAATACGGTCAGCAAAAATATGATTTTGACGAAGGCATTATGTCTTTTATGTCACCTGGTCAGGTTTATGGAATTGAGGTTAACAAAGATGAAGAATTAAAACCATCTGGATGGATGATACTTATCCATCCGGATTTCCTTTGGAACACTGATTTAGCTAAAAATATAAAAAACTATGAATTTTTTGATTATTCGGTAAGTGAAGCTTTGTATCTCTCAGCAAAAGAAGAGAAAAACATAATATCCATTTTTAAAAACATTCACCAGGAATACCACCAAAATATTGATAAGTTTAGCGAGGATATTATTATCTCCCAGATTGAAGTATTGCTTAATTATTGCGAAAGATTTTATCACCGACAATTTATTACAAGAAAAAAAAGCAACCATACAATTCTTGGTCGGTTAGAAGATTTACTTACTAATTATTTT
>JANXTT010000146.1 GCA_025352225.1 Mucilaginibacter sp. | reverse complement strand
AAAATAGACAGAAATTGCTCGAAAGGTTGTGCATAAAGAATGATTTACTTGGTCGTAATTTTTCTTTAATGTATTGATTATCAATATAATGCACAACTTTTTCTTTCATATTTATATCATTTTTTAATCGCACAACACGTTCTTTTCTAATAATTCAATAGCCATTTCGCCGTTATTGGCAAGGTGAACTTTATGCCCTAAATTTTGCAAAACTCTTTTTATTACAAATTGAGATAAGGCATCATCTTCTGCAACTAAGATAGATTTTGAACTCGCTTTTGTAACTTCATCTATATTATTTTGGAATATATCACCTTTGTTATAAACGGGTAATTCATAGCAGGCATCTGCATTTATTTCGGTTATATTTACAGGTATACTAAACCAAAATGTGCTGCCTTCTTTTGGTTTGCTTTTTACACCAATGGTACCATCGTGTGAATTAATTATTTTTGAACAGATAAGTAAACCCAATCCAGTAGAGGATTCGCCATCAGTTGCCAGCACAGACGTTTTTTGAAAAGCATTAAAAAGAATTTTTTGTTCCTCTTCGGGTATGCCTTGCCCGTGGTCAGTAACTTCAATATAAAAATCATTTTCCTTTTGTACAGCCTTTATTAATATAAGGGTTTTTGCCGGAGAAAACTTAATGGCATTTGACAAGAAATTGTTCAAAACCTGCTCTATTTTTACGGGGTCGATAAAAAGTAATTTATTGCTTAATTCGATATTAAGTTCTAATTCAATTCCTTTTTTCTGGGCAATAAGCTTATTGAGCCCTATTATTTTTTCTAACAATACAGCAATATCGGTTTGCTGTATATTTAAGTTCAGTTTACCTGCTTCTATAGCGCTAACATCAAGCAAATTGTTGATGATATTGAGCATATATAAGCTGTATTTTTTAATATTCTCTATAAAGATTTTTTGATTTTCATGCAGGCTGCCGTACTCTTTTTCATCTGACAAAAAATCTGCCAAGGAGCTTATTCCGGCAAGAGGGCTGCGCATATCATGTGCTGCCATTCCGAGGAGGATGTTTTTCTTGCTATTTATCTCGATCAATTGTTGATTTTGCTGCTTTAACTGTTGCTTTTGCTTGTACATGGTAACAAAAGCACAGATTTTCGCACGGGTAATTTGTTGATCCAACGGCTTAAACAAATAATCAACCGCACCACCTTTATAGCCTTTTGTTACATACTTTCTATCGTGACCCATAGCGGTTACAAAAATAAAGGGGATACTATCAATTTTGTTATTTTGGTTTATCAAATCCAGCAATTCAAAACCATCCATTTCGGGCATTTGAACATCGCTTACAACAACAGCCAAGTCATTATTTTCAATTATTTTAAGTGCTTCTTTCCCTGATTGTGCTTTTAGAATATTTATTCCCGGCAAGCCGTCCAAAATAGCCTCCAATGCCATTAAGCCCGATACCATATCATCTACCAATAAAATATTTACATTTTGAACAATCGGCAATACTGGCTTTACTGTGTTATTGATAGTTTCGGCTATTAATGTCATTTTGTTATTTATAAATTCAAAAAAAGGCCGTATTTGCCATTTGCTTATTAACTCATGTCCTCAGTATCAATTTTATATAATACTGTAAAGCCATTATTACGAAAAAAATAATATTTTAGTTTCGATAAAAACCCAACCAATTATTGATCAAATATGGTAGCTGAGTGACTGTTTTGTTGCTGGTATTTTGCAGGCATTACTTCTCTTTAATTCTACAATACAACAAGAACTTTGTTTTCATCAATCAATAAAATGTCGCGCATAGAATTCTATGACTAGGCTCATTAATACAGCCTGTTTCATCTGATAGTCTTTATTAACATAAATCTTAAGAAACCCGTAATTGCGCTTACCTTTGCCCTAACCAGTAATGGAAAGCTTTTTATATCTGACGGTTGGTTACCTTGGTACTTGCCAAATCTGAATAGTAACACTTGAGTAACAAAAACAAAAGACCTAGAAAAGGCAAAACGATATTTAAATGCTTATACTCGATTCAGTAACATCATTAATCTATCCCATTCAATCAGGGATTAATTACCCTTAAAAGCATGGCCGGGATTGAACATTTAACTTTCCCACAATTAGTTACATTCAAAAAGTAACAAATAAGTAACATTTCAGGTGCTGTTTACCATATTATTAGTTAACCGGTGGAACCTGTGAGTAAAGTCCAAATTATGAGCTTTGAAAACACTTTTATCATCATATACAATTGACAGTTTGTGTAAAACATTCGTCGTATTAAACTATTCTTTATAATTTAGCCCAACAAACAAGTTGCAACATATATTATTATTCTAAACCCTATCGTGAAAAAAATTCTAATTCCGCTTGTAGCGATAATCACGCTTTATTCGTGTAAAAAGTCAAATATTTCTTCTGTTAACCCTGCTAAGTTAGTGGCTGATAGCAATATTTTGGTTTCAACTGTACCGACTAATCCTGCAAACTCAGTTTTAAAAGTCGATAAAACCTATAACTTGCTTGGCTACGGATATGATATTACGGGAAAATATGCAGATACAAGCGCTGTGCGTGGCCAGGCAATTAATGTGGCAGCGTATGATGTAAACAATCCTGGCCGGTTTGAAATTGACGCATCAAAAACAGCTACTTCACTTATAATTAACGCTGAAAATGCCGAAAGCTATTCCGAACAATTAGCTTCAAGGTTGGCGGAGTCACGTGGACTTAAACAATTTAAAGGCTCATTAATTTCCCCTTTTACTGATGCTTTGTCATCAAAATTTGTGTATGGAAATTATGTTGTTATTATTCAGCAAAAGCGAGTAAAAATGCAAAACAGCTACTATCTCCTAAAAAATTATCTCACCGCCGCCTTTATTCATGATAACCAAGCACTTAGTGCTACCGAACTGGTAAAAAAATATGGAACACATGTACTTTCTGATATTATGATCGGTGCGAAACTAAGTGTAATTTACCAAGCAAAAACAAGTGCTACTGATCGGCTTGCATCAGAATCTGCTGGATTTCGGTATGCTATGAGCAAGGTATTCGGTTTATCTACAGGGGCATTGGATCCTATCAATAATGTTGATTTGAGTTCAGTTGCTTCACCAAAATTAGTTTATGAAGCCGAAGGCGCAGATCAATCCCTATTAAAACTCACTACAACATCAAAAATACCTACATTAAATATCACCAATTGGCACCTTAGTTCAACAGAGGCAAACGCAGTGTTTATAGATATTTCCGAAAACGGTCTGATACCCCTATATGAGCTAATAAACGATCCTGTTAAACAGTTCTCTGTGAAAAAATATATAACCGATTATTTGACTATTCAACAGGTTAAATTGGCTAACTAAAACACCTGGAATGGGGATTATAGAACTGCGTTCATGTGGTGTTAAAACGCTACGCCGAAAGACAGAGTGAGGCAAATTCCTTACCTTTGCCCCAATGGCCGGAATATATATTCATATCCCTTTTTGTAAACAAGCATGTCATTATTGCGACTTCCATTTTAGCACTTCACTGCAATATAAAAGTGAATTACTGAATGCCTTACACCAGGAGATACGCCTGCAGAAAAATTATCTGGCCGGCCAAACCATCGAAACAATTTATTTGGGTGGTGGCACCCCTTCGTTATTACAGGGTGAGGAGATCAATATATTATTCGACGTAATAACTCAACATCATACCGTTGCGTCAAATGCGGAAATAACAATAGAGGCTAATCCGGACGATCTTGACGAACATAAAGTTCACGCTTTGCGGCAAACACCTATTAACCGGTTTAGCATAGGCATACAGTCTTTTTTTGATGAAGATCTGTTTTGGATGAATCGCGCCCACCGAAGTCGGGAGGCCGAAGCATCGGTAAAACGAGTACAGGATGCTGGCTTTAGTAACATCACCGCCGACTTGATTTATGGCTATCCTTTATTAACCGATAGCAAATGGAAGCATAATATGCAGCAGATATTTGACCTTAAAATCCCGCACATATCAGCATATGCTATGACTGTTGAGCCCCAAACCGCGCTGGCATCATTCATTAAAAAGAAATTATTTGCTCCTATGAGCGAGGCGCAAAGTGCCGATCAATTTATACTATTGCTTGATCAGATTCAACAACATGGATTTGAACAATACGAAATATCAAATTTTTGCCTCCCGGGAAACTATTCGAGGCATAACTCCAACTATTGGAAAGGCGTTAAATACCTAGGCATAGGCCCTTCGGCGCATTCATTCAATGGAGAGGCCAGGCAATGGAACGTGTCAAATAATAATAAATATATTCAATCAATAAATACAAATACAATTCCGACTGAACGGGAAAGCCTTAGTGAAAAAGATAAGCTGAATGAATATATCATGACATCGTTACGCACCATGTGGGGTTTAGACCTAAATAAACTGGAAGAGATCAGCAAATACGCTGCCGAACAACTTCTCAAAAATGCCGAAGAGTTTCTGTATAAAGGTTGGGTAAGCCAATCAGGCCAAACCCTTACCCTTACACAAGAGGGGAAATTATACGCCGATAAAATAGCTTCAGATTTATTTTTTTAATATATAACCTAAACCCAAATTAAAAACCTATTTCCAAATCAAATTCAACAACCTGATATACTGCATTTTAAATATAATTCCACATATTTAAAATCCGTATTGCAAAACCCGACGTAATTCATTCAAAATTGAAATAAAATCAACTCATGAAAAAATTATTTATCGCGGCCTTTGCATTAGTAGCTCTTGCAGTAGCGCCCAAAACTTACGCTCAAACTAAAATGGTTGGTGGTGCAGCAATGTATCCAACAAAAGACATTGTTGATAATGCCGTAAACTCAAAAGATCATACTACACTTGTTGCCGCTGTAAAGGCTGCCGGTTTAGTTGAAACTTTAAAAAGTGCGGGTCCATTTACTGTGTTTGCACCAACTAACGAAGCTTTTGATAAATTACCTAAAGGCACTGTTGAAAGCTTAGTAAAACCTGAGAACAAAGAAACACTGACTAAAATTTTAACTTATCACGTTGTTGCAGGTAAATTAAGCGCTGCTGACCTGGTTGCTAAAATTAAAGCCGGTATGGGTAAAGCACAATTAAAAACTGTAAGTGGTGGTACTCTAACTGCCATGAAAAAAGGTGGAAAAATTTATTTGGTTGACGAAAAAGGAGGCAAATCATGGATCACTATTGCCAACGTTTTTCAAAAAAATGGCGTTATACATGTTGTTAATACGGTATTGATGCCTAACTAACGGTACATGTTGTACAAAAGAGCCCGGTTGTTTAATACAGCCGGGCTCTTTTTGTTATGTCTTTTTTACAGTAGCATCTATCCGGTTTTACTTATTATGTTTATATCTTTGCATTAAGCTGATCATGATCGTTATGTGCAATATCAGCCATATGATACCTATAAATTATGAGCTTTATCCTTTTACCAGTTGATACTGTTGATACAATAACCCCTGCGAATTTTACTAAACATTACCTTAAGCCGCGTAAACCACTGGTAATAAAAAATCTCACCCAAGCCTGGCCCGCGCTTTATAAATGGACACCTGAATATTTAAAACAGGCTGTTGGAGACAAAATTGTACCCCTATATGACAACTCAAAGGCAGATCCGGCCAAACCAATAAACTCGGCTGCCACGCATATGCCTTTTCCGGAGTATATTGATTTGATTAAATCAAAACCTACTGAACTACGGATATTTTTCTTTAATATATTTAAACAAGCGCCCCAGTTATTAAATGATGTGATATTGCCAAAAGATTTGATGGGCGGCTTTTTAGAAAGTATGCCCGCCATGTTCTTCGGCGGATCAAACTCAGTTACGTTTTTACATTATGATATTGATTTGCCACATATTTTCCATACCCACTTTGGCGGCCGAAAACATGTGATATTGTTTGAAAACAAGTGGAAGCGCCGTTTATACTGCATCCCAAACGCCACCTACGCCTTAGAAGATTATGATGTTCTAAATCCGGATTTCGATAAATTCCCTGCCTTAAAAGGCATTAGGGGGCAGGAAGTGTTTTTGGAGCATGGCGATACGCTTTTTATGCCCACAGGTTACTGGCATTGGATGAAATATATCGACGGCTCTTACTCGCTAAGCTTACGCGCTTGGGATGCCTCCATTACCCGCAAGGCATCAAGCTTATATAACTTGGCCATTAAGGGCGGCGTAGACAGTGTGTTAAAAATGACGTTTAAAGCTAACTATGCCAAATTCAGAGAAAAACTAGCTATTAAGTGGGCCGAGCGCGATTTAAAGGCGGGTAAACCGATTTAAAATATCATAAATTTTCCACTTTTTAAGAACTAAACAATTTGGTAACATTAAGGTTGTAACTTAGCAGTCTAACATTAAGCTATCTCAAAATGAAAAAGCATGTACTGTGTTTTGGTGAAGTATTATGGGACACTTTCGGCAACGAAAAAAAACCCGGTGGCGCCCCATTAAATGTTGCGCTCAATTTAATAAAGCAAGGTGTACATGCTTCACTAATGAGTAGAGTAGGGAACGATGTTTTAGGTATTGAACTGGCTGATTTTTTAAAAAGCAATCAACTCTATTCAGATTTGATTCAGCGTGATGATAAATTACCAACCTGTAAAGTTGTTGTTGAACTTGACACAACTCAACAAGCTTCTTATAGCATTCCTCAACCCGTTTCGTGGGATAATATTAAATTGGAAGAGCCTATATTAACAAAAATAAAAGGCACTTCGGCTATTGTTTTTGGCAGCCTTGCATGCCGAACAGCCGTAAGCAGAAACACATTGCTTAATCTCTTTGAAAATAAATTATTAAAAATTTTTGACGTTAACCTCCGCCATCCGCATTACGAACAATCAACTATAGAAACGCTGGCTGCCTATGCTGATATTGTTAAAATGAACGAAGAGGAAGCCAATTTATTAATCGGCCAGAATGATGGGTCCTTAAAAGACAAAATCATTGAGTTTCAGAAAAAGTTTCACAGCAAAACAATTTGTGTTACCCGTGGCGAGAATGGTGCCATCATTTGGCATGATGATACTTTTTACGAGCATCCTGGTTTTAATATAGAAGTAGTAGATACAGTAGGTGCGGGAGATGCTTTTCTGGCCACATTTATTGCCGGGCATTTAAATAACCAGCCAATGGAAAAAATACTGGAAAAAGCATGTGCTATAGGAGCATTTGTAACCAGCCAGCGGGGAGCTAATCCTTCTTATGACATAAAAAACATCCACGAAATTATGAATAGCTTAGATATTGTTTCTGAATAGTTAACCTAAAAGACCTATTTACAATGCCTTTCTGATGTAAACTGCATGTCATAAAAAGTCAAAAACTTTGTCAATACGTGTAGCTGTCAAACTATAGTCTTATCTTGATCGTTAATTAATTTTGAAAGAAAATTATGCGTGGTTTTGGCTTCTCAGAATTTGTACCCCGGCAAAATAATAAGGGCGGCTTTGACGAATTGCTAAAGTTGTTTTTAGAATTGCTCAATTATACCGCTGGCGATGCCGGTGAGGCATTGCAATGGATGAATGAGCTGGACAAACAGTATAAATTAACCACCGACCAATATGGCATGGGCGATTTTATTGAGGATCTGAAAAACAAAGGCTACCTCAATGAGGATCAGCAAAATGGCGACTATAACATTACCGCCAAAACAGAGCAGAGTATCCGGCAATCAGCCCTGGAAGAAATTTTTGGCAAGTTAAAAAAATCGGGTAAAGGCAATCACCGTACACCACAATCTGGACAGGGCGACGAAAAAAATTCGGAACGAAGGGAATTTCAGTTTGGCGACAGCCTTGATCAGATAGACATGACGCAGTCTGTTCACAATGCCCAAATTAATCATGGTATTGAAAATTTTACCCTAACCGAACGCGATCTGGAAGTAGAGGAGATGGATTTTAAAACCCTTACCTCCACCGTATTGATGATAGATATATCGCACTCTATGATATTATACGGAGAAGACCGTATTACACCAGCTAAAAAAGTTGCAATGGCTTTGGCGGAACTGATACGTACAAAATACCCTAAAGACACTTTAGATATTGTAGTATTTGGCAACGATGCATGGCCCATAACACTTAAGGATCTGCCTTATTTGCAAGTTGGGCCGTATCATACCAATACCTATGCGGGTTTGGAACTGGCTACTGATATATTACGCCGCCGAAAAACACATAACAAGCAGATCTTTATGATCACCGATGGTAAACCAACTTGCTTAAAAGAAGGCACAAAATACTACAAGAACAGCATAGGCCTTGATCGTAAGGTTGTTAATAAAACCTTAAATATGGCCGCGCAGTGCAAACGGCTCAAAATACCCATCACTACTTTTATGATAGCTAAAGACCCCTACCTGCAGCAATTTGTACGTACTTTTACAGAAACAAACGGCGGTAAGGCTTTTTATAGTTCGCTTAATGGCCTGGGTGAATATATTTTTGAAGATTACATTAAAAATAGGAGAAGAACGGTAAGATAAGCTGGGGCGCATTTTACTTAGACTTTAAAAATCATTTACGGGCTCTCCGGCTTACAGACTAAAAACGAACAATGAATCGAGAAAACATAAAAACATTACGTGATTTAAAGCAAACCGCTTATAAAAGCCGCTCCGTTAAAGAGGAGCTTCGCGAAAACCTGATACTGCAAATACAAAAAAACGAAGGTGGCTTTGAGGGGATAGTAGGTTATGAGGATACCGTTATTCCAGATCTTCAAACAGCTATATTATCCCGGCACAATATTTTATTATTGGGCTTACGCGGACAAGCGAAAACCCGCATTGCCCGTTTGCTGGTTAACTTGCTTGATGAATATATACCCTATATTGCAGGTTCTGAACTTTATGACGATCCGTTTAACCCCATCTCGTGGTTTGGCCACAACGAGGTAGTTACTAAAGGTGATGATACGCCTATTGCTTGGTTACACCGCTCAGAAAGATATACTGAAAAACTGGCTACGCCCGATGTTACCGTTGCCGACTTGATTGGCGATGTTGACCCTATAAAAGCAGCAACATTAAAGCTAAATTACTCCGACGAGCGCGTACTGCACTTTGGCTTAATACCCCGTGCCCACCGTGGTATATTTGTTATTAATGAGTTACCCGATCTGCAAGCCCGGATACAGGTATCATTGTTTAACATACTTCAGGAAAAAGACATTCAGATACGCGGTTTTAAATTAAGATTGCCGCTTGATATACAGTTTGTGTTTACTGCCAACCCCGAAGATTATACTAACCGGGGTTCTATTGTAACACCACTTAAAGACCGTATTGAGAGCCAGATATTAACGCATTACCCGCGTTCAATAGAAATATCACGTAAAATTACACAACAAGAAGCGTCGCTTACACCGCAACAAAAAGTAGCTGTAGAAGCTGATGGGCTCGTTAAGATACTGGTAGAACAGATAGCTTTTGAAGCGCGAAATTCTGAATATATTGATAAAAAGTCGGGCGTATCAGCACGTTTAACTATCTCAGCCTACGAGAACCTGATCAGCAATGCCGAGCGGCGCATGATCATCAATAAAGAGAAAAGCACATTTGTTCGTATCTCGGATTTTTTAGGTGTTATCCCGGCCATAACCGGAAAAATTGAATTGGTATACGAAGGTGAACTTGAAGGGCCTGCTAAAGTAGCCAATATATTGATAGGCAAAGCTATTAAAACGCTTATGCTCCAGTATTTCCCAGATCCCGAAAAGGCTAAAAAAGCCAAAGCCATAAACCCTTATACAGATATTATAAATTGGTTTAGCAATGGAAACACGCTGTCGGTAATTGACGATTTACCATTACCTGATTACAAAAAGCTGTTAATAGCGATACCCGGTTTAAAGGATGTGGTAAAACAATTCCACCCCAAATTGGCAGAAAGCCAGCACTTATTATTAATGGAGTTTGTTTTACACGGGCTTGCTGAGTTTTCTCAACTTAACAAAGGTTTTTTAGATAACGGTTTTGCTTTTTCTGATATGTTTAACAGCTTATTTAACCTCCAGCCAGATAACGAGGATGATAGCGACGACGATCGGTATTAATTTGTTAATTTAGCCCTAATGTCATCACAACTCTTAATTTTATTAGGTATAGCCGTTTTTTTGCTCATTACCGATGTATATATTATAAGCGGAATACGGGGAATTTCTAAAAAATGGAAATTCCCGCATACAACTTTATTTACCATTGTTTATTGGCTAATATCTGTTGTATTGCTTGTCGGGCTTTTCTTAAGTATTTATTTAAAATTAAATGTAGGTACACGTGCTGCACTATTAATGGTGTTCTTCCTCATTTGGATAGCTAAAGTGCTTTTCTTGCCATTTATTTTGGTTGATGATTTAAGGCGTATCTGTTTATCAATTGCCCGCAGCCGAAAAAAAAGCGAACCTGAGTTTCCGGCGAGTCAGCCAAAACCAGCAAATATCCCCCGTTCGGAGTTTTTAATGAAGGCCGGCTTATTAGCGGGCTCCTTACCTCTGGTTGCACTAACACATGGTATCATCTCTAGTGCGTATGATTACCGGGTGAGGCGCAAAGTACTGTATTTACCCAACCTCCCTAAAGCTTTTGATGGTATTAAACTTGGGCAGATATCAGACATACATTCCGGTAGTTTTTATAATAAAAAAGCCGTTTTGGGCGGCGTTGAAATGTTACTGCGCGAAAAACCGGACTTTATTTTTTTTACCGGCGATCTGGTTAACGCAGTTACTAGTGAAATGAGTGGTTATCAGGATATTTTTTCTAAAGTGAAGGCTCCTTTAGGTGTTTACTCCGCCTTAGGTAACCACGATTATGGTGATTACGCAAATTGGGCCAGCAAAGAAGCGAAAAAGAAAAACATGGACGACCTCAAAACTACACATAAAAATATGGGTTGGGATCTGATTTTAAATGACCATAGGCGGTTAAAGGTTGATGGTCAGGAAATAGGTATTTTAGGTGTAGAAAACTGGGGGAGCATGAGCCGGTTTCCTAAATATGGCCGTGTTGACCTGGCTGTTAAAGATACCGGCGACTTGCCTGTTAAATTGTTGCTCTCTCATGATCCATCACACTGGCGCTCGCAGGTTTTAAACTACCCAGAAATAGACGTCATGTTTTCGGGTCATACCCACGGCATGCAGTTTGGTGTCCAAACAGCCCATTTTCAATGGAGCCCTATACAATATGTTTACAAAGAATGGGCAGGCCTTTATCGTGAAGGCAACCAGCAACTGTACGTTAATACTGGATATGGCTTTTTAGGTTACCCCGGCCGGGTAGGAATATTGCCCGAAATAACGATATTTGAACTTAAAGCCTCATCAGATCCGTCTTTAAAAAATAAAATATCATAAGCTGGGATAAAACACGGTTTGTTTTCTTGCTCATATGAGAAAGTTTTTTCTGTCTATTCTGGATTTTACCCTATTCAGTAACCTGTTTATGGCATTATGTGCGGTAGCGCAAGCATTGCTTACTATGCAGCTTATTGGCAGCAAAGCTTTTTATCCGCTATTGGCCCTTTTATTGGCATCTACACTTTGCATATACAACTTCAGTATTTTTTTAAGCAAGCCTAAAACGCCCGAAAAATCATCGTACAAAAGAGTGCGCTGGTTTTTTTCGCATCATAGGTTAATGGTATCCATAACCATAATTTCGGCCTTATCATTGCTTCCTTTATTTTTAATGCTTTCTTTCAAATCAAAACTACTGCTCATATTTTTGGCTATTTTATCTTTTGGGTATAGTATGCCACTTTTTTCCGTTGGTAATCAAAAATTTGGTTTACGCAATATCCCCGGATTAAAATCACTACTTATAACTACAGTTTGGACCATAAGCTGTGTGCTTTTACCCATTTTAGAGGCCGAAAGTAACCATCTGGCTAATGTATCAATTAGAGATACCACCATATTAATAGCCAAACGCTTTCTGTTTATAAGCGCTTTAACCATCCCTTTTGATATCCGCGACCTTTTTCAGGATAGGCAATTAGGCCTAAAAAGTATTCCAGTAGTTTTAGGAGAACGAAAGGCGTATCTGTTTTGTCAGTTGCTACTGGCAGGGTATATGGTATTGTTATTTATGTTTAAGGGTAATGGATTTAGTCACGATTTTTTTGCTTTAGGCTTTACGGTAGTAGTTACAGGGTGGCTCATATTTAAATCGGAGTGGCAAAAAGACGAGTATTATTATTTTTTGTACATGGACGGGATGTTGATATTACAATACCTTTTTTTAATGGCCTTTAAATTGCTTTAATTTGTTTACATGCCGGCTAACTACGATAATTCTGCCCCGTTTTACGATCGGCTATCAAAAATCATTTTTGGTAATGCCCTCATTAGTGCACAGGTTTACCTGCTAGGTTTTATCCCTGCAAACTCCAGCATCATAATAATAGGCGGGGGTACTGGCTGGATACTACGCGAAATAGCCAGGGTTCACCCATCGGGTTTAAAAATTACTTACGTAGAAGTATCTTCAAAAATGACAGCTTTGGCCAAGCAGATGTACGTAGCCAGCAACGAGGTTATCTTTATAAACCAACCCATCGAAAACGTACAAATGGAAAACGTTTTCGATGTTGTGATTACGCCTTTTCTATTCGATAACTTTACAGAAAAAACGTTAACTTCTGTTTTTGCGCACACCCATAGCCTGTTAAAAAAAAATGGCCTTTGGTTATGTACCGATTTTCAAACAACAGGTAAAATATGGCAAAGCGTTTTGCTTAAAAGTATGTACCTGTTTTTCAAGATAATTTGCCAAATTGAAACTTTACACATGCCCAATATTGGCTGCCAATTTGAAGTCCACAACTATAAAAAGCTAACGGCTAAAACGTTTTTTGGAAAGTTTATAATTTCGACCCAATATCAAAAAGCTCTAAATTAACAAGTTACTCAACAAACTTATAACCTATCCCTCTAACGGTTTGCAGATATTGGGGCGAATCGGGGTTATTCTCAATTTTTTTACGAAGCCTTACAATATGCATATCCAGCGTGCGTGTATTTACATCGGCATTATAACCCCATACTTCCATCATCAACTCTTCACGATTGATGACTTTATTTTTATTGTTTAAAAAGTACAACAAAATGCGGTTCTCTAAAATGGTAAGCTCAATTTTTTTCCCATCCCTTAATAAAGTGTGCGTATTAGGATGATGCTCCATATTAGCAAACTTATGCGCTTCAGATTTATCGGTGTTTAACGTAAACTTAATTTTATTATCAATCATGGCAACCAGCACATCCATATTAAATGGTTTAGTAATATAATCGGACACGCCAAAATAATACGCTTCTATCTTATCAACATCCTGTGCTTTGGCGGTCATCATAATAACTAAATTATCAAACCCCTTGGCACGTATTGCGGTGCAAACTTCTGAACCTTGTTTACCTGGCAACATCCAATCGAGCAATACAATATGCGGCTTTTCATTGAGTATCATATTTTCGGCGGTAGCTCCATCTGCCGCTTCCAAAACTTTATACCCTTCGAGCGTTAAGCGTTCTGAAACTAAAAATCTCAGATTTTCGTCGTCTTCTACTAAAGCAATTTTTATTTCCTTATTCATATCTATGGTTTTAATATGGTAATGTTATTTTAAATTCAGATCCCTCATTAACTTTGCTTTTAACAGCAATTTCTCCATTCATAAAATTAACAAGCTCTTTACAAAAGGCCAGTCCCAGGCCTACACTGCCATTCTGATTATATTGGCTTTGTATTCTATAAAACTTTTTAAATATATTATCCATCTCATTTTTAGGGATGCCTATCCCTTTATCGGCAAACAAAAAAAACACATCCTTTTTAACGCGTTCAATCATAATATACAACACTTTGCAATCGGTTGGCGAGTACTTGTAGGCATTTTCAATCAGGTTCTGAAATATGCTGCCCAATAGCACCGGGTCAGACTTAAAAATATTAATATTTTTCAGCTTGTAAGTGATATCAAAATCGGGGTACTTTATTTTAAAGGTATTGATATATTTCAGAACAAATTCATCCAAATTAATTTCTTCGTTCTTTAAATATATAGATTTGTTTTCGAGCTGTGTGAACGAAAGCAATCTGTTCATTAAATTATTTAGCTTATCAGCTTCTTCGTCCAGTATTTTACCATAATGCATCCGCTGCCTATCTGTAAGCTCAGCTTCGCTACGTAGGTTTGAACCGGCGATTTTAATCACACTAACGGGTGTTTTAAACTCATGTGTAAAGTTGTTTATAAAGTCGTATTGTAACTTAAACAACTTGTGGTTAACATTGAGGTTGTGGTAAATAAGCCAGCCAATAACAACCACAAAAAAGTAAATTAGCACCACAACAGCGGCAATAGGCAAAAACTGCCTGATAACTTCGGTAGTAACAAAACTTCGGCTCGACTGGAAATACAATTTATAATCAGAAAACGCGCCCGGAAATGCAATTTCAGTAGTAATGTTTTCGTCGGTGTTTTCATCAATAGGGTCATAAACAACTTGCCGTAATCTAATATGCTGATACAACTCCCGATGGGTGTTTATTATTTCCAAGTTAAACGGACTTAAATAAAAAGTCATCATATCCTGTTGGTATACCGATGATA
Source organism: Mucilaginibacter sp. (assembly GCA_025352225.1). Taxonomy (GTDB): domain Bacteria; phylum Bacteroidota; class Bacteroidia; order Sphingobacteriales; family Sphingobacteriaceae; genus Mucilaginibacter. Next base: position 28,658 of record JANXTT010000146.1, on the reverse strand, counting down.
ATTTGGGACTTCTAAGCAAATCCTTATACATCTTTAGCTCTTCGCGCCGGGGGTTATTAATATAACTTATCTTATTAGGTTTAATATCATAAAATGTCTTAAAAGTTTCGTCGGACGTATATACTTTTGAAGTATCCGCCTTTTTTATAAAACTGGCCAACTTTGAGGCCATTACTTTAAAATCATTATCGCTTTCAACAATTGAGCTATTAAGTTTGGTTATATGCCCTATCCCAGCAAAACGAAAACCATCTCTAACCGTTATATTTAAATCGATTGCCTTATTAGGATTTTGTTGTTTATGGTTACTAATATCGAAATGATAAAAATTTATACTTTTAACAAAAGGGTAACTGTCAAATACTGTAGCGGCATATTTTGAAGCGGAAGACTTATTCAAAAACCCTTGATAAGCGGTAATTTCAGGTATTTTATTCTGAAAAAAATCATTATATGCACGCATGGTTTTTTCCATCACCTCAATTTTACGCGAAGAAAACTCATTCTCAACATATTTGCGGGTAAGGTCATAACTTATTAAAAGCGCAACAATAAGTATAGCTGATATCAACACAATAAATGCGGCGATAAGCAAAATATTTTTGCGATATATTCCTCTTTTTTCTACCATGGGTTAAGCATTCACTTATTACCCAGTAAGTTAATACTTAAAAATCGCTCAAGCTCTGTATACATCTGTAACTTATTGCGCTCCCATGGTGGTATATGTTCGCGCCTATGTTCGCTACCTTTAAGTATATAGGTAACCGGTACTTTTCTTTTACGCAGCTCTCTAACAAATTGGTTAAGTTCGCTAATGTTAGCATGCGGATCCCTACTGCTTTGATAGATCAATATTGGGGCCTTAAATTTTTTAGTGTTAAAAACAGGTGATATGGCCCTAAACTGGTCGGCATCGGTTTCCGGATTGCCTACTTTTTCATATATCATACTCAAATAGGGCTTCAAATCTGGCGGCACATCCTTAACCAAAGTAAAAGAATTGATCATTCCGTATTGAATCGCCGCGCACTTATATAGCTCCGGGTGGAAAGCCATGCCGTATAGTGCCGAAAACCCACCAAACCAGGATCCAAAAATGGCTATCCGTTTTGGATCAGCTATTTTCTCACTGATTAACCATTTAACGCCATCTGTAATATCCTGTTGCATTTTACCGCCAATCTGTTTAAAGCCTGCACTGTAAAAAGCCTTCCCATATCCTGTAGACCCCCGGTAATTAACTTGAAAAACAGCATATCCCCTATTGGTTAAAAACTGCACCTCATCACTATAACCCCAGGTATTCCGTCTCCAGGGGTCATTATGGGGTATCACTACAACTGGCAGATTTTCGGCCTTTGTATTTAACGGGATAGTAAGGTAGCCATTAATCACCATTCCATCGCCTGCTTTAAATGATACTGGCTTCATCTCGCATAAATCTGATGGTTTTATGCCGCCATTCAGATCACCAAGCTTAGTGAGTTGCTTACTTTTTATTTGATATAAATAAATCTCACCTCGGTTACGGTCACTATAAGCATATATTAAATTATTGTTTTCACTACTGTCCCTATCAATAATTTTTATTTCGTTACCGGATAACTTATGATACAGATCGTCATAAAGCGCTTTGACATCGGGGTTTAAAAAATATCTCTGGGGTTTGGCACACTGCCACGATACAGTTTCGGCTCTGCGTTTGGTTTTTGAATAGTATACATCATCGATATCGGCATTTTCATTGCCATATACCACTTTCTCTTCTTTCCCGTTCTCGGCATTTATTTCAACAAGAGCCATTTTATCCCGGTTAACGTTTGACAGGGCATAGAAATAATTTTTTACCCCGGTAAAGGCCACCGGATCAACACGGTTCTTAAAATTATTTCTGATTATTGGTTTAAATTCGGCTTTCTCGTTTTCTCTGAACAGAATAGTTTCGTTTACATCGTCAGAAGTTTTCGCAAGCCTTATCTTTCCATCCACATCCGGATACCACATCGTAATATTTCCAGGATTTTTTAAATACATTTTTAACTCCCCGGTTTTGGTATCCAGATGGTAAACGTCATTAACCATTGAATCTCGCTTGTTCATGGTAAAAGTAATAACGTCGGGATTGTTGCGGTTACGGTTTAATAGTTTAAAATTAACCTTCTCAATGGAGAGCAGATTACGTATCTGTAATGTTGCCACATCAATAGCGAACATTTGAAACTGGTTGAGTTCTTCTTTTCGGGGTGTAACGATGATCTGATTATTATAGGTCCAGAAATAATCGCGAACAGAATAATCAAAAACCGGTGCCATCCGTTCCTTGCCATCAATTAACGATTTTATAAAAATATTCTGTTTCCCATTATAATTTTTGATGTAAGAAATATAATGCCCATCAGGCGAAATACGGAATGCGCTTTTAGCCGGTATGTTAAAAAAATCAGCTATAGGAATCTCACGTGCTGATTTGTTGGTACAAGAGAATGCCGCAAATAATATTGTAATAAAAAAAATCTTGTAAACGCGATTAAACATCTTTAAAAATATACTCTTGTTGTTCTAATTAGGTTAATTTAGGAAAAGGAAATTGAATTAACATTACTGTCACTACAATTTTACCCATAAAGAAGATTATAAATTATGGTAAATACAAGCATCTTGTTAAAAACCGTTCTTATTGTATTATTTTTGATCTGATGAAAAAAACTGTTGCCTTAATTGTGCTCATGCTCTGTAGCTTATATGCTGTTGCCCAAATTCAGGATCTGCAACTGGCACAGCAATTTGAAACTAATGGCGAGCCCAAAAAAGCCGTAGATATTTATCAAAAACTATACAAACAAAACAATGAGATTTACTACCCTTTTTATATAAAAAGCTTATTAAGCCTTAAAAAGTTTGACGAAGCTGAAAGCATTACAAAAAAAATGCTGAACAGATATCCGCAACGATATCAGTATGCAATAGCATTAGGAAACATTTTTCGCGAAAAAGGAGAACCTGATAAGGCCGAAAATATTTACAACAACATTTTTAAAAACATGCAGCCTGATATTGCTGCCATAGCCGATATTGCCACAGGGTTTTACCAGGCAGGAAACATTGATTATGCAATTAAAACATTTAGGCAGGGGCGCAAAATTTTAAATAACGATCAACTATATGCTAACGAATTAATCACGCTTTATGGCTTTAAACATGATAAGTTTAGTGTAGTTACCGAGTATTTAAACCTGTTGCAAACCAACCCCGAATATCTTGCCCAGGCTAAAATAGGCATCGCTGCGCAATTTGGCGATGATGACCAGGATTATGATATGCTAAAAACGGCATTGTTAAAATTAATACAGCAATATCCTCAGCAACTTGCCTACACCGATTTGCTTACGTGGCAGTATTTGCAACAAAAACAATTTGATCAGGCACTAAACCAAGCCCTTGCCCTGAGCCGCAGAATAAATGACGGCGGAAGGAGTATTTTTGAGCTTTGCCGCACTTTTACTAATAATGAAGCGTATGATGAAGCTATCCGAGGATATGAGTTCCTGATCAATAAAGGAAAAGAACAGGAGTTTTATATTCCTGCAAAAATTGAACTCATCAATACCAAAAACTCAAAAATAACGGCTGGAAAATATATATTAAGCGATTTAACCGGGCTTGAAAAAAACTATCAAGACCTGCTAACGGAGTTTGGCCGCAACACCAATACCGCCTTTGCTATGCAAAAACTTGCCAGCTTACAGGCATTTAAACTTCATAAACTTAGTACTGCAGAAAAACTATTAGAAGAAACAATTACCATACCCGGTATTAGGCCGGCTCTGTTAGCCGATTGTAAACTTGATTTAGGCGATGTTTACCTGCTTAACAATAAACCCTGGGATGCAACGCTAGTATACAGCCAGGTAGAAAAAGACTTTTCGGGCACAGCTGTTGGGCAGGAAGCGCAATTCCGTAATGCCAAGCTGGCTTATTATACAGGCGATTTTGTGTGGGCCCAAGGCCAGCTAGATGTTTTAAAAGCGGCAACCTCGCAGTTAATTGCCAATGACGCGCTTAACCTTTCGCTACTGATTAATGATCACACGGCGTTTGACAGCACCGGTAATCCACTAAAAATGTACGCCCGTGCCGATTTATTGATCTTTAAAGAAGACCTTGATAAAGCCATTATAACGTTGGATAGCATTGACCGAGTTTTCCCTGGAAATTCATTAAGTGCTGATATTTTAATGTCAAAAGCCCGAATTTTCATACAAAAAAAAGAATATCAGCTGGCAATTGAGCCCCTGCAAAAAATCGCAACTGATTATAAAGTTGACCTTTGGGCAGATGATGCTGTATTTATGCTGGGTGATATCTATGAAAATCATTTAAATGACAAAACGCAGGCTAAAATTTATTACCAAAAAATCATTACAGATTATCCGTCAAGCCTCTGGCTCACAGAATCGAGGAAAAGATTTAGAATATTAAGAGGCGATATACTGCCGGGCTCTTAATAATTGATATTTTTGCGGCATGATCATTTTAAATGAAACCGTGATACTTGACCAAGCCATTCAAGCAGAATGGTTAGAGTGGGTAAAAACCATTCATATACCAGCTGTAATTGGCACGGGTTACTTTAGCTCGCATCGCATTTTAAATATATTAAACTCCCCTAATGAGGGCGTTACCTATTGTTTACAGTACCATACCGATAGTATTGATAAGTGTACCGCTTTTGAGCAAACCGAAGGCGGCCACCTTAAAAACATTCACCTTAAAAAATTTGAAAATAAACTTGTGCTGTTTGAAAGCATTATGCAAATTGTAGACTAATATGAAAGTAACAACAACACCTATAGAAGGATTATTAATTATTGAGCCAAAGGTATGGCCTGATGACCGCGGCTACTTTTATGAAAGTTACAACGAAAATAAATACCGTGAAGCTGGTATTGACGCTAATTTTGTTCAGGACAATCAATCCAGTTCTTCAAGAGGCACTTTGAGAGGACTACATGCACAGGCTCCGCCATTTGGGCAGGGAAAATTAGTGCGGGTAATACAGGGCTCTGTGATAGATGTGGCGGTAGATATCCGTAAAGCATCCCCTACTTACGGCCAGTATTTTATTATGGAACTGAGTGCCAAAAACAATTTGCAATTTTGGATACCCGAAGGTTTTTTACACGGTTTTTACACGCTGGAAGACGATAGTGTTTTTTCGTACAAGATTACCAATTTTTACAATAAAGAGTCGGAAATAGGCGTAAAAGTAACCGATCCTACGTTGGCCATAAACTGGGGCTTCCCTACCGACAATATTATTTTATCAGCCAAGGACGAATCTTTACCTGATTTTAAATCATTTATGAGCCCGTATTAATTTATCCGCAGTTTTTTAGGCATACGGCCGTGTAATAAAAACGCGGCCCAGTTGTCGTTTCCGTTGTTTTTAGCTGCTGCTGATGCGGCATTCCAATCGTAGGCGCAATGCACCTGCTCTATATTAATATTGTCGGCATTGGCTTGTATAATGGCGTATTTGGCATGCGGAGTCATTGATTCCATTGCAAAACGGTATTCGCCTTTACCCAAATAGGCCGGCAAACCTACGCTGCCCGGGTTCAATATAATTTTGCCATTTGATAAATAAATTATCCGGTTTACATGTGAATGCCCGCAAAGTATCACCCGTTCTTTAATATGCTTTGTTTTTTCTATCAGATCCTCATCATTATAAACAAATACGCCATGCTCGGTAACCATTTCTAACAGGTACTCGTTGTCGCTTTCCGGAGTGCCATGGCAAACATAAATCAAATTATCAACTGTGCTGGTTTTAGGGAGTGCCTTAAGCCATGCTATAGTTTCGGCAGAAAGCTCCGCTTTCACCCGTTCCATGTTTTCCTTTTGCGATATTAAATCCAGGCTCTCTAATATCTCCCTGTCGGTATTGCCACTAATGCATAACATTGGTGTTTCGCGGATTATTTTGGCAGATGCTTCAGCCTCCAGTGCCCCAAATACATGATCTCCTAAATTGATTATCGTTTCAATATTTCGCAATTCAATATCTTTTAACACCGCTATTAACGCGCGGGAGTTTCCGTGGATGTCAGAAATTATTGCATATGATTTCATAAATATGGGTTTAATGTTGGCGTCAGCTGCATGCGGCTGCGAGCGTGTCCATAATTCCTATTTTGATATCAAATTATATAATTCATCCAGTTTTGGAGAAAGCACAATTTCTATCCGCCGGTTTTTTGTACGGGCCTCTGGTGTAGCGGCCGGGTCAATGGGCTGAAACTGGCCCTTACCTGTTGCTGTCACCCGTACGGGGTCAACTTTTTCAATCTCGGTTAGGTAACGGCTAACCGATGTGGCACGCAATACGCTCAAATCCCAGTTATCTTTAATCTGGCCCAGGTTGATAACCTTTTTATCGTCAGTATGCCCTTCAACCGCGAGGTTAATCTCTGGCTCTTTATTTAGCACAACCGCTAATTGCTTTAAAGCCATTTTACCCTTTTCGTCAATAACAATACTGCCTGATGGAAACAATAGCTTATCTGTTAATGATACGTAAACCTTGCCATTGCGTACATCAACAGTTAAACCACTTTCCTGAAAACCTAATAATGCTTTCTGTAATTTATCTTTTAAAGCATTAGTAGCCTCATCGCGTTTCCGCAAAATGCCTTCAACTTCTTTTAAGCGGGCCTCGCGTTTTTGCAGATCGGTGGCTAGTTGGGTTACCTTGGACGAAGTAGTATTGTAACTGTTATTAAGTGTATTGTATTTATCATTCAATAAATTATAGCCTCCTTGCAAATCAGTAAGCTCTCTGTGCAAACGAGCGGTATCTGTTTTTAATTGCGAAACCACGCTCTCTAAAGTTGCCGCCCTTGTTGAAAGCGAATCCTGGGTAGCTAATAATGCCTTGTACTTTTTATTTGATAAAACCTGACAGGAGTGTAACGCCGCGCATACAGCCAGCAAAAGCAGAAAGCATTTAATTTTCATTGGTAATTGTTGATAAAGTTCAGGGATCATCAGTCAAATATTTAACACTAAATCCGTTTTAAAGTTAAGCAATTGCGTTGTTTAAAAAAGCCGTTAGCGGATAAATGTTGGCCAACACTGCTGCAATGTTTTTTGCAGCATCCGGTATTAATAGTTCTTCGTCTTTTATAGGGTGCATGGCAGCAAAGCTTTTTAACTTAAGCAAACTGATGTTCTCGTTTGCCGGATCGTAATCCCGTGGAATATTTTTCAATTGTTCCTGGTTCCGAAATTCGCCAAACAACGTTTTAAAATGTGGCGCATCAATGATTTTTTTTAGTTCGTCGGCATTATAATCTATTTCCTGCCGTATTTGTTTTAAATGAGGCCCATCTGGCATCCAATATCCACCGCCAGCAAACGATTCTCCTGGTTGAATATGCACGTAGTAACCCAATCCCTCTGCCTTTGTACCCGACAGTATTTTACCTATGCCAAAATTGTTTTTATATGGGGTTTTGTCCTTACTAAAACGGATATCCCGGTAAATACGCATCACACACTTTTGGGGATCAATATCCGCGGATAAACCGGGGTCAGCTTTTCTTAATTCTTCAACTAACTTTTCAGTAAAGCCCACAACGTTTTCGCGGGCGTCCTGGTACTGCTTTTTATTATCCTGAAACCATTCCCGGTTATTATTTTGAGCAAGCAGCTTTAAAAACTCAAGGGTGTTTAATTTGATCATAAGTATCTAAATGAGGCTGATAATGTACTTTTGGTGATAGCCAATACAACAAAAACACACGTGAATAACGAAAGTTTATAGGTGATAATAAAAAGCAGCCTCCTAATATTACCGAAATATAAAGCCAGGGTGAGGTTGTGTTATGCGTTATTAAATAAGTACTCAACCAAAAAAAGCCAGACTCTGCTACGTTTAACGCGTAGCTTACGTACATGGCCGCATAAAAATAGCCCGGTTCTATTTCAAAACGCATTCCGCAACGGGGGCAGGTTTCATTAATTTTGCTTAAACCAATATTATACATGGCACCAGTAAACATATTACCCCTACGGCAACGCGGGCATTTACAATGCAGCATTGCCCAAGATTTTGGTGTTTCTGACATAGGTTTCAAATATAAAATCCCGGTAACCGGGATTTATCTATTATTAATTCAAATTAAGTTTGTCACTACGCATGTTTAAGCTTACATTTTTGCGCCGATATTTCTTATACCATAAAAAGCCTACAGCTCCAATAGCGATATAGGGGGCAGCAAGCAAATACATAATCCCTTTATTTAAACCATTACCTTGTGTACCGCCATTTTTGGCATTGGTTTCTATATTGGTTGTACAAACCGAGCATTGAGCTTTAGCGTTTTCAACATATAAAAACGGCGAGGCTAGAATTGCAAGTAATAAAAGTATTCTATAGTATTTCATCCGTTGTTATTTTTTAACAAACTAAAGGTGAGTTGTTTTATTCTGATACAAAATTACCAAAAATATCGCTTAAAATTTATAGTATGGCGAAATCATTAAATAAACAATTACACCTGTTACGGTTACATATAACCAGATAGGGAATGCCCACCTAACCAATTTTTTATGTTTTTCAACCTGCATTTGCAAACCACGGTAAAAGCTCAATAATATTAACGGCAAAACACCTGCCGCAAGTATAATATGACTGGTAAGAATTACATAGTAAACATACCTGAGGCTACCAGCAGCGGCAGCCTCCGCAGCAGATAGTTGCCCATTGCCATCAAGATCGCCGTACTTGGTTTCTGGTGCCAGGTAATGGAACAGAATGTACGATACCAGAAACAGCGACGATAGTACGAAGGTTAAAATATTAAGCCTTTTATGTACAGTAATATTGCCTTGTTTAATAAAATATAAAGAGATGATGAGCAATATGCTGCATGTACCATTTAATATGGCATTAAGCCGGGGCAAAAAAGACGTAAAAGAAGGCAATACCGCTGGTGCGGGGATGATTTTTTTATTCAGTATTAATACTACTAAAAAAACAAAAATGGATACCGCGGCAACAAATCGAAAAATAAATTTATCGGTCATGATTATAAAATTAATTTGGCGCTTTAATTTTGCGCAGTTCTTCTGTGATCTGAACTTTTATCTCATCGTTAAGCCTGGTTAATTCGGTAACAGATGTTCCCGAGTAATACCCACGAATGCGTTTATCGGCATCAACCAAAATTAACTTATCGGAATAAATAAAATCATTGTTACCCACCTTTAGCGCATTTACCAACAAACCGGCACGAGCCAGTTTGTATATTGCGGTAGTGTCCCCTGTTACAAATCTCCATTTATCGGTATTTACGCCAAATTGCCTGGCATAGTTTTTTAATACCGGTACCGAATCCCGGTCGGGATCAACGGTGATGGAAACAAAATGTATCATCCTGTTTTTGACATAGTTTTTAGCTATTAACGATAGGTTTTTATGCTGCTCCTTACATAATGTTGGGCAGTGCGTGTAAAAAAAACTATAAATAACTATTTTATCATTAAAAAATTCTAAAGATACCTGCTTTCCATCCTGATCAGTAAGGGCATAGGCGGAAATTTTATGATAAACAGTATCTGGGATAGGCTTACCGTGTACCGTATGGAAGGTTTTAGCGACAACTTTAGGCCCGTAAATAGCCAGTGGTTTGTATCGGTTTTTCCCTTTAGCGGTAAGTAAATAATATAAAAATCCTGGTACTGCTAAGATAAGCACCAGGATCACTATTTTTTTTAATTTGCCCGATGAGGATTTCATCAAAGTCTTAAGTCTATCCAGTGGTGGCTCTCGTTAGTTAATACCAGTATTAAACCAATAATAAAAAGGATAGGCACTAGGATAGCGTATGCTAAAGCAACTTTTTCAAACTTAAGGTGCATAAAATATGCTACAATGTAAAACGCTTTTGCCAACGTTAAAACAATATATATGGGGTTGGCAGAATGGTATGTTAAAAAGCCCTTAGGCACCAAATACAAGGCTATAATAAACTCAATAGTGGTAATAGCTAATAGTATAACCAAAACATTTATAATTTTGCCCCTGGTCATTGTTTCTTCGTGAACTTCGCCTTCGGCGTGAATATCTTTGTGTTCTGACGACATAATTAAATCAGATTAAATAATTAAACTAAATAAAAGAAAGTAAATACAAATACCCAAACCAAATCAACAAAGTGCCAATAAAGACCAACCTTCTCAATCATTAAGTAACTGCCGCGTTTATCGTAAGTACCTGCTAAAACATTTAACAGGATGATAATATTGATAATAACCCCGCTAAATACGTGGAAACCATGGAAACCAGTAATAGTGAAAAACAAATTGGCAAACTGTTGTGAGTAAGTGGTAGAAACCAATCCGCCTTCGGCAAAAAACTCCTTAAGTTTTTCGGCATTAGGGATACTTCCCCACCAAAAACCTTCGCTGTGTAAGTGTTGCCACTCCAATGCTTGGCAACCCAGAAACATTGCACCACCAATAATGGTCGCTACCATCCACCACGCAACTTCTTTTCTGGAATTGCGGTGCCCGGCCTCAACGGCTAAAACCATGGTTACAGAGCTCAAAATTAGGATAAGGGTCATAATACCCACAAATACAAGTGGAGCACCGTGCTCTATCATTCCTGGTACTGATTGAAATACTTTATCAGGTGCGGGCCACGCGTTGGAGCTAAAACGTAATGCTCCGTATGAAATTAATAATGACGAAAAGGTAAAGGCATCTGATAATAAGAAAAACCACATCATTAATTTTCCGTATTCTACAGAAAACGGCGATTTTCCTCCTGCCCAGGGGGTTGTTTTAACTTCGTCGATTTGTGAAACTGCTGTATTCATTTGCTATTAAATTGTAAATTTTAATATTGGTTCAAAAGTAAAAAAACATAGAGATAAATCCATATAATATCGATAAAATGCCAAAAAATTGAGGCAAATTCCATGCGGAACAAATTTTTAACCTGGCCTATGTTGTAATAACTGCCGGCAATGGCATATAACAGCAATCCAAGTCCACCCAAAATATGCAGCAAGTGCATGCCCGTAAACACATAAATAAATGATTGCGACGCATTGGGGTTAGTAAAATACACTCCCATTTTAACTAATAGGCTCCAGCCGTATAGCTGTATCGCAAAAAAAGCCAAACCTAATAGCACCGTAATGCCTAAATATACCCGTTGTGTTACAAACTGAAGCTCTTTTGCCGCCCTTGAGGCCATAAACAAAGTAAAGCTGCTCAATATGATCACTAAAGTACTATACTGAAATACCGTTGGTAAAACAATCCCTGTGCCATGGCCACCCCGGCCACCCACGTAAACTATAAAGCCGCTGGTTAATGCCGCAAAAAACATAAATGAGGTAAAAACAAATAACCACATGTTAAATTTTTTGGGAGCCAGGTTAAGCCTATCTTTATCTTGTTGCAATTGTGCCATCATTGTTATTTAATTTTTCCTACAAAATCAAACAGTAAAACCAGTTGTACTATAGGTAGATAAAAAAAAGAGCCGTACATTAATTTTTTGGCCGATTTAATTTCTAGCGTTCTTACTAAATTTAATGCAAGGTATAAAAATATCAGGCTGCATATCAATGATATTGCGCCTATGTAATAACCGCCAAAGCCCAATAATGTTGGCAATAAGCTTACGGGAACTAAAACTACAGCAGTTAAAACTGTAATTACGGCACTCAACCTATCACGTTTGCCGGTAGGTAGTAATCTGAATCCTGCCAGTTTATAATCATCATCTAAAACCCATGCTATCGCCCAAAAATGAGGGAACTGCCAAACAAACTGTATCCCAAACAACACCAACGCGATAGTGTCTATTTTTTCGTGGGCGGCAACATACCCAATTAATGGTGGTAAAGCGCCTGGTATAGCCCCAACAAATACCGCTATCGGCGATTTTTGTTTTAACGGGGTGTAAGCAAACGCGTATAAAAAAATGGAGAACACTGATAGGTAGCCGGTAGTTAAATTAAGGCTGCCTAACAAGTATGTTCCAAATATCCCCATAAATAAGCTCAAAACCAATGCCTGCCCAGTTGTCATTCTTCCGGATGGTATAGGCCTGTCTGCCGTGCGCTTCATCAGCTTATCCAGGTCTTTTTCAATAATCTCGTTAAACCCATTTGCAGCCGCGGTAACCAAAAATCCACCAGCAATCAGCATTCCCCAATTGCCCCAGTTAATAACACCGTTTACCTTGCTGCCTATCAAAAAAGATATAGACGCCGAGAACACCACCAGGAAAGTTAACCTGAATTTGATCAGTTTTGAAAAATCACTCCACACCATCAATTATTTCCCCAAACTTTAGCACTCCTGTTTAAATTAAGCATCAGGTAAAATTGTGCGCCAAAAACCAAACTCGCCAATATAATATGTACAGCCTGCGCATAAGGCGGCAAGCCGCGATAGGATAACACAATACCTGATACAATTTGTAACATAATTATTAAAAATGTAAAACTCATGAGTTGCTGCTGCACAGAGTGCCTGCTAAACCCACGACGTATTAATGCGTATAAAATAACATTGGCAAAAAGCACAAATAAAGCCAAATCGCGGTGGTTATAAAATATGACACCTGCATCATTAACCCACCTACCTCTGGCCTGGCCTTGCAATTTGCCTGATATGGCATCAATTTTTTCTCGTACGCCGGTACCAAAAGCTATTTGCACTACACTTAATACTAAAACCAAAACTGACATAAATGTAGCAATTGGTTTGGCTTCAACCTTCTCGCTATTTTGTGTTATTAAAGCCTCGTGATAGGTATAAATACATAATGCCACTATAACTAAGGCGATTATCATATGGGCGGTAACTATCCCGGCAACCAAATTGGTAGACACTACTATTGCGCCTAACCACGCCTGAAACCCCACCAGTAGCACATTAAAAATACTGGCCATAACTATCCGCTTCTTTTGTTGAAAATAGGCGAAAGAGTAAACAGCGGTAAGGATCAATAAAAACCCCGATAACGCCCCAATCAAACGGTTAATGTATTCTGTCCAGGTTTGGGCCGCATTAAATTCTTCGGGCAGCAAAATGGATTTATCATTACGAATACGGAGTGCTAAATCGGTATAACCAAATATGTCGAGTGTATGTGCAAATCTTTTATTTTTTAATACGCGCTTGGCCACATACTTGTCTTTATAATCTTTCGGGATTTGCGTAACGCTTGTGGGGGGCACATATTGGTCAAAACATTTTGGCCAATCGGGGCAACCCATTCCAGACCCTGTACTGCGCACTACACCTCCAGCCAAAATCAAAACAAACAGAACTATTATAGTTGCTTTGTTAGTTATTTGAAATCTCTTCTTTGCCGGCGATACTTTCATTTAATTTCCCCTCTAACAATTTGGGGTATCTGTTAGGAAAACTCCAACTACAGATACCCCAAAAAATCAGACATATTGCTATATTATTTTACTTCTTCTTTTACAGGGTTTGCCTTGTGCCATTGCGCAAGTGCTTCCAGCCCTGTTTCATTATCTTCAAAATCATGAGGTAAATTAGAACTCATGGTTTGTGAAAAAGGCACCGTTTGAGGTATAAAATCCTCATGGTGACCCGGTTTGCTATAATCATATGGCCAACGGTAAACTGTTGGAATTTCGCCAGGCCAGTTACCATGGAAATGCTCTATTGGTGCGGTCCATTCTAGTGTATTAGAGTTCCAGGGATTTTGTGTTGTTTTTTTTCCAAAAAAAATGGAGTAGAAAAAGTTAAACAAAAACGCTAACTGTGCTACCGCAGACATGATAGCAGCCCAAGTAATAAATACATTGACTGATAACCATTGTTTCATGGATTCAAACTCGGTGAAAGCATAGTAACGACGCGGAACACCATCAAGGCCCATAAAGTGCATTGGAAAAAATACCAGATAAGCGCCAATAAACGTTAACCAAAAGTGCAAGTAGCCTAATTTTTCGTCCATTAAACGACCAAACATTTTAGGGAACCAATGATAAACACCGGCCAACATACCAAAAATAGCTGCCGAACCCATAACCAAGTGGAAGTGGGCCACTACAAAGTAAGTATCGTGCAGGTTAATATCCAGCGCGGCATTACCTAAAAATATACCGGTTAAACCACCGGAGATAAAGAAAGACACCAAACCAATGGCGAATAGCATAGCCGGGGTAAAACGTATATTACCACGCCATAATGTAGCCAGATAGTTAAACGTTTTTACTGCTGATGGTACAGCGATTATTAAAGTTGTGATCATAAACACACCACCCAAAAATGGGTTCATCCCGGTAACAAACATATGGTGTCCCCATACAATAAATGATAACACGGTGATACCAATTAGTGAGTAAACCATTGCATGGTAGCCAAATATTGGTTTACGTGAATTTGTTGAGATAATTTCGGATGAGATACCTAATGCAGGCATAATTACGATGTACACCTCAGGGTGGCCCAGGAACCAGAATAAATGCTGGAACAAAATAGGGCTACCACCTTCGTAAGGCATTATCTGGCCATTAACTACAATTTCGGATAAATAAAAACTGGTACCAAAGCTACGGTCGAATATCAACAAAACTACACCGGCAACCAGTACAGGGAAAGCCAATACGCCAAGTATCGCTGTTAAGAAAAACGCCCAAATAGTTAAAGGCATTTTCCAAAGATCCATACCTTTAGTGCGCATGTTTAAAACAGTACTCACGTAGTTAATACCGCCCATTAATGATGATGCTACGAATAATACCATACTGATGAGCCAGAGCGTCATACCCTCGCCAGAGCCAGGCATTGCTTTTGGCAAAGCAGAGAGTGGGGGATATATTGTCCATCCGGCACTTGCAGGGCCTTTTGTAACAAAAAATGAACCCAACATGATAACACTAGCAGTAAAGAAGAACCAGTATGAAAGCATATTAAGAAATGGCGAAGCCATATCTCTGGCACCTAATTGCAATGGTATTAATAAGTTACTAAATGTACCGCTCAACCCTGCCGTTAATACAAAGAATACCATGATGGTACCATGTATGGTAACCAACGACAGGTAAAAGTTAGGATCTAACCTACCCTGAGGTGCAAAGCGGCCCAATAAAGTTTCTAAAAGCGGGAATGCTTTATCAGGGTAAGCAAGTTGGATACGGAAAAGGACAGATAAGATCATCGCGATTACCGCCATAGTTATCCCGGTGATCAGGAATTGCTTGGCGATCATTTTATGATCCTGACTAAAAATATATTTTGTTAAAAACGTATCTTGGTGATGATGCTCGTCGTGATCATTGTGGTGAGCAACGTCGTGATCGTGAACTGCTAATGTTGACATATCGCTAAATCTTTGTATTAATTATTTAATGCTAATCTGTTTTGAACAATACCCTTTGTCTGGCCGTTATCAGCCATCTTTAACTCTTTCCTCAATTGATCATTAAGATAAGGCTTTTGTTTTGACAGCCAATCCTGATATTCGGCTTCGCTAACCACACGTACAACCTTTTTCATGTTGTAATGGCCGCCACCACATATTTTATTGCAGTATAGCAAGTATTCAAAAGTCGCGTTATCCAATTTGGTACGCATCTCAGCTGTTGTTATAGTTGGCGTAAATTTAAAAAATGTTGGCAAGCCCGGTACCGCGTTTAACTGAACCCTAAAGTGTGGCATATAAACACTATGGATAACATCCTGCGCTAAAATATTTAACCTAACAGATTTATTAACGGGCAGTACTAAGGTATCGGCAATTAAATCGTCGAAACTGTTTTTATCCTGAAAGTTAACACCCAGTTTATTTAAACCAGTAACCAGTCGGTAATTTTTAACACCTAGTTTACCATCTTTACCAGGATAACGTATTTCCCAAGCAAACTGGTGCCCAGTAACATCAATATTTATAGAAGCAGGCTCGCCTTTGGCATCGGTTGTATTAGTAATTTCTGACCAGGTAAAGAAACCCGTAATAACCAGGATAGTTAATACGATAGCCGGTATAACGGTCCATATTTTTTCTATGGTATTATTATGCGGATAGAAATATGCTTTGCGTTTATCAGACCCGCGGTACAGATATGAAAATCCAAACAATGCAATTTGGGTAAGGAAGAACACAATTACAGTTATACCAAAGGTTACCATAAACATGTTGTCTAATTTTACACCATGTATTGACGCTGCCGCGGGTAAAATATGGCTTCCTTGTTCAACAAACGACCAATATGCCCCATATGAGCCGGCTATAAGGAAGACGATAAAACAAACACCCATGATGTTGTTCCAGTTCATTCCTTTTTTTCCTTGTATTTGTGAGGTTAGATCGTACACACGGAATATTTTGCCAACTATACCTACTATTACCGCTACCAGCAAAAACAACAGTACGTAATAACCAACACCTGTCCACATGGTAGCGTTAGCCGCATCATCAGTTGCTGGCGTAGTAGTTGCACCCGCGTCCTGAGCGATTACTGTACTTGCGAACAGAAATATAGAAGCCAGGATAGCTGATAAGGTTTTAAAGTTTATTAATTTTTTGAATGCCATTATAAAAGTGTTTTTGGTATTCTGATAAAGGTTATACAATTAACTATTTATTTTATATGTGATGATGTAAACTCTCCTCAAGGAAAGGGTGATTTTTAGGTACCCATGAAGGTGTTTTACTTAGGGCGGTTAACACGGTATAGGTAAATAAACCTACAAAGCCTATCGCGGTACCAATTTCCTCAACCCCAAATCCGCGGCCTTCACCTCCAACTGTTCCGGGCATAATCATCATGTAATAATCAAGCCAATGGCCTAATAATATGGCGATGCACACAAATTTTAATGTACCTATCATCCTTTTAGAATCTCTGGACATGAGTATCAATACCGGAGCCATAAAATTGATAATTATATTCAGCCAGAACCACGGTTTAAACTCAGGCTCCCATCTTTTATAAAAATAAACAGCTTCTTCGGGTAAGTTAGCGTAATATATTAACAGAAACTGCGCAAACCATACATAAGTCCAGAATATAGAGAAAGCAAAAATAAACTTAGCTAAATCGTGTAAATGATTTTCGGTAATCCACTCCATATAGCCGTTTTGCTTCAAAATGATGATCAGCAAAGTCATACTGGCTAAACCGGTAACCCACATTGCCGCGAAATTGTACCACCCAAACATGGTAGAGAACCAATGCGCCTCTAATGACATGATGGTATCGAAAGCAAATATTGGTGTAGTAAAACCAAAGATCACCAAAAATATACATGACATTTTAAAGCTTAAGTTGTAGTTAGACATCCCACCTATTTCATCTTCGCTACGGGAGTATTTTACCAATAAATAACCAAACCAGCTATATAACCCCAGGAATACCAACAGACGGCCCAAAAAGAAAGGGATATTTAAGAAGGATGATTTACCGGCAATTATAGCGTCGTAGTTAGCATCTCCCGGGGTTGATACGCCTTTAATTGCCCATAACTTATATAAATATGGCGCTACAACTGTTTTACCTTCGATAACCGAGTTATGTGTTATAAACAACCCCGCCAAAACAATTAATATCAACACAGCAGCGGCAATAGGCAATACTTTAGCAAATGCCTGCGGGATACGGATCAAAGATGCCGACCAGCCAGCTTGTGCTACATACTGAACAGCGCAGAAAAACACACCGGCCATACATACACAGGTAAAGTAATAGCCCATTAAGAGCAAGTTGGCAAATGTACGTTCACCGTGTTCACCATGGTGCATCAAAAATCCGGCTGCAACTGCAATTATCCCAATAACAATAGCTATTAAGCTGTAGGTTTTGGCTTTGCCTGCAAACTCGAACCTCTTGTCAAAACTATTATGAGTTTTCATTAATATAAATAATCTTATAAAGTTTGTAAATGATGAACATACATAATTACTTTCCAACGTTCCTCTGGCGCAAGCTGCGAAGCGTAAGAACCCATGGCATTAACGCCGTAAGTAACTGTATGATAAATTTTTCCGTCAGTTAAATCTTTCATGGCGCCACCGCGAGATGACTGACCCTTTGAATACGACGGCGGTGGCGGATAACCGTGTTGAACAACCAAACCATCACCCTGCCCAGTTAAACCATGGCATGGAGAACAAAAGTGTTCAAACAGAACTTTACCGTCTTCAAAGTTTTGCGGGGTTTGAGGCAGCGGGTTCCTTACTTCTCCGCTGGCTTTATTATAACCATCGCGTGTGTTTGGATAGTCAAACTTTACAAAACCTACGGGTATTGTACCCGCTGGCGGTAGCTGCGCGGTTTTACCATCCTTAAAATTTGCATTTTTTTGATCCGGGTCGTATGCAATATGTTCATACATATTAGGGGCATATTCCCATCCCGTGCTCCGTTTATCATGACCACATGAAGTGACCATTACCGAGGCGGCAATAGTTATAACCGTTGCACCCAATATTTTAAATTTATTCATAGCTAACATATTTTCTGTCGTTATGCTTAATTTCTACAGCACCTGCTTCTTTTAATATATTTGTGATATCCGCGTGCGGAGTGTTTCCTTTGGCATCAATGGCGATAACAAATCGATCGTGTGTTGCTCTCAAATCCATAACCCTTGGCGCACGGCCGGGGAAAAGGTGAGTGGCATAAAAAAAGGTGATTACCATTCCAAATGCGGTGAACAAAACCGTCCACTCAAAGCAAATCGGAACAAAATCCGGCATGGCAAAGTGTGGCTTTCCGCCGATGTTCATTGGCCAATCATGCACCAGCATATAATATAGCATGCTAAATGCTACTGTAAAACCGGTGCAGCCAAATAAAAACGCCGCGTATCCTAAACGTGATTCTTTGATGCCTAATTTATCTTCAATACCATGTATCGGCATTGGTGTGTATACATCATAAATAGGAATACTATTCTGTTGTAATTTATGGATCCCCTGCATCATTTCATCAGGATCATCAAAAAGGCCTAAAATAAATTTTGTGCTACTCATGATCTATGATTTTTTGTATTTAGCAAGTTCAACACTATCAAACTTGATTAACGATTCTTTATAAAACTCCGCTTGTTCCTTTTCAACATGGCCATCGGCTAATACTTTCAGCTTAGATTGCTCACTTGAACCTTTAAGCAATAGCTTAACCTCTGCCATGGCTACCGAAGGCAATACCCTGATAAACAACAGGAACATGGTAAAAAATAACCCTATTGATCCGATAAAGATACTTACATCAACCCAAGTTGGGTAAAACATAGCCCAGCTTGATGGGATATAATCGCGGTGTAATGAGGTTACAATAATTACGAAACGCTCAAACCACATACCGATATTTACAATGATGGACAGCACCCAGGAGAAAGCGATACTTGTACGCCATTTTTTAACCCAGAATAACTGTGGGGTAATAACGTTACAGGTCATCATACTCCAGTATGCCCACCAGTAAGGACCCGTTGCCCGGTTAATAAAAGCGTATTGTTCATACTCCACGCCAGAGTACCAGGCGATAAAGAACTCCGTGATATAAGCCACACCTACAATTGAACCTGTTAGGATGATGATCTTATTCATAGACTCTATGTGGAACATGGTGATGTAGTTTTCGAGCCCAAGTACTTTACGCGCTACCAATAACAGCGTTTGCACCATTGCAAAACCCGAAAATATAGCTCCGGCAACGAAGTAAGGAGGGAAAATTGTAGTATGCCATCCCGGCTCCAGCGATGTTGCAAAGTCCATTGATACAATAGTGTGTACCGATAGTACCAGAGGGGTTGAGATACCTGCCAAAATCAATGACACGGTTTCGAAACGTTGCCAGGTTTTTACTGAACCTGTCCATCCGAATGACATTACAGAGTAAATGCGGCGGGTTATACCTTTAGCACGATCGCGGATTGTTGCAATATCAGGCAATAAACCGGTGTACCAAAACACTAACGATACCGAGAAGTAAGTCGAGATCGCAAATACGTCCCAAATAAGCGGAGAGTTAAAGTTAACCCATAACGAGCCGTATTGATTTGGTAATGGTAATGAGTAAACAGCCATCCACGGGCGGCCCATGTGTGCCACAATGTATGTTGCAGCGCAAATAACGGCAAAAATCGTCATGGCCTCTGCCGACCGGTTAATAGAGTTACGCCAGTTTTGACGGAACAACAATAATACCGCGGATATTAGCGTACCGGCGTGGCCAATACCTACCCACCATACAAAACCTGTAATATCCCAGGCCCAGCCTACTGTTTTATTTAGGCCCCACGCTCCTATTCCAAACCAGAAGGTATAACTTACCGCTACTATCCAAAGTAAAGCTCCTAACGAAGCTACAGTAAAACCTATCCACCAGGCTTTAGTGGGTTTATTTTCAACAGGGAGTAATATATCATCCGAAATTTTGGCATACGTTATGTCCGTGCCAGTAATTAACGGTTCCCTGATTATCGATTCGCTATGAGATGCCATATTTTTATCTCTTGTATTGATTTTATATATTAAGCCTCTATTTCTTTTGTGTTTCTCACCTTAACCTGGTAACCAATACCCGGCTGTACGTTTAGCTCTTCCAATACGTAATAAGTTCTTTCGCTCTTCAATGCTATTGCTACTTCGGAGGTTGGATCATTCACGTTGCCAAAAACTATGGCGTTTGTAGGGCAGGTTTGCTGACAAGCAACTTTGATATCGCCATCTTTTAACGAGCGTTTTTCAATTTTTGCCTGTAGTTTACCAGCTTGAATACGTTGAACGCACATGGAGCATTTTTCCATTACTCCACGGAAACGTGTAACCACATCTGGGTTTAATACCAATTGTGTATGTTCGTTGTTAAGGTAGTTATCAAAACGGGAATCGTTCCAGTAGTTAAACCAGTTAAAACGACGAACTTTATACGGGCAGTTGTTTGCACAGTAACGTGTACCTATGCAACGGTTATAAGCCATATAGTTTAAACCTTCGGATGAGTGAACGGTAGCTAATACCGGGCAAACTGTTTCGCATGGAGCGTGGTCGCAGTGCTGGCAAAGCATAGGCTGGTGCACAACCGATACATGATCCATATTGTGCATGTCGTCCGCTTTTTCAAGCTTGTTCATTTCCTTCTCCCTGGTCACATTATCGTTAATGCTGTAATAACGGTCAATACGGATCCAGTGCATCTCTCTACGGCGGCGAACCTCGTCTTTACCTACAACCGGAACGTTGTTTTCTGCATTACAAGCAACCACACATGCACCACAACCGGTACAGGCGTTTAAGTCGATAGCCATTACCCAGTTATACTGCGGGCGCTCGTACTCATCCCATAAAGTATAAAGTTTATGTTCAGCATTACGGCCACTACCTGATTTAGGGTCTTTTTTATACTTATCGAAAGTAGTTTCGCGTATTACGCTACGGCCTTCGTATGAGTGGTGTGTTTGTGTTTGGGCAAGTTCAGACTTTTCGCCGGTTGCAGTTATGGAAGCTATCGCGGTTGTTTGGAAAGTGCCGTTACGGAAACTATAGAAAGGGAAAGCGTTTTGACCAACATTATTACCTACAGGGCCAGCTAATGTACGGCCGTATCCTACAGCTATTGATATGGTGCCTTGCGCCTGACCCGGTTGGAATAAAACCGGAAGGCTTACCGAGTAACCATCAACAGTAACTTTCATTACGTCGCCCTCTTTGTAACCCAATTTATCTGCAAACTTTGGAGCGATGGCAACAAAATTTTCCCAGGTAACTTTAGATACCGGATCAGGCAATTCCTGCAGCCACGGGTTGTTAGCTTTTTTACCATCGCGCATTACCGAGCTTTGGTAAACCTGTAATTCAACCTTATCACCTGCGGCAGCAACCTGGCTGCTATGTGTTAATATGGTTTGCGCTACCGCGTTTAAATCTTTAGAGAAGCTATAAGTTCCGGCTGTTTTATCGGCAACCTTAATTAAGCCTTTTTGCAATACTTCTTCCCATCCTTTTTGACCAGATAGGCCACCTTTGGCTAATATACTCTTATCCCAGTTATTACGTACATAAGTATAGTAATCTTTAACCGTGTTATCGCTCCAGATCAATAAGCTTTGCTCGGCCTGACGGGTATTATAAACCGGGTTAATGGTTGGTTGCACCACAGTATAATAACCTTCTAATGCGTTACCATCGCCCCATGATTCTAAATAATGGTGGTTAGGTGCAATTACATTACATAACGACGAGGTTTCATCACCTAAGGTTGATACGCCTTCGCCATTGCTGCCACGGTCACAGAAAGAAACTTTTAACCGCACTTTAGCTAAAGCGTCTTTAACATCTTTAGCTTTATAATAATCATATACAGGGTTAGCGTTCAGGAAGAAAACAGCGTCAACTCCGCCTTGTTTTGCATCGTTGATAAATTCTACCAGTTCGCCATCGTTACCCGCATATTGATTAGACGCGTTATCCAGATCAATAGTGTTGCCATAGCTACCCAATAAAGAGTTGATGGCATTTACCAGTATTTGTACAGCAACATCGTTTGAACCTGCAACAACCAATGCTTTACCTTTAGCTGCCTTTAATTCCTGAGCGGCTATTAGGATAGATTTTTCGGCAACGGCGTTGTTTAGTTTTTGCGATCCAGGTAAAGTTGTACCAGAGATGGCATTGTATAAGTTAATGATAGCAATACCTTCTTCCGACGGTTTAACCGGGATACGCACATCGGCATTGGTACCTGTTAAGCTCATTCCGGTTTCAAACTGGATATGTCTTGACATTTTTTTGCTTTCCAGCGATTTTGAGTTACGGTTGGAAACGTATTGTTTCATAAACTCAGCCTGTGAGATCCATGAGCCTAAAAAGTCGGCACCGAAACTCACAATTACATCAGCTCTATCAAAACGGTAATGTGGCAGCACAGCTTTACCAAAGCTATTTTGATTAGCCTGGATAATACCTGTGTACGATACCGCATCGTAATTGATGTGCTTGGTATTTGGATATTGTTTTATAAAATCGGCAATTACAGCTAAAGTTGAAGGGCTGTGAATGGTAGATGATATGAGACGTATTTTTTTACCCCCTGCTTTTATAGCAGCCAGTTCGCTTTTTACAAAGCTATCAATATCGTTCCAGCTTGATTCGCCACCATCCTTCATCGGATTTTTTGCGCGGTTTACATCATAAAGTTCTAATACCGAAGCCTGAGCCTGGGCATTTAAACCACCTTTTGATAATAAATCGGCAGGGTTACCTTCAATTTTGATCGGACGGCCTTCGCGGGTTTTAACCAGAATGGCGTGCCCCTCATAACTTGAGGTATAGTAGTTGGCTACACCTGGGGTAACTTCCTCAGGTTTTATTAAGTATGGTATAGATTTGTGAACCGGAACCTTGTTGCAAGCTGCTAAAGACACCGCTCCAACACCAAATCCTAATGCCTTTAAAAAATTACGACGTGGAGTTGGGGCCATTAAGCCTGATCCGCTCAATAATTCTTCAATAGGAAGAGGCTCCGCAAACTCGTGTTTGTTTTTTTCAACAAACTCCGGGCTATTATTCAGCTCTTCTAAACCCTTCCAGTATTTTTTGTTGCTTTCCATTTAAGCTATATAACTGTGATTGTAAGTTTACTTGTTATTAATAATGACATTTACCGCACTCAATACCGCCCATTGCCGCCGCGGTAACTTTCTCGCCACGTTTGATCTTATCATGCACTGATATCATGTTATCATAATATGCATTGCCTTTATAGTTCACCTCGGTACGTTTATGGCATTGGATACACCATTTCATGGTTAGTGGCGAGTATTGATAAACCTCTTTCATGGTTTGTATAGGGCCATGGCAGGTTTGGCATTTTACTTTACCTACAACTACGTGTTGCGAGTGGTTAAAGTAAGCCAGATCGGGCAGGTTGTGTATACGCACCCATTGTATAGGCTTGGCTTTTGTAGAATCGTATTTTTGCGTTTTTGGATCGTAACCCAAAGCATTGTAAATTTTGGCTATCTCCGGCGATTCTGTTTTAACCATCTTATGGCAGTTCATACAAACATTAAGTGATGGTATAGAAGCGTTTTTTGATTTATACGCGCCTGAGTGGCAATACTGGCAATCAATTTTCATGGTACCGGCATGCAATTCATGCGAGTATTTGATAGGTTGTACCGGTTGGTAACCAGTATGCACGTTAGTATTCCACAAGGTAACCCATGTCCAGCTGCTACCGGCTATGCTAATACAAAGTATAATAAAGAAAACCAGCTTCTTGTTTTTAAGCAGTTTTTTAACTGTAGCTAATTTATCAACGGGTACACCGCCTTCAATTGTTTCAGTTTCTTCGGGCAGTAACCCTTTTTTGCTTAATAACAGGCGCTCTAAAGTTGCAATAACTTTGTTTAGTACCAGTATAATAATAAAGGCAAGGATAATAACGCCTATCAATCCAAATATAACCAGATCACTCGGGCCAGATTCAGTACTGGTTTGAGGATTAGCCGGGTCACCTTTACCTGGAGGTTTTTCCTTCATCGTTTTCCACTCGCCACGTACATAGGCAATAATGTTTGACACATCGCCATCAGACAAACTGGCGAAAACCGACATGCCTGCCTGGTTGTATTCGTTATAAATACTTAACGCTTTCTTATCTTTTGCAGCTATTAATGCCTGATTGTTCTGAATCCAATGGGTTAACCATTTATCATCAGTTTCTGAGGTAATGATTGGGCCTAAAGCCGGACCAGTCATCTTTACATCCAGTTTATGGCAAGAGGTACAATTGGCCTTAAATAAAGCCTCACCTTTAGCCGCATCTCCCTGCGCATGACCAGAAAACCCCAGCATCGCAAAACCTGCAACTAGTAATACTGACCTGGAAATTTGCTTAATAATCGATGAGATATTTCTCATAAAGTGTATTTGTGCTGAATAATATTTATTTTAACTGAGTCGAAAATGTTGAAAACTATATAGTGCTCTACTATTTCAGACCACAAAAGTATAATTTTCTACAGTATCCCTGACAAAGTAATGACAGTTATAATTAATTTATAATCGTTCTAAATAAATAGAAAAAACCTTTAAATTTTAGTTTAAACAAGGTTTTTTTTAACCCATAGCTATAACTAATTTTTGCCGTGTTTGCAGGTTTCAATATAAATTATTGTTTTAGCAACCAGGCAAATATCAACGGTGCCACTATGGTCGCGTCGGATTCTACTATAAATTTGGGTGTGTCAATATCAAGTTTCCCCCAGGTTATCTTTTCATTGGGCACAGCGCCCGAGTAGGAACCATATGAAGTTGTTGAATCGGAGATCTGGCAGAAATAGCTCCAGAAAGGAATGTTTTGCATCTCCATATCCTGGTAAAGCATCGGTACCACACATATTGGAAAATCGCCCGCTATGCCACCACCTATCTGGAAAAAACCTACGCCCTTGCCTTCTGAATTTTTAACATACCAGTCGGCAAGCCAGGCCATATACTCAATACCACTCTTCATGGTAGACGGTTTAATCTCGTTTTTGATCACGTAAGAGGCAAAAATATTCCCCATGGTGGAGTCTTCCCAACCCGGTACGACAATTGGCAAATTCTTTTCGGCTGCAGCCAGCATCCACGAGTTTTTTGGGTCTATTTCATAATACTGCTCTAACTCGCCGCTTAATAATATTTTGTACATGTATTCATGCGGAAAATAACGTTCGCCGCTGGTATCAGCATCTTTCCATATTTTATATATATGTTTTTGCAATCGGCGGAAAGCCTCTTCTTCGGGGATACAGGTATCGGTAACCCGGTTATAGTGGTTTTCTAAGAGCTCCCACTCATCTTTGGGGCTCAAATCACGGTAATGGGGTACGCGTTTATAATGCGAATGCGCCACCAGGTTCATTATATCTTCTTCGAGGTTGGCTCCGGTGCAAGATATAATGTCAATTTTTCCCTGACGAATCATCTCGGCCAGCGATATGCCCAGTTCGGCAGTACTCATAGCCCCGGCAATGGTAACCATCATTTTGCCACCTTCTAATAAATGGGTTTCGTAACCCTTTGCGGCATCCATTAAAGCGGCTGCATTAAAATGCAGGTAATTTTTCTCAATAAACTGAGAGATAGGTCCTCTGGTAACGCTCATTTTGATTGTTAGTTTTTTTCTGCCGCAAAAGTATGGATTTTTTTAATGTGCCGGTATGTAGATGAGTAAATGGTTTTATTTAACTAACCATCAGTACCGGTACAATTATACAACACAGTATATACATATAGGATTCATTTGCACATTAATATACCTTTGCGTATTGATATCGCTATGAAAAAACTATGCTTCCTGATATTTACTTTGCTCGGCCTGCAATCCGCTTACGCGCAAAAAAACATTTTACCCAAGTTTATACAGCGGATGGTTTTTGAAAAAGATAGCAGTCGCCGCAGCAGCGCTATACCACTACCCGTTATAGGCTACGCCCAGGAAACCGGTGTGGAAGCAGGCGGATCAGTTCTATATTCCTTTTATTCGGACACGCTTACAAAGGGCACCCGGGTGTCAGACATATTTACTTACGCGACCCTAACTACCAAAGGGCAAAGCCGTATAAGCCTGGGCATTAATTATTGGACACCCCAAAACAAGCACCATTATGCCGGATCTATCAGCTATATTAATTTCCCCGATAACTTTTATGGTATTGGTAGTGCCACCCACAAGGCAGACGCCGAACGTATATTAGAAAAACGTTTCAGACTTAACCTCGCAGCCGAAAAGTTGTTCGGCAAAACCATTTACCTGGGCTTTTTGGCAGGCGGTTATAACTACAACTACAGCAGTAATAACATGGGTATTTTTGAAACCGACCCTAATGTACAAAGCCCAGCCGGTGGAGCTAATATATATGCAGGGCCAAGTTTTGCTTTTGATAATCGGAACAACAATACCTATACCACACATGGAACCCGAATAACAAGCAGCTATAGCTTTATTAAAGGGGTATTTGGCAACAATAACTACAGCGGGGGCCTATTATATATAGAAGCGCGACAATACATTTCGCTATCTAAAAAACTGGTACTAGGGTTTGATGCATTTCAAAAAAGTCTTATCGGCGATATGTCGCCGTTTTATCTGATGCCCACCCTGGGAGCAGATGATATGATGCGCGGATATTATAACGGGCGTTACCGCGATAAGAACTACTCTGCCGCGCAAACCGAACTTCGTTACCGCTTTAACGACCGCTTAGGACTGGTAGCCTTTGCCGGAACAGGAACCGTGTATCCTACCTCACTAAACCTTAACCAACTTAAACCCAACTATGGTGGCGGCATTCGCTACTTTTTTGATGTGGAAAAAGGTTTAAGCATACGCCTGGACTATGGCATTGGCGAGAAACGCCCCACCGAAGAAAGACAAACAGGATTTTATGTTGGTTTAGGGGAAGCTTTTTAGTTTTTTTATATTAACTCAAAATACGGGCAGCAAAAATACGTGTAACAAATGAGCGTAAATCGTTTTAACCCACATATGTGTTAACCGTTGGACAGCAGCCGGTTTGTCCACAGCCTTCGGGTACCTACCATTATCGGTGTTTGGGGCTCACCTCTAAGAAACCTACTTCGGCATTAGATGCCTTTATACATTAATACTATAAATTCCCTTATATTTTGCTAATTCAGGCAGCGTGTGTTTATATTTACGATCACTACTTTGCTAAAATACACTGTAATAAAATGAAAATCCCTCACAATGCAAAACTAAACATCGTCGCTTTTGTGTTTACGCTAATTCCTTGCCTGATTTTTGGTCAGGGGGTGATGACGCATGAAGATAAGCCTGAAAATACAGATGCGCCTAAAAGCAGTTTAACAAATATTCCGGGCCGGAAAATAATTAGCCTTAATGGTAAATGGAAAGCCATAATTGATCCTTATGACTTTGGCATCGGCTCGTGGGCCGCCATCTGGAAGGATAAAGTACCAACGGGTAAAACCGATTTTTATGAGTATTCCTTTGAAAATGGCCCGGTACTGGATGTGCCCAGCGATTTTAATTCGCAACTGCCTGAACTGTATTATTTTGAAGGAACTGTTTGGTATAAAAAAAAATTTACTTATCACAAAAACACACAAAAGCGCCTATTTCTTCATTTTGGGGCGGTCAGCTATAAAGCGGATGTTTTTTTAAACAGCACAAAAATAGGCAGTCACGAAGGCAGTTTTACTTCGTTTCAGTTTGATATAACCGGCCCGGTTAAAGAAGGGGACAATACCATTTTGGTTCGGGTGAACAACGAACGGATTAAGGACGGTATCCCGGCTTTAGGGTTTGATTGGTTTAATTATGGCGGCATTACCCGCGATGTGAATTTAGTGGAAACGGCCGAAACCTATGTTGATGATTACTTTATCCAGCTAAAAAAAGGATCGGTCAACCAAATACAGGGCTGGGTTAAACTGAGCGGATCAAAATCTCAGCAATCTATTAGCATACAGATACCCGAAGTTAAAATTGACTATAAAGCGACAACCGAGGCAGACGGCAAAGCCAATATCCACTTTGGGGCAAAATTACAGTTATGGTCTCCGGGCCACCCTAAACTATATCAGATAAAAATATGCTCGG
>JANXTT010000144.1 GCA_025352225.1 Mucilaginibacter sp. | reverse complement strand
TTTAAAAATGCAATTAATGTAGATAAATAAAAATTGTACCTTGACTGCTTTTTAAGACCGTATTTATTTAATGAAAAAAAATAACTTCTGCTTTTGTTTTTTTACTTCCTTATTATTAGTAATTATTCCTTTTTTTGCCAGTGGTTATGTATCTGGCTTTGGTAACGATAGTGCTGAAGTAATTAAACTTAACCGGGAAGCGTTTAACAATAGGCTTACGGAGCCCTCGGAAACTATAAATAAAGGTACTAAAGCCTTAAACCTAGCCAACAAGTTGAATTTTAAACCGGGCATTGCCGAAGCAAATAGAATTTTAGGTATTGGATATTTTTATTTGGACAAACCAGAAACTGCTATAGGTTACTACTTAACTGCATTGAGATTTTTTGAAAACATTCACGACCAATTGGGGCAGGCAAAAGTTTCAAATAATATTGGGAACCTGTATGCTGAAAATGATTACGAACGCGCATTAGATTACTATAATAATGCATTGCAAAATGCGCAAAAATTGCGCGATGAAAATTTAATTGCCAGCGTTTATGAAAATATTGGCAATATATACACAAGAAAAAAGAACTTTTATTTAGCTTTGAAATTTTACGCTAAGAGCGATAGCTTATTTGTAAAACTAAAAAACAATATTGGTCAAATTAACTGCCTTACAAACCGGGGCGTAATTTATTACAACATCAATCAGTTAGACACGGCGCAATATTTATTGCTGCAGGCTAATAAACAAGCTAAGGAGAATGGTTTAAATAAACAAATAGGTACTATAGATTTGACCTTAGTGTCTTTATTTACAGCAAAAAAAGACTTTAGTAAAGCAGATAAGTATTTAGAAGAAGGATTAACCTTTGCAGAGATAATTAAAAATGAAAAACTAAAATATGACTACAAATTTAGGAGCTATGCATTGGAGTATAAGCGTAAAAATTATAAAGACGCTTTCTTTAAATTGCGGGAAATATATACAATAGACAGTTTAAAGTTTTCTAATAATGAGTCTACCAAAATAAACCTGCTTCAAGAACAATTTAGCCAACGCGAAAAAGATCAGGAAAACATGCGTATCATAGATCAACAAAAATATGATAGAAAAATATTATCGGCTAGTGTTATTATGGCCGGCTTGTTATTAGTGGTTATAGTTTTGCTTGTAAATAATGTAAATCGCAAAGCAAAAACTAACACACGGTTAACAGAACTTAACCATAAAATATCAGAACAAAAAGAAAATCTTAATCAGATTAATCAACACCTTGAAGAAATTATTGATGAAAGGACAAAGGATCTTCAAATGAAAAACAAGAAACTAGCAGATTATTCACTACATCTTTCACATCAGATACGCGGCCCCATAGCTACACTCAAAGGATTATTAAATCTGGAAAAGGATAACCTTATTGAACCCGAAGAATGCATTAAGTTGTTAAATAAATGTGTTTCGGAAATTGATGATAATATTATTGATATAAGTGGTATGCTGCACGAAGCCGCTAAGAATATTGACACAACATCAAAACCATAATCTTCTATTATTTGTATTGAAAAACAATTACATTAACCATTGATTAATATAATTATTTTTTTGTGTAAAGATTATACTCTATTTATAATTAATCAACATTATTATAACTTTTTTTGCCCAATAGCGTAAAAGATTTTAAAACCAACCAGTATTTCGGAATCTGAAGTTGTTGGATTTAATTGTTGATTATAAACCAGAATAGAGAGAAAATGAAAATTTTAGGAAAAAACATCCGTTTGTTAAGGCGTCAACATGGCTGGAGTCAAGAGGATATTGCCAGTAGATTGGGAATTTCGATACCTGCTTTTTCAAAGATAGAAACAGGCATCACTGATGTTAATTTATCCAGAATAGAACAAATAGCGAGTATTCTGGATGTGCCACTTGTTAAGTTGCTTGCTGAAGAAGAAGATGAGGATGATCATTTTCAAAAACTAGCTATTGATGCTATAAACGAAAAATTATTGAATAGGGAAAATGAGATAAGTATACTTCAAAAAAAGGTGATCATACTTTACGAAGAACTTAGAAAAGAACAACCACAACATCGGTTGGTATGAACGTCTGATTCTATCAAAAATTGTGCTCATCCCCGTCTATTATTGATTATAGATGTGCAATGCTACTTGGTTACCACTAATTAAATAACTATGATTTCTCAATACTTTATTTCTATTTCTCAAAGAGGTGCCATTAATAAGGAAACTATTCATGACCCGGAAACCAAATTAAAATTGGAGGTTAACATGGTAGTTGGGTTTAAACCCAAAAAAGGCGAAAAACATTATTTTGTATCTGGTAATGATGATACCTTGCTTGCCTTTGAAACTCAAGGATATAAAGCACATAAAAATTTATTAATACTAGAGATGATTGCCCGGTATTGTGTGTATTTGGGCTTTGTTGAACCTCAGATACATTCTACCTGGCCAGGAATTAAATAACCAATTCGGTTTCATCTCCTATCGCTTTAGCCGGTTTTCTTTAGACGTATCAATAAACACCATATCGCTTCTTGTAATTTCTTCGCATCTTTGCATAGATAAATATATTAACATGAGTTATAACTACATGTTATGTATTATACACATATTTTATCTATGAACAAACTATCTTCCTCTACATCACCATATTTACTTCAGCACGCTCATAACCCTGTAAACTGGTATCCCTGGGGCCCCGAGGCTTTACAAAAAGCAGAAATCGAAAATAAACTTCTACTGGTAAGTATAGGATATTCGGCTTGCCACTGGTGCCATGTAATGGAGCATGAAAGCTTTGAAAATGAGCAAGTAGCTACTATTATGAATGAACACTTTGTGTGTATAAAAGTGGATAGGGAAGAACGCCCAGACATTGATCAAATATATATGAGCGCTGTTCAATTGATGACCGGCCGCGGTGGATGGCCATTAAATTGCATCTGCTTACCCGATCAAAGGCCTGTTTATGGCGGTACTTATTTCCAAAAAAACGACTGGATGAAGTTATTAATTAACCTGGCTGATTTTTGGGAACAAAAACCAGACGACGCCGAAGACTACGCGGCTAAATTAACTAAAGGTATCCATCAATACGAAAATATAAGCTTTGTTACCGAAAAGCACAATAACACAAAAGCCGATCTGGAAGTAATTATTAAGCCGTGGAAACAACATTGTGACCTTACAGACGGCGGTATGGGGCAGGCACCAAAGTTTCCGTTGCCAAATAATTGGTTGTTTTTAATGCGTTATGCACATTTAATGCACGATGAAACAGCTCAGGTAATAGTACGGATTACGCTGGAAAAAATGGCCAAGGGAGGTATTTATGACCATATTGGCGGTGGTTTTGCACGTTATTCTGTTGATAGCCATTGGCATGTACCCCATTTTGAAAAAATGCTTTATGACAACGCACAACTTATAAGCTTATATGCCGAGGCCTATACCTGGTGTGGCGATGAACTTTATAAAAAGATAGTTAAAGAAACTATAAGTTTTATAAAACGTGAATTAACCTCACCAGAAAAAGGTTTTTATTCGGCTTTAGATGCTGATAGCGAAGGAGTAGAGGGTAAGTTTTATACTTTCACACTAGCCCAAGTTGAGGCAATATTAGGTAATGATGCAGGCCTGTTCTGCATTTATTACAATGTAACGGCTGATGGTAATTGGGAAGAAGAACAAACTAATGTTTTTTTTAGAAATGAGGATGATGAGATATTGGCAGAAAAGTTAGGTATTCCGGTGGATAAGATGGTTGATAAAATAGCAACCCTGCGTGATCTAATGCTCGATGCCAGAAGCAAGCGCGTACGGCCGGGTCTGGATTATAAAATACTTACATCATGGAATGGCTTGATGCTTAAAGCTTTGTGCGACGCTTACCGTGTATTTGATGAAACTACTTATTTGGAGATGGCTTTGGATAATGCTAATTTTATTAAGAATAACCTGATAAATGCTGATTATCAGATTAGCCGGGTATATCAAAAAAACAATTCTGATACCCTTAATTTAAATGGTGTAGCCTTTTTAGATGACTACGCGTTGGTTATCCAGGCATATGCTGATTTGTACGAAGTTACCTTGGACGAAAACTGGTTACTGACAGCCCAAAAACTAACTGATTATACTTTAGCAAATTTTTATGATAATGCCAGCGGGATGTTTTTTTATACACCAAACAATGGCGAGCAATTAATAGCCCGTAAATTGGAGGTGATGGATAGCGTAATACCAGCATCAAACTCAATAATGGCCCGTAATCTTAAAAAATTAGGCGCTTTATTTAACGACCTTAAGTATGAACAAATTTCGGAGCAAATGATTCGAAATGTTAAAAGTTTAATTTTAAGCTATGGTTCAATATACTCAAACTGGGCAATTTTGTTACTGGATGATGTTTCAGGTATTTATGAAATAGCCATCACCGGTCAGAATGCAGAAATAAAGCGCAAGGAAATAGAAAAAAAATACATTCCAAACAAAATTATCTTGGGTGGAACAAAAGGAAGTTTACCTTTGTTGAAAGATAAGTTTAATGCCCAAACCAGGATTTTTGTTTGTAAAGATAAAACCTGTAAGTTACCTGTTACCGAGGTAGAAGAAGCGTTTAAACAAATTGAAGTCTGAATTGAAACTTATTGGCGGGGTAGTCATTATGGTATTTGATCAGATTAATGTTTTACATCAAATAAAAATATAATGAAAATTGAACCCCAAAGCGTAGTATCGCTAACTTATGACTTGTATGTTAACCAGGAAGATGGCTCTGAGGCATTGGTTGAAAGCACAACCCAAGAGCAACCATTAACCTTTTTGTATGGAATAGGGCAGATGCTACCTAAGTTTGAAGAGCATTTAAGTACACTTTCTACCGGCGATGATTATGAGTTCCGTCTTACTGCTGCTGATGCTTACGGGCATTATGATGAAGAAGCTGTGGCCAATTTACCTCTTGATATGTTCAAGGAAACTGAAATGCCAGAGATTGGAAGCATTTTACCTCTACAGGATAATCAGGGTAATCATTTTCAAGGACAGGTTGTATCAGTTGCTGAAGATTCGGTAATAGTGGATTTGAATCATCCAATGGCTGGTCAGGAATTACATTTTAAAGGCTCCATTTTAAATGTAAGGCCTGCAACACCCGAAGAACTATCTCATGGCCATGCACATGGGCCAGATGGGCACCACCATCACTAAATATATTATAATTATACATAGCCGGATGTTAAAGGAATTTTCTTTTGATACCGGCTATTTTTTTGCAGATAATGACATTTGGGGTATTCTTATTAGGTATTGCCAGCAATTTAATTGGCACCAACTAACTATGGGGCAGGACAGTAAAGGATAGTTGATATTAAACCTTTTTACATATTTATGTCTAAACCATTAAATAAACCTTACGTATATCTATATATGAGACTACAATTATCTGTTATTCTACTTGTTGTTATTGTTTTAACCAGCGTTTTTCACACCGCTTCTGCACAAAAAAAAGGTCTCAAAACAGTAAAACCGACTGCCGAACCCTATAAATTATTTTTTGAAAAAATATATATTCATACTGATCGTGATTTTTACGCAACTGGTGATGATATTTGGTTTAAGGCATATCTGGTAAACGGGGAAAGCAATCATCCAACATATAGCAGTAATAATTTATATGTTGATCTGATATCTCCTGATGCAAAGATACTATCTCGGGAAATCATCCGGATAGACAGCGGAATGGGTACAGGTGATTTTAGATTAACTGATTCAATACCTGATGGTATTTATCATTTAAAAGCTTATACCAACTGGATCAGAAATTTTGGTGACAATTTTGTTTTTGATAAAAAAATAATAGTACATAGTGTGGCAGGATTAAATCCTATAATTACGGCTACTGATAAAAAAGGTAAAACTGATAAAAATAAATTCATTATTCCGGCAGCAATACCCAATTCATATCATATAAATTTTTTCCCCGAAGGAGGCGCACTAGTAGAAGGAGTTGCAGGTTTGGTTGGATTTAAAGCCGAAGATGCTTTAGGCAATGGAATTAAAGTAAGTGGCGGTATAGTATCGTCAAAAGGGGATACTATAGGCCATTTTGAAAGTACAGATATGGGATTAGGCACTTTTAATATGTTGCCCGAACCGGGAGGTAAATACACTGTTATTGGTTCATACAAAAATAACCGTCCGTTTAAATCTACTATTGCCCCAGCTTTAAGTCAGGGGTATTCTATGCATATAAAAAACAATGACTCGGCCAACGTTCAGGTGTTTATAAGTACTAATCAGCCTACGCTTGATGCTCATAAAGGTAAACAGTTAACTATCGTTGCAAAACATGCGCAAATGAAAGTGTTTGTTGGGCAATTTAAGTTAAACGACTTACAATCAGCTATAAATATTCCTAAAGCACAATTACCTGCAGGTGTTACAAGTATTATTTTGTATGATGAACAAATGCATCCAAATTGTGAACGGCTATTGTATATAAATAAAGGTACAGTAAAGTTAACTGTAATGGCCGACAAGCCCAGCTACGCCCCTAAAGAAAAATCAACAATCACTATTCAGGCTATTACTGCCCAAAATCAACCGGTTCAGGCTAATTTATCATTGGCAGTTATTGATGGTAGCGTAGTGCCTGCTGATGAGGCTAATATTGTGTCATACCTAATGCTGCAGTCAGAAGTAAAAGGTAAAATTGAGAAAGCTGCCCAATATTTTGATCCTGCAAATAGTAACAGATTTAAACAATTAGATTTATTATTACTAACTCAGGGATGGCGTGATTTTGTATGGAAGAGGTTGGCTGATTCAACATTAAAAATAAGCTACTTGCCCGAATCCGGATTTACCGTTTCGGGCAAGTTAAGGTCAGTACTGGTTAATAAACCTTTAGCCAATATGAATATTACCCTTTTTGCTCCTGGTGCTAAAGGAAATAAGATGTTTGCGGCCCGAACAGATTCAGCCGGGAAATATTACCTTGACGGGATTGAGCTGTACGGAAACCAAACACTTAAACTTTCAGCCAGCGATAATAAGGGTAAAAAAACGGGCTTGTTGTTGTTAGATACTTTAGCTAATGCTCCTTTATCTGTTATTTTGCAACCACTCATTGAAGCTGATCCTTCGCCTGAGTTAACTCTTTTTGATAATGTGAGTTCTGCGAGAATAAAGTTAGCTAACAGATTCAAAATATCGGAAGTTGTACAACTTAGAGCCGTCAATATACAAGCAGCTCCTAAGTTTGTAAGGGCGTTTGGCGAAACGTATCAAAGCTTTGGCTATCCTGAATATAATTTTGATATCACCGCAAAGGATTATACTTATAAAGATCTTCAAGATTTCTTGGTTCATAAAATCCCTGGTGCTCAAGCTAACCCGGATTCTGCCGAAGGTCTTATGTTTTACGCGGGTGGTAAAAAATTATTCCCTAAATTTTTTGTTAACAAAGTTGAAGATCTGTTTGAACGAGTGGATTATTATAATTTAACTATGGATCAAATCATATCAGTAAAGTTTGATCATATGGTAACTCAGGGCGGCGGTGATGTGATGCTGATAACGCTGGCTCTTAAACCATCTGCGTTTGAAAAAAAGCAGTTTAACCTTATTAACAGCGATGTTGCCGGGTATTATAATGCACGTACTTTTTATGCACCAAATTATGAATATTCGTCGTCTAAAGTTGATCAGCGTTTAACTATCCATTGGGAGCCGATGATAACAACAGATGAAAAAGGGCAGGCAACAATATCATACTACAATGCCGATCCTAAATCAAAAATCAGGGTTGTTGTACAGGGATTAACGTCCAAAGGGGAGCCTATTGCTGCTACAACAAGTTATGTTATTAAATAAATAAAATTGCAATACAAGCTTTAGTATATCATTTTGGTAATCCAGATAGTTTTTAAAATTCACTAATGAACCCTGTATGTAAAGTAAACCAGAGTTTGGTGATGGTATACTAATCGGTAAAAATGCGCCTAATTGTAACAAATTTAATATAAACTCAAAAACGAGTGGTTTACCTATCCTGTACTGTTATGTACTAACTATTAAATAAAATGATATCCGCTATATTTGATATAACCAATTTTAAACATAAAATACTGTTATGCAATATATTGCAAAAATAACCATTTTTCATATTTTTATACTATTATGTAGTATCAGTGTATATGGGCAACAAAAATCCCCCGGAGCTTTTAAAATATTTTTCGAAAAGATATATATACATACAGATCGTAATTTATATATACAAGGCGAAGATATCTGGTTTAAAGCATACCTGATAAATGGGCAAACCAATAGAATTATTAACACAAGTGGTAATTTGTACTTGGAATTAATTAATCCAGATGCTCAGATAATCAATAAACAAACTATCTGCTTAAATGATGGGTTGGGAAATGGCGATTTTAAGTTAGCTGATACTATTCCGGCAGGGAGTTACCGCATAAGAGCCTATACAAACTGGATGCGTAATTTTGGGGATAATTTTATTTTTGAGAAGAAAATTACAGTGCTGAGTTCTTCTGCATTAACCACACAGAAATATCCTGTTATAGTAAACAAGCCTAAAGCAAAGAAAGCCTCATCTGATGAAGAAACAATAATTATTAATACTCCCCGGGTGAGTTTTTATCCGGAAGGAGGTTCGTTAATTAATGATGTTAGTTCGCTTGTAGCCGTTAAAGCCGAAGATGCAAAAGGAAATGGAATACCCTTAACCGCAGAGGTAATTGCGAGTTCTGGCCGTACAGTAGCGAAATTTATTTGTGATTCGTTAGGTATGGGTACTTTCAATTTAACACCCGACGAAACACAGGATTATACAGCAAATATTATAATAAAAGGGCAAAAGCATGTGATTGAATTGCCCAAAGCCTTAACTAAAGGCTTTACATTAAGCTTAAGCAAAAACGATTCTACAATTGAGGCCGAAATAAATTGCAATAACATTACTTTAACCGAGTTTGGGGGTAACAACGCGGTTTTAGTAGGCAGGCACGGGGGCAAGGTTTATTTTAAGGATCAAATAAAGCTGTCAAGTAAATCATTGTTAATTCCCATACCCGATCATAACTTTCCCGAAGGAATAGCAACTATTACTTTATATGATGAGCGTTCAAGGGCGTTGAGTGAAAGAGTAATCTATATTGACCATGAAAATAAAACTAAATTAAATATTAATACTGATAAAACATATGCGCCAAAAGGGAAAGCCACCGTTAAAATCAGATTGAGCGATGCCAGTACGATAGCCCATCTGTCTTTAGCTGTGGTTGATGCGGGAATTATTCCGATACCACAAGAGGATATTGTCACTTACCTTTTGCTACAATCAGAAGTTCGTGGAAAAATTGAACAACCTAAACGTTATTTTGATACTACAAACGTAAACCGTGCCAAACAATTGGATATGCTGCTTTTAACACAAGGTTGGCGTGATTTTTTATGGAAGAGGTTGGCTGATACCACACTTAAAATTACTAATCTTCCTGAAAACGGGTATACAATTTCTGGCCGTGTTCGGCAGAGATTGTCTGACAAGCCTATTCCTAGAGTTAATGTTACCTTGTCGGCTTTAAAAGCAAAAGGCACTAAACTATTTTCATCCAGAACAGACTCTTTGGGTAAATATTATTTCGACGGTTTGCAGTTGTTTGGGCCTCAAATTGTAAAACTTACGTCAAGAGATGATAAAGGCAAGCCAGTAGGATGGATAATTGCTGACTCCTTATCTCAAAGCAACAGCCCTCTGATTTTAAAAAGGAACTTAAATATCGATACCCTTGCAATAACTTCTAATTTACCTGAAATCGCAAAAAGACAAACACTTATTAAAAAAATTAATTTGAACGACACCATTCATTTAAAAGAAATAAATATTAAAACCAGCAAAAATATAGCATTACTTGATCAGGTAGTGACGAGTTTTGGTTATCCTGATGAAAATCTGGTAGTTACACCTAAAGATCTTAACTACAATACCGTGGGTGATTATATATTGCATGCGTCAAATCAGGCCCATACTGATGATAGTAATAACATTGTGTTTTGGGCAGATGGTAAAAAGTTATATCCACGATTGTTTGATAATGGTAAAGAAGTTCCATTTACAGATTACGATCCACCAGAAGTTAAAGCAGATTATTACAATACATATTTTACCATACCGATGGATAAAGTAATTAAAGTTGTTATTAAAAAAATGATTAGCTCACCAAGGTTATTAAGCGCAGGCTCCCTTGGCTCAAACGAGACATCGGTTGGAACTGGGGATGGCTCCAGTTCGGCAGCGTCCAGATTGTCTGTTCTGACGCCAATTTTTTTAGTGTATCTTACTTTGAAACCAGGAGCTTTAGATAATAAGGATTTTGATATCCATTCGCAAGATATTAATGGTTATTACAATGCCCGGGTATTTTATGCACCCAAATACGAAGTTCCAAATAATAAAACCGACCTACGTACTACTATTTACTGGGAACCCAACATTACAACGGACAAAAATGGTGAAGCAACAGTAAGCTATTATAATGCGGAACCTAAAACTAATATAAACATACTGGTACAGGGTATTACAGAAAAAGGAATACCAGTTGTAGCAACAACTAGCTATATAGTTAAATGATTAACAACAAAGTCCGTAATAATATATTATCAAATGAAACTGTTATAGGTTGCATTACCATTAAATAGCGACTAAACAATTTAGAAATGGTT
Source organism: Mucilaginibacter sp. (assembly GCA_025352225.1). GTDB lineage: Bacteria > Bacteroidota > Bacteroidia > Sphingobacteriales > Sphingobacteriaceae > Mucilaginibacter. The sequence continues at coordinate 9,082 of JANXTT010000144.1, read as the reverse complement.
GTTACTTACTACTAATAAAGTTGATATTCCTTGTTAACCCCGAAAATTTGGTGCGCTTTAGGGCCGATTTTTTAAATACTTTTTGAAATACATCTTCAGTAATTTCCTCCCAATCGTGCTTAGTCATGCCCAGTAAGTCTGGATGTGGATGGAAATCAGATTCTTGGTGATTTATCGAAAACCGGTTCCAGGGACATACATCCTGGCATATATCGCATCCAAACATCCAGTCGTCCATTTTATCTTTAAAACCCGTTGGTATTTCGTTTTTTAGTTCAATGGTTAGGTATGAAATGCATTTGCTGCCATCAACAATGTAGGGCCCCACTATCGCCTGAGTAGGGCAGGCGTCAATACAACGGGTGCAAGTACCGCAATGATCGGCTGTAGGCGCAATGTCGTATTCTAATTCCAAATCAATAATCAGTTCAGCTAAAAAGAAAAAGGAGCCCGTTTTTTTACTAATCAGATTAGTGTTTTTGCCTATCCATCCTAAGCTGGCTTTTTTCGCCCAGGCTTTATCAAGTACCGGAGCGGAGTCTACAAAACCCCGGCCACCAACCTCTCCAATATGTTGATGAATCAATTGCATTAATTGCTGTAACTTATTTTTTATTACATGGTGGTAATCAGCTCCATATGCATATTTTGAAATTTTGTATGCGCCTGCATCTGCTTGTTTGGCATCGGTATAATAGTTAAGGGCCAAACTAATCACCGATTTAGCATCGTCAACTAATAAACGGGGATCAAGGCGTTTGTCAAAATAGTTTTCCATGTAATCCATTTCGCCCTGGAAACCTTTTTTAAGCCAAACCTCAAGTTTAGGAGCCTCGTCGGCTAAAAAATCAGCTTTAGCTATACCACATAACATAAAACCAAGCTCATTGGCCCAGCCTTTTATCATTTTAGTATAGTCAGCTTTATTTGCTTGCATTGAAATACAAATATAAAGTATTATAACAAAGCTGAAATTTAAAACATGAGCCAAAATATTGAAAAACTTTAACAGAAAAACAATAAAATATTAAGGGTTTTTTAAAATTTTCTGCAAAATAGGAATAGAAGATTGAGGTACTTTACAATTATAAGCGGATATATGTTAATTAACCACTTGTTAATAAAGTTGTATTAGAGGGGTCAAATTTGGTAACTTTAAGCACTAAATATTATTATACACCAATAGGGCAGTGTTAATAACAACGCCGTTTGTGTTAGTAAACTGTTAATAAAAAAAACAATTTTTGTGTTGACAGATAAGCATTTAGTTGCTATCTTAGAATTATCAAGAACGACGTACATTGACAGCCTGGCAGAGAGTTAGAAATTGAATTCGGGTGATTCTTCGGAGGAACTAAAGATCAAGGGACAATTTTCAAATGCATCAAAAAGAAAAATTTCTTCGGAAACTATCCGATGATGTACAGTCAAAAAAGGCATTACAAAACTGTTGCGGAACTCTACGGAGTAAAACAACAAGAGGTAAGAGATCGCAGCATATCAGCGTTTGCAAAAACAACGAAAAACGGATCACGGTCATTATACACAAAACTTGGTGCTTCATAGAAGGCTACGGCTTACTAAGGAGTTTGGAAACGGAAGTTCAAATCGAAAGAAGAGAGCTTCCGTTTTCGTTTTTATATGGCTTTATTTAAATTTTCTTTTATGCTCTCTTTAATGCAAATTTTCTATTTTTAGCCATATGATTAAAGAGGGTAAAGGTAAAGCTAACGGAAAGAGAAAAATTTTCGTTCTTGATACGTCTGTCATTATATATGACCATAACGCGTTCCAAAATTTCCACGAACATGATGTAGCACTTCCTATCCAGGTTTTAGAAGAACTGGATAATATGAAGAACGGAAATGACACCCGTAATTTTGAGGCCCGAAGCTTTATTCGGATTATGGATGAGTTTTCAAAAAGTAACTTAATAAGCCATTGGTTGCCATTGGGGGATAATAAGGGTCATTTTAAAGTTGTTGTTGATAAAAAAACCGACACAGATGCCGAAGAAATATTTGGCGATGATAAAGTTGATCACCGTATATTAAACGCTGCTCTTAGCTTGCAGCATGAAAATCCTGATAAAAAAATCATACTGGTATCTAAAGATATTTGTTTAAGGCTCAAGGCTAAATCGCTTAATTTACATGCGGAGGATTACGAAACCGGTAAAATAAAAAATCTTGAAAAGCTATATACAGGCAAAGCCATAGTTAACAAGGTCCCCGATAAACTAATTACAGATTTCAGTAAAGCTGGCTTTTTACATCCCGACGCGTTAGAAATAGGTAAATTGCAGAATAATCACTTTTATATTCTGCATGGTAAAAGAAAATCAATACCGGCTTTTTATAACGGACAAAACAATCAGCTTGAAGAGGTAATAGAACAACCCGTTTTTAATATTAACCCTAAAAATATTGAACAGTCGTTTGCCATTCACGCCCTGTTAAACCCCAATATTAAATTAGTGAGCATACAAGGTAACGCGGGTACAGGTAAAACATTGCTGGCTCTGGCCAGCGCGCTTGAACAGCGTAAAGATTTTAGGCAAATATATGTAACGCGCCCAATTGTACCGTTGAGCAACAAAGATATTGGCTTTTTACCTGGTGATATTAAATCGAAAATTGACCCTTATATGGCTCCAATATGGGATAACCTAAAATTCATAAAAGATCAATTTGTTGACGATGAAAAAATGCAGGGTAAAATAGATGAACTTGTAGCCAATGATAAAATATCTATTGCTCCGCTGGCATTCATTCGCGGGCGCACGCTAACCAAAATATTTTTCATTGTTGATGAGGCTCAGAATTTAACCCCTCACGAAATAAAAACCATTATATCCCGGGCTGGTGAGCATAGTAAATTTGTTTTTACAGGCGACATTTACCAAATTGATACGCCTTACCTCGACGCGGAAAGTAACGGGTTGTCCTATTTAATTGATAAAGCAAAAAATCATCCGTTATATGCTCACATCACACTGCAAAAAGGCGAGCGTAGTGAGCTGGCAAATTTAGCAACAGAGCTATTATAATAGCAATAACTAATCTGTTCTATAGTGAAAATGGTTTGTTAGGTACGTTTTGCTATTTATGGGTTTGTGTTTCTTTGTCCTGCTAGGCCGGCTGTTTTTATGTAAAAAAGCTTGTATGTGCGATGTGGCTCTGAGTTTATCATGGTAGGGTATATCTAATGCAAATCCAATATAATATTTGTTATTTTTGCAATATCGGTACTTACCTTAGCAATAAACTCCAGCTGTTCTTTAAGCAGATGAGCGTCCAAAGTTACTTCTGGAGTTTCTTTTAACCTAGCCGGTTGCTGGCTTGTAATTATAGTTGTTTCGTCTTTGCGAGGTTCTATTTTATTAGATGTTTCGTTTAATATTTTTACAGCACGCTTAACTAATTTTAAATTTTCGGTATGCCGTATTTGATGTTCATTGTTTAGTAAACCCGATGCGATATTAGCAATATAAGAGGTAAGAATGTGGTTCAGTACCACAAACTTATGTATTTCTTTAATATGCCGCTGTTTCTTTTTAGGTTCTGATGTCATCCGTTCAAAGGCGGCAGAGAGGTTTGCAGAATGTACATAAATGTCTTTACGAGCCAATTTATATTCCACCATGCTTACATCTTTACCAGCTAATGCCTCGGCTATTTTCATCAGATAATTAATGTTGGATGTTAATACATTGTACAGGTCTGTTTTAATAAGGTCAAACTCCCATGTAGGAAATATAATATAGCTGGATATAAAGGCTATTACCGATCCCGCTAACGTATCCAGAATCCGTTCCTCAATAACATGGCCTACACCTAAAAATTTAAATAGGATCAGTATGTAGGGCGTCATTAAAATAACACTTACAATATAATTAAACCGTTGGAAACTGTATGCACCTACCATACATACCATTAGTATCACAAACTGCGCTGTTGTACCAGGTATAAATTTTAAAATTATAAAACCTATTAAACCACCGCCAATTGTACCCATTAAACGCTGATAATTGCGTTGTTTGGTTAGGCTGAAACCAGGTTTAAGTATCACAATAATAGTAAGCAGTATCCAATAACTATGGTGGCCCTGCATTACTGTTTTAGCAGTTATAAAACCAACTAAACATACTAGTGCTACCCGTAAAGAATGTTTAAATATAGACGATGTTAAAGTTAAATTATCCACATATATCTGTGGATCATATTCCTGACGGCTTAAAAATCTTGAATATTCAACATTATTACGATCTAATAATACTGATGACCTGGAATTGTAGTAGTTGAAAACGTTTATAATAGTTTGATTAAGATTACGCAGGTTGATTAGTATTTTTTTAAGAACCAGATTGCTGGGTTCTTTAGTGCCGCTGTTAAACCCATCTATTTTAATTTTTAGCGCTTCCAGTTCGGGACTCAGATCTACCAGATGCTTGTAAATTGAGTTAGACTGAATAGCATAACCAATACCATCAAGTTCATCAGCTATTTTGGTCAATAATATTGCTATATCATCTAAAATACCGCTTTGGCCAAACTTTTCCTGTAATGCGTTATAATCATAATGAGTTGCCATTATTTGTTCAAATAAATCAACCAGATCTACAAATGTTAATATCAATATCCGGCTTGCATTGGTTGACTCTTTTACCATCAACCTGCTTTTAAATAGTAATTCTCTTACAGCATCTTGGTTATGGCTAACGTGTATTTGTTGTAAAATAGCTTTGTGATAATTTTCATCTATATTAACGCCTACTTTGTAAAAGTCCGCTTTTATCCTTAAAAATTTAGATACATCTAATATGTTCTCGCCTAATGCCTGTTGTGCTGCCCGGTATGGCCTGATACTAAAGAATGCGATACTAAGTACAGTATACCAAGCGCTGCCTGCTAAAATAGTAGCACTATAACCTAATACTTCTGGTGGCTTTAAAGCCTTTTCCATCATCAAAATCATGATAAGTAAGCAGGCAGTACCTACTGACGCGGCCCTGTTACCATAAACGGTGAACATGGAGAAAAAGAAAGCAAATACAACAATCTCAAAGCCTAACGTAAACATATTGAGCCGGGCAAAACCTGTTGCAATAGCCACCATAAACATCAGTATACTGCATATCATCATCCCGTTACGTTTATGCATAACCGGGCCAGGGTTATCTGCTCCACTAACACAAAGTGCACCTAACGATAAGGTTAAGCCAGTTTCAAACATGTTGAACCTGATAAAAATAAGTGTGGGGAGCAGTACACCAAGCGATATACGTAACCCATCAGAAAAATATTGACTGTAAAAAAAACCTTTAATTTCGCGGGTTTGCCTATTCATGTTCTATTGTATACGAAGATAGTAAGATATAAGCTTAACAAAAATATTAACCCATAGTGTCTATTTTAATAAAAAGAACATCAATTTTATGCAATTTTATAAAAAGTAGTCTAAAATTCGTCTATTTTACCTATTTTCAGCCTCCGTAATATATTGTGTTATCAATACATACGATTTACCTCAAATAATAATTTTATTTATGACCTCGGTTTTAAAACTTAGCCAAAAAGAGACTGCATTTAATCAGGAAGTTGTAACCCGTTTTGAGTTATACAATAGCCTTTTTTTAACATTGCCTTTCTACCAGGTTAAGGATACAGGTATTTTGCTACCTTTTTTTAGTTCGCATTGCGACAAGGGTGCTGCAGAACAGCTGGATCCATTAGAGATTATCAAAAGCTTTTTTGAAAAGTACGCGCCGGATATTGATCGTGAAGAACGGTTAAACCGGTTATTTAGATTCATCCAATATATTGAACGGCAGGTGGTATTGTTTGATTCGATAGAGGATTCTGCATTTAATAAACTCGGCCATAATGATGATGGAGGTACGCTTCAAAGTTTATTACAGCAAGCCCAGGGCCGCGAACAAATGCGTAAGAACATCGCCGAAAAGCTTCAAAATTTTTCATTAAGACTGGTATTAACCGCGCACCCTACACAATTCTACCCGGGCCCGGTTTTAGGTATCATGACTGATTTGAGCGAAGCTTTGAAGCACGATGATATTAACTCTGTAAATTTACTTTTACAACAGTTAGGTAAAACACCTTTCTTTAATAAAACATCGCCAACCCCGGTTGATGAGGCCGTAAGCTTGGCTTGGTTTCTCGAAAATATATTTTATTACGCGGCAGCAACTATACAGGCCAAGGTTGATGAAGAGTTTTCTGTAAACGGTGATGCTGATAGCGATCATAGGGTTATAGAATTGGGCTTTTGGCCGGGTGGTGATAGGGATGGTAACCCCAATGTAACATCTAAAAGTACAGAAGAAGTATCGGCACATTTACGCATGGTACTTTTCAGGTGCTATTACAGAGAGTTTAAAGCGTTGAAAAAACGGATTACTTTTCGTGGCGTAAATCAGCCAATGGGAGCCCTCGAAGATATATTTTATCATAACGCTTTCACCAGCAATCCCAAACCCCATAACCAGCAGGAAGAGATTATTAATAACCTGATAACAATTAAAGAAGTATTGGAAAAAGACCATTATTCTTTATTTGTAGATCTTGTTGAAAGCCTTATCCGTAAAGTTAAATTATTTGGCTGTTATTTTGCCACTTTAGATATCAGACAAGATAGCCGGGTTTTAAGAAATGTGCATAAATATTGCATTGAGAATAGTTCGTTAAAGAACCTGGTTAGTAAAGATTACTTCGAATCAACCGAAGATGACAAACTTAAGGCCATTCAATTTACCGAAATCAACTATAGCCCACTGGATGATGCTGATAATCTGGTTAAAGACACCTTGCGTACCATAAGATTAATGAAAGACATTCAAATGTCTGGTGGCGAAAAGGCTTGTCAGCGTTTTATTATCAGCAATTGTCAGGAAGCATCGGATATACTACAATTAATAAACCTGTTTTTATGGTCCGGATGGAAAAAGGAGCAATTAAGTGTCGACTTTATGCCACTTTTTGAAACCGTCCACGATCTGGCTAATGCGGCCGAGGTAATGGAGAAGTTATACACCCATCCATTTTATAAGGAACATCTGCAACGGCGTAAAAACAAACAAACAATAATGCTAGGCTTTTCTGATAGCACCAAGGATGGTGGGTATCTGATGGCAAACTGGTCGATATACAAAGGCAAAGTCGAGTTAACCGCCATGGCCAATAAATATGGCATCGATCTGGCATTTTTTGATGGCAGGGGCGGCCCTCCCGCGCGTGGCGGTGGTAAAACACACCGTTTTTATTCATCAATGGGTAAAGAAATCGCTAATGATCATATCCAGTTAACTGTACAGGGGCAAACCGTTAGTTCGCAATACGGCTCATTAGATACTGCTGTATTTAATATGGAGCAGTTGGTTAACGCAGGCATTGTTTCGGCATTAAATCCTAACAATAACGATTTAATCGACGATGCGCATAAAACCATGATAGCAAATCTGGCAGAGGTTAGCCATAAAAAATTTATGGATCTGCGGGAGCACCCCTTATTTTTAAAATATTTGGAGAAAATGAGTCCGCTTAAATTGTTATCTAATATCAATATAAGCAGTAGGCCAACCAAACGTAATGCCGGATCCGAATTAAAACTCGAAGATCTGCGTGCTATCAGCTTTGTAACAGCATGGAGCCAGTTGAAACAAAACATACCCGGCTTTTATGGGGTAGGCACAGCATTACAAAAGATGCAAGATGAAGGTTATTGGGAAGGCTTGAAAGAGCTCTATTGTGACTCTGGATTCTTTAAAACCATGATAGACAACTGTATGATGTCGATGTCGAAATCTGATTTCCGCATCACTGCTTATTTGGAAAAGGATAAAACTTTTGGCGATTTTTGGAAAATGCTTAAAGCGGAGTTTGAGCTTACACGCGATCTTTTATTATCATTAACAGATTCGGAAGTATTAATGCAGGAATACCCGGTAGAAAGGCGCTCCATAGCCATACGCGAAAAGATTGTATTGCCATTGGTTATTTTGCAACACTTTGCCTTACAGCAGCTAAATACGTTACCACCTGATGATAAATTTTACGCGGTATACAATAAGCTTATTGTACGAACAGTTTATGGTATTGTAAACGCTGGCAGAAACTTGGCATAATATTAATATGAAAAAATTAACATTATTAATAACATTAATTTGTTTATTGGGGTTTAAACCAGAGGATAAAAGGCCAGACAGGGTATTGATATTTTGTTTAACCAAAGGTTATCACCATGCCAGTATAGCTGATGGTATTGTTGCAATTAAAAAACTTGGTGCCGAAAATAACTTTGAAGCAGATACAACCACCAATCCCGAAAAGTTTAACGATGGTAATTTAAAAAGGTATAAAGCACTTATATTTTTAAGTCCTACCGGTACCGCGCTTTTTAATGATAGTGAAAAAGCAGCGCTGCAGAAATATATCCATAATGGGGGCGGCTTTGTAGGCATACACGCCGCTACTGATTGTTTATACGATTGGGAATGGTATGGCAAACTAATAGGTGCATACTTTTTAAAACATCCTAAACAGCAACAAGCCGTAATGCATGTACTTGATCAAAATCATATTTCTACAAAAATGTTACCAGCAGAGTGGACACATTTTGAGGAATGGTATAATTTTAAGAATGTAAGCCCCGATATTAAGGTATTAATAACCGTTGACGAGAAAACATATACAGGTGGCGAAATGGGAGCTACACACCCTATATCCTGGTATCATAAATTTGAAGGCGCACGAGTTTTTTACACAGAGTTGGGCCATACAAAAGAAGATTATACAACCGATACCCTTTTTAACCAACATATTTTGGGCGGGATTAAATACGCTTTAGGCAGAAAGAAGTAGGTTGAATACTTTTTTATTTAGATACAATGTAAATTACATTTCCAATTGGCGGCTATTATAATTAACGTGTTGTGCGATTAAAAAATGATATAAATATGAAAGAAAAAGTTGTGCATTATATTGATAATCAATACATTAAAGAAAAATTACGACCAAGTAAATCATTCTTTATGCACAACCTTTCGAGCAATTTCTGTCTATTT
>JANXTT010000112.1 GCA_025352225.1 Mucilaginibacter sp. | reverse complement strand
GTTAAACTTGCTTTGTCCGCAGCGTCTTTAACTAATTGATAACTATTCTGTAAGTTCTTTAGCCTTGAGTTTTTAGTGTTATAAGAACTTTTGACATCATTTAATATTTCAATTAAAACGTATTTAGAAATTAATGAATCGCCAGATGTACAAGTAATTTTATTAATGTCATTTTCTAAGTTTTTTATTTTACTATTTAAGCGGTTGAAATAATCTTTATAAACTGTTATTGAGTCTGAAACTAATTTTATAGCGGTGTAAGTACTTTGAGAATTTACAAAATCTATCGAGTCTCTTAATTTATTAAAAATGGCATTCATTCTAATTTTAGGATCAGCGCCCAAGGCTTGATGAATATCGTTCAAATCTGCTACAACATAGGATAAATCACATGTGGGTGCTGTTTTGGGTTGAACTTTTTTATCTTTCTTTTTCTTAGTGCTATTTTCCGAAGGAGCACCCGGCGCGGAAGCTGTCCCGCCCAAAACTTTTGTTAATAATGAAGTTATAGATGAAAAAGCTTTATCAGCATCTGCATTAATTGGATCTGGAATAAATGTGGTTTTTGAATCGTAGGAAGACTTTAAAGGATTCAAAGGTTGAAGAAAAATATTAACGCCACTTTTATTGTGAATTAAAAAAATACATGAATCTTGATACTGTTGGTAGTTGCCAGCAGTTCCAATACTTTTGTCAAATTGAAAATTTGCTCCATTTCGTATCATGAAGATTCTTTCATCACTTTTCACTTCAATCCCTTTTTCGAGAATATCAGAAACTTTTTGCGAAAACGATTTTAACGTTATTGTCATTAACAATAATATTAAAACTATTGAGTAATTTTTTTTCATCTTCTTAAAATACAAATGTTTATAGTTTTGTGAATAGGCAATAGTTTGTTTTTTCTATAAATCTATAAAATATTATTCTTTAATAAAAGGGTGTTTCTCGCAAAAAAAACCGTAAAAACACGGTATTTTTCAGGTCATGCAACAAACAAAAACGCAGCGGTTACCCATTCCTAAAGCAATGCGGTTTGATGGTTATGATGTGAAAATTACGGGTGATTATATTTCAATAACAGATTGAATCAAATACAGGCTATTTTGTTAGAATAAAAACATTTAATGTTCCAATATAATCGTGCAAGCCACACTTGTACTTATTATGAGGTTATTTTATATTTTGTGATAAGGTAGTAAGTTAAGCTTTACAGCATTGATAGGTGACATGATTTGTTAAATTTTTAATTGTGATAAATAGTTATTACCTTTGCAACAAGGATAAGACCCAATTTTTAGGTCTTATCTCCGAACAAGAGGTAAAATGGCAGCCAGTGTGTACATATCAAAGAATTTAACAGAAACTCAGGTAGCATTTCTGAAGTTGCTGGATGAATATGAAATTCAGCTATTCAGGTTTGACGAAATTGAAAAGCAAATTGAGCAACAATTTGATAACTTGAACGAAGTGCTTGAAAATCTCGTTCACAAGGGGCTACTGGCCAGGATTGAGCGCGGTAAGTTTTGCCGCACGAATTTTACTGATGAAAACGTGATCGGGACATTTGTAGTAGCCAATAGCGCTGTCGCGTACTGGTCGGCATTAAATCAACATGGATTGACTGAACAGTTTTCCAATACCATCTTTATACAGACGACCCAGGAAAAAGAGGACAAAGTTATTTTTGGCACCTCCTATAAATTTGTGAAGATCATTCCCACCAAGCGTATTGGAGTTATGTGGAACGGACAAGGAAATTTTAAGTATCCCATAACCGATGTAGAAAAGACGATCATTGATTGTTTTGACCAGCCACAGTACTCCGGTGGCTATGCTGAACTTTTACGGGCATTCGTACAGGCTGATTTAAAGGCCGACAAAATGGTCGCGTATAGCAGAGCAACGGCAAACATCGCGGTAATAAAGCGTATCGGCTTTCTGGCGGAATTTTTTGAAAAGAAGTCACTTAGTGCATTCGTGGATTATGCCCAAACACAGGTCAATGAAAAGTACAGCCTGGTGGATCCTTTAGGTAGCGAAACAGGCGACTTTGTATCAGCCTGGAGATTAAGATTAAATATCAGCAGACAACAATTGGAGGGCATCGCCCAAAAGGAATATTAGTGTGATACTAAAAAGAGAAATAAATAATAAAGCCAAAGAACACCTGGTTTCCAGGAGTACCATTGATAAGGATTGGGTATTGGGCCATTTTTTCCATACATCGGTGCAGAAACAATCACAACCTGATTGATCATCCAAAGTTTCCGTTTGAGTTAAAGTTTGCAATGTACCTTAAAATCGGCTTTTTTTAATGTGATTGAAGCTATTGGAAATTACTTTAATGCCAAAACCCTTATTGACCTTAAAATATTTGATTTTTAAGGTCAACTATGTATATTTGTCTTATGCCCTACCGAGTAAACCCTGACCGAAACGTTCCTTGGAATACCTTGCCGGA
>JANXTT010000082.1 GCA_025352225.1 Mucilaginibacter sp. | reverse complement strand
ATAAAAATGAAAATGTTAAAAACGCGGTAGGCTTAGAAGGTGCCTATGCCAGTTATATTAATGGCGAAAGCGGTACCCGTTTAATGCAGCGTATAGCGGGCGGTATTTGGATACCTGTAAACAATGCCATAGCTGATGACGAGGAGGAAGTTGCCGCTAAAGACGGGGCAGATATTATATCTACAATTGATGTAAACTTTCAGGACGTAGCGCAGGAAGCATTAAAAAAGCAACTAATTAAAAGCCAGGCCGACCATGGTTGCGTAATTTTGATGGAAGTTGCTACCGGCGAGATCCGCGCTATAGCTAATTATACCAAAGTAGCTGATGGGCAGTACGAAGAAAAGCTAAATTATGCCATAAGCGAAGCAGCCGAGCCTGGGTCAACTTTCAAACTGGCTACCTATATGACAGCCATTGATCAGCATAAAATAGATACCAGTACGCTGGTTGATTGCGAAGGCGGCCAGATCAAGCTTTACAATAAGATCATCCGGGATTCGCATTTAGGAAACGGTGTGCTTTCAGTTCAGCAAGCATTCGAAAAATCATCAAATGTAGCGGCTGCTAAAATTATTTATCAGCATTATAAAGATAACCCAAAACAGTTTACTGATAAACTATACAGTTACCATTTAAATGAGAAACTTAATTTACAGATACCCGGCGAAGGGCAACCTTTAATAAAAACGCCTAAAAGTAAAAGCTGGAGTGGTTTATCATTACCACAAATAGCCTATGGTTACGAATCAAAGCTTACCCCATTACAAACACTTAGTTTCTATAACTCAGTAGCCAATAATGGTAAAATGCTGGCACCCGTGTTTGTTAAAGAAATCCGCAGGTTAGGTAATACGGTAGAGCGGTTTCAGGCAAGGGTAATTGTTGAGCACGTTTGTTCGGACGAGACTTTAGGCAAACTAAAAGGGATGCTTGAGGGCGTAGTTGAAGTTGGAAGCGGAAAAACCACAGTTAAAAACCCCCTGTATAAAGTAGCCGGCAAAACTGGTACCGCCCAGGTTGCTGATGGTAAATTAGGCTATAAAAACAAAGTATACCAATCATCATTTTGTGGTTATTTTCCGGCTAACCGCCCTAAATACACCATGATTGTGGTTATCAATAAACCCATTGGTGCTTATTACGGTGCCGAAGTTGCCGGTCCGGTTTTCAGGGAACTGGCCGACAAGGTTTATTCGAGTAGTTTTGACATGAACCAGCAGGCTCCAATGCACCTGGCGGGCAATGCAGAAATGCCTAAAACTAAAACCGGCGACCGTAAAGCCATGCAACTGGTTTACAGCAAACTGGGGATAAAACAACCCGCATATGCTTCAAATACAACTGCTGCAACCAGGTCTGATACCAGTAACGGGATAGTTGTTGATGATAATAAATACAAAAAAGGGTCGGTGCCCGATGTAACTGGCATGGGCTTGAGCGATGCGCTTTATACAATGGGCAATTCTGGCTATAAAGTTGGAGTACGAGGTAATGGGGTTGTAAAAAGGCAATCTGTTACGGGTGGAAGTTTAATACCTAAAGGGGCAAAAATATTAATCGAACTGGAATGAGGTACTTAAGCGATATATTAGAAGGGGTACCGGCAACTGAGTTGCAGGGCGCTTATGATATGGAAATATCAGCTATCGTATTTGATTCGCGCAAGGTTATACCAGGGGCTTTGTTTGTTGCAGTTAAAGGTACAGTAGTTGATGGCCATGATTACATTGAGCAAGCCGTAAAAGACGGGGCATCGGCAGTAATATGCGAAAACCTTCCGGCACATACAGTGGGCGAAGTAGCTTTTATTATGGTAGCCAATTGCGCCATAGCCTTAGGCCAAATAGCGGCTAACTTTTACAATAACCCGTCGTCACAATTAAAATTGGTTGGCGTAACAGGCACAAACGGCAAAACAACCGTAGCTACATTATTGTACCAGCTATTTACAGATCTGGGTTATAAATGCGGATTGCTCTCCACGGTTGAAAATAAAATTAATGGCGAGGTAATTCCTGCTACGCATACAACGCCAGATCCGGTAGCATTAAACAGCTTACTTGATGAAATGGTAATTAAAGGCTGCGATTATTGCTTTATGGAGGTAAGCTCGCACGCGGTTGCCCAGCATCGCATTGCCGGGCTCTGTTTTTCGGGTGGGATATTTACCAACCTCACTCATGATCATTTGGATTATCACAAAACATTTGATAATTACCTTAAAGCAAAAAAAGCTTTTTTTGATGCCTTGCCAAAAAGCGCATTCGCGTTAACCAATATTGATGATAGGAACGGCAACATCATGTTGCAAAATACAAAGGCTCATAAAAAAACCTATGCCTTAAAAAGCATGGCCGATTATAGAGCTAAGATATTGGAAAATCAATTTGGGGGGTTACTGCTCAATATTGATAACGACGAGGTTTGGTTTAAAATGGTAGGCAGCTTTAACGCTTATAATTTGCTAGCCGTTTATGCCACGGCTATGCTGCTTGAGCAGGATAAAGCAAAGGTATTAACATCATTAAGTAAGTTAACCGGTGCCGAGGGCCGGTTTGATTATATTATCTCGACTAATAAAGTTATTGGCATTGTTGATTATGCCCATACCCCCGATGCCGTTCAGAATGTTTTAAGTACTATTCACGATATCCGTAAGGGCAACGAAAAAGTGATCACTGTAATTGGCTGCGGGGGCGACAGGGATAAAACCAAACGCCCCATAATGGCTAAAGTAGCCTGCCAATGGAGCGACAAAGTTATCCTCACATCGGATAACCCGCGATCAGAAGTACCAGAAGATATCATTAAAGATATGGAAGCTGGTGTTGACCCGTCAAACCAACGAAAAACTATAAGTATAACAAACCGGCACGAAGCTATTAAAACTGCATGCCACCTGGCTAATCCGGGCGACATTATTTTACTGGCAGGTAAGGGGCACGAAAAATATCAGGAAATTAAAGCGGTACGTAATCATTTTGATGATAAAGAAGAACTGTTAAAGCATTTTAATCAATTAGTGAATTAGCCAGATGTTATATTATTTATTTACATATCTCGACCATCATTTTAAAATTCCGGGGGCTGGCGTGTTTCAGTACATCACGTTCCGAATGGCAATGGCTGTTATAACATCGCTAATTGTTACCACGGTTTATGGCCATAGGTTGATAGAATTTTTAAGAAACAAGCAAGTTGGCGAAACCGTACGTAACCTGGGCTTAGAGGGCCAGATGCAAAAGCAAGGCACCCCAACAATGGGCGGGATAATTATTTTGCTGGGCATACTGGTGCCCACACTGTTATTTGCCAAGCTCGACAATGTATATGTTATCCTGATGCTGGTAACTACGGTTTGGCTAGGCGCTATCGGGTTTTTAGATGATTATATAAAAGTATTTAAAAAGAATAAGGAAGGTTTAGCGGGCAAGTTTAAAATTATTGGGCAGGTTGGTTTGGCTTTAATAATAGGCTGGACAATGTATTTTAATCATGACATTGTTATCCGGCAGGAGGTTAAACTTCCGGTTAAGTATGATCTCCCTGTTGACTTTCATATGCGGGGCTCGCACGCGGTTTATACGCAAGATGTAAAATCTACCAAAACCACCATGCCGTTTTATAAGGACAATGAGTTTGATTACGGAAAAGTACTTAAGTTTTTGGGGCCAGGTTATGAGTACTACGCATTAGTGGTGTTCATGTTTTTTACTATCCTTATTATAACCGCGGTATCTAACGGGGCCAATATTACCGATGGAATTGATGGGTTGGCAACGGGTACTTCGGCTATTATTGGAGTTACCCTGGCTGTGCTGGCTTATGTATCGGGTAACACTGTTATTGCCGATTATTTAAATATTATGTACATACCCAATTCGGGCGAGCTTGTAATTTTCGCAGGTGCCTTTGTTGGAGCTTGTGTTGGGTTTTTATGGTACAACTCTTATCCTGCTCAGGTTTTTATGGGCGATACCGGGAGCCTGGCTATAGGAGGCATTATAGCGGTATTTGCAATAATGATCCGCAAAGAGCTGATGATACCATTGCTTTGCGGGATCTTTTTACTCGAAAGCTTATCAGTAATTATGCAGGTATCGTATTTTAAATACACAAAAAAACGATCAGGAGAAGGTAAAAGGATATTTTTAATGGCACCGCTGCATCACCATTATCAAAAAAAGGGGTTTCACGAAGCTAAGATTGTAACCCGGTTTTGGATCATAGGTATTGTATTGGCGGTGCTTACAATTATAACGTTAAAATTAAGGTAAAGGCTTCACGCCTGCCTTTGGCAATGGTAGTGAAGATCTTGTAAATGATAAACCGACTTAAAAATTAAATGAACGACAACAAAAACATATCACCAAACCTATCTCCCCTAATTAAGGGCGGAAAGGATGCGGCTGGGGTACGGCTTGTTGTGTTGGGCGCAGGCGAAAGCGGCGCGGGTGCAGCTTATCTTGCTCAACAGCAGGGTTATGATGTTTTTGTTTCGGATTTTGGCTTGATTGCCGAAAAATATAAAAAACGATTAAGCGGATGGAATATCAGCTTTGAAGAAGGGCAACACACCGAAACCGAAATTTTAAAAGCCATAGAGGTAATTAAAAGCCCTGGCATTCCTGATAAGGCTCCAATTATTAAAAAGATTAAAGAAAACAATATACCGGTTATATCAGAAATAGAATTTGCCGGGAGGTTTACCAATGCTAAAATGATTTGCATCACCGGATCGAACGGTAAAACTACTACCACCAGTTTAACTTACCATATTCTGAAAAATGCAGGTTTAAATGTAGGTTTAGCGGGCAATATTGGCAAAAGCTTTGCTTATCAGGTAGCCACTCAACAATTTGATTATTATGTGCTGGAAATAAGCAGCTTTATGCTGGATGATATGTACAATTTTAAAGCTAACATCGCGGTGCTCCTTAATATAACACCCGATCATTTGGACAGGTACGACTATAAGCTTGAAAATTACGTTGCCTCGAAATTTCGCATCACTCAAAATCAAACCTCTGCCGATTATTTTATTTATTGTGCTGATGACCCTGAAACCATAAAAGGCATGGCCGAAAGTAAATTTAAAGCGCAACTACTACCTTTTTCAATTCAACAAACGATTGAGAGGGGTGCTTACCTAGAAGAAGAAACTATCATTATAAACTCAACATTAGAACATTTTACAATGTCAATAAAAGAGCTGGCCCTGCAAGGCAAACACAATATTTACAACTCAATGGCCTCGGGTATTATGGCAAAAATACTAGAGATACGGAATCCAATCGTGCGCGAGAGCATGGCAAATTTTCAAAACATTGAGCACAGGTTGGAGTTTGTTGGTAAAATATCGGGCATCAGTTTTATTAACGACTCAAAAGCGACCAATGTAAACTCAACATGGTATGCGTTGGAGAGTATGAGTAGCGAGGTTGTACTTATTTTAGGTGGGGTTGATAAAGGCAACGATTACAGCATGTTAAAAGAGCTGGTTCGTCAAAAAGTAAAATCAATTGTGTGTTTAGGTAAAGATAATAAACGCATACACGATGCCTTTGAGAACGATGTGGATATAATAGTGAATACTCAATCGGTTTTTGAGGCGGCCCAAATAGCCTATCACCTGGCCGAAAAAGGCGATACCGTACTATTGTCGCCGGCATGCGCGAGTTTCGACCTGTTTAAAAACTACGAAGACCGCGGCCGTCAATTTAAATTAGCAGTTAAGGAGTTATAAGGAATAATTGAAAGATTGGATTTGCATAAGGTTAGGAAGATCAAAAAACAAACGGAGTAATTAACAGCATATGGATAGCATACTTAGTAAAACAAAAGGCGACCGCTGGATATGGCTTATAGTCATTCTGTTGTCTATTATTTCTTTGCTGGCTGTTTACAGTTCTATAGGCACGCTTGCTTTTAAGCGTGGCGTTGGTGCCGAATCCATTTTGATGAAACATCTGGCCATGATAATAGGTGGTTTAGGTTTGATGTATATTTCGCATAAGCTTGATTACCGTTATTATGCTGGTATATCAAAAATACTTATGATAGCTACTATCCCTTTGCTGTTATATACCCTGCTTTTTGGAAGCCACGTAAACGATGCCAGCCGCTGGATAGCCATCCCCGGCACAGGTTTAAGTTTCCAGACTTCGGATTTGGCAAAGCTTGCACTGATCACTTACCTGGCTCGTACACTATCGCGCAAGCAAGAAAACATTAAAGATGTAAAGCAATCATTTATCCCAATTATGGGTTCGGTATGTGTGGTATTTATATTAATCGCTTTGGCTAACCTTTCAACAGCATTGATGTTATTTGGTGTAAGTATTTTGTTGTTGATCATTGGGCGTATCAGCATTAAACAGATCGCGATTGTTTGTTTGGCCGGCGCCGTTTTACTGGCAGGGGTTATTTTTCTGGGGCCAAGGCGGCATACTTACATTTCCCGTATCCAAACATTCAGGCATCCCGAAAAAGTAACTTCTGATAAATCATTCCAGTCAGACCATGCCAAGATAGCCATCGCTACAGGTGGCATATTTGGTAAGGGAGCGGGGCATAGTACAGAGCGTTATTTTTTACCAGATTCTTTTTCGGATGAGATCTATGCAATTATAGTAGAAGAGTATGGATTAGTAGGCGGTTTTGCGTTGGTTGGTATATACCTGTTTTTATTATACCGATGTATAAAAATTGTAACCAGGGCCCCAAAAGCATTTGGCGCGTTATTGGCTGCCGGTTTAAGTTTTAGTTTAACCATACAAGCTTTTGCCAATATGGCCGTAGCGGTAGGCCTTGGCCCGGTAACAGGGGTACCATTGCCGTTGGTAAGTATGGGTGGTACTTCCATATTGTTTACAAGTGTGGCGTTCGGTATTATTTTATCCGTTAGCCGGGATATTGATGAACCTAAAAAAGTAGTAATTGGCGAGATCAGAGAAGCAGCATAAAAAGATGTCGGAAATTACAATTTCGGATTTATAAGATTTTAAAACATAATAACAAATAACCCAATAATAACAAGGCATGGCAAAACGCATAATAATTAGCGGTGGCGGAACAGGAGGACATATCTTCCCGGCTATTGCTATTGCCAATGCGCTGAAGCGGTTAGACCCTGCAACTGAGATATTATTTGTTGGTGCAAGTGGCCGCATGGAGATGGAGAAAGTTCCGGCGGCAGGGTATAAAATTATTGGGCTTGATATACAGGGAATACAGCGTAATGCGATCTGGAAAAATGTAATGTTCCCTGTTAAGCTGATCAATAGTGTATGGAAGGCGTTAACAATTATCAAAACTTTTAAACCCGATGCCGCGGTTGGTGTAGGTGGCTATGCATCAGGGCCACTATTATATGCGGCATCCATCAAGTGTATACCTTGTTTGATACAGGAACAAAACTCGTACGCGGGCATTACTAACAAATGGCTGGGTAAAAAGGCTGATAAGATATGCGTTGCATTTGATGGAATGGAAAAGTTTTTCCCTGCTTCCAAGATCATCAAAACCGGTAATCCTATCCGCCGCGAATCGGTTGATATAGCGGGCAAGCGGTTATCATCATTAGAGTTATTGAACCTATCGGCTGATAAACAAACAATACTGGTTACAGGCGGCAGCCTGGGCGCGGGTACGCTTAACAAAAGTGTAATGGCAGGGCTGGATAAAATAATCGCTGCCGACGTACAGGTGATATGGCAAACAGGCAAATTTTATTATAAAAGTATTATTGAAAAGCTGGGTGAAAATTATCATCCCAATATTTGTATCAGAGAGTTTTTAAACCGGATGGATCTGGCATATGCTGCCGCTGATATTATTATATCAAGAGCGGGTGCAGGCACCATAGCCGAGCTTTGTGTGATCAAAAAGCCGGTTATCTTGGTTCCGTCGCCAAACGTGGCCGAAGACCATCAAACAAAAAATGCCCTGGCACTGGTAGAAACCAATGCGGCGGCTTTTATCCCCGACAGGGATGCCGCAGCTAAACTGATTGATACAGCACTAGAATTATTAAAAGACAAAAAGAAACAAAAAACATTAAGCGATAACATTGGCAAACTGGCCCTGCCTGATGCTGATGATGTTATTGCGAAAGAAGTTATCCAGATAACAATTAACAATTAAAAATAAGCCCCTTTTCCCAAGAAGGGGGCTTTTAAAAAACAACAATGGAGTTACGCAAAATACAGCGGGTTTATTTGGTAGGTATCGGAGGCATCGGTATGAGTGGCCTTGCGCGGTACTTTAACCATTTGGGCTGCAATGTTTGCGGATACGATAAAACACAAACACCACTCACAGCAGCTTTACAAGCCGAAGGCATAACCGTGGTATTTGATGATAATATTGAACTGATAGCGGATGAATTTTACCATCCGGATGCAGCCACATTAATAATTTATACCCCTGCTATACCTAAAGACGCTGCTATACTTAACTTTTTTAAGACCGCAGGGTTTGATTTGCAAAAGCGTTCGCAGGTTTTGGGTATCATCAGCAAGGGCATGTTTACGGTTGCGGTTGCAGGTACTCATGGTAAAACCACCACATCCAGCATGATAGCGCATATCCTGAAAGACGCGGGTAAAGATTGCTCGGCATTTTTGGGTGGCATTGCATCTAATTATAACAGCAATGTACTTTTTGGCAACAGTAACGTAGTAGTAGTTGAGGCCGATGAATACGATAGGTCGTTCCTTACCTTGCATCCCGATATCGCGATCATTACATCGATGGATGCTGACCATCTGGATATTTACGGCGATCATGAGCAGCTGACAGATTCGTTCCGGCTTTTTGCTTCCCAATTGAAACAGGGTGGCAAACTGATTCATAAAAAGGGGTTACCATTAGCTAGCGGGCTTACCTATGGCATTGATAACCATGCAGATGCTTTAGCTCAAAATGTAAGAATTGAAAATGGATCGTTCTTTTTTGATTTTAAAAACAACGAAGTAAGCATCCAAAACATTGAAATGGGTATTGCAGGCACCCATAATATAGAGAACGCGGTAGCCGCTATACAGGCCGCCCTATATCTTAATGTTGAACCAGCTGCAATTCATGCGGCTCTTACATCGTTCAGAGGGGTAAAGCGCAGGTTTGAGTATATTTTAAAAACAGATAAACATATTTTTATTGATGATTATGCACACCATCCCGAAGAGTTAAGGGCATGCATTTCATCAGTAAAAAAACTCTATCCGGCTAAAAAGCTGACTACTATTTTTCAGCCCCACTTGTTTACGCGTACACGTGATTTTGTTGATGGCTTTGCCGAAGTATTGGATATGAGTGATGAGTTGCTTTTGCTGGATATTTATCCTGCCAGAGAATTACCTATTGACGGTGTAGATGCCAATATGATTTTAAGCCGGATGCATTTACCAGGCAAACGGATATGCGGCAAACAAGAGAGTATTGACCTGGTAAAACAACAACAACCTGAGCTGCTTTTAACCGTAGGCGCAGGCGATATTGATCAATTAATTGAACCTTTAAAACACGCTTTACAAAATGTTTAAAAAAGCGATATGGCTTAAAATACTAATCGGCTTTGCCTGGGTAACCAGCATAGGTGGCCTTGTTGTATTGATGAGTTTTATCGAAATAAAGAAAGGCGAAGTGATTTGTAAGGAGGTTAAGGTTTATATCCCCGGTAATCAGTATTTTATTGACAGGGAAGAGGTAGATCATATTTTGGAGGTTAAAACCAATAGTTTAACCGGGCATAAAATAGAAGATATAAATATACATGCGCTAGAAAACAAGTTAAAGGCAAACCCCTTTATTGAGTTTGCCAAAGTGTATACCGATATGGATGGGGTTATACGTGTTGAGGTTAGTCAGCGGCAGCCTATTATGCGTGTAATAAACCGTTTTGACCAGGATTTTTATATTGACCAGCATGGATTAAAAATCCCGTTATCGGCAAACTTTACGGCTAAGGTATTAGTTGCTACCGGGTATATTGATGAGTTGTTTACCAACCGGGTTGATTCGTTACATAACCCATTAACAAAAGATCTGTTCAGAACTGCGGACTTTATCAGGAAGGATTCTTTATGGAACGTGCAAATTGTGCAGGTATATGTTAATGAACACCATGAAATTGAATTGATACCCAGGGTAGGCAGCCACAAAATATTGCTTGGCAATGCCGATTCGTTAAAAACAAAATTTGAAAACCTACTTGTATTTTACAAACAGGCGTTACCAAAAGTGGGGCAAGATCTATATAAAACGGTAAATGTTAAATATGCCAACCAGGTGATAGGTGTTAAAGCCGAAATTGTAAAAAAGGATACAACAAAAAAGAAGGAAGCTGTTAAAACGGATACTTCTAAAATAATAAAAAATAATACAATCTTAATAAAACATTGATATGGACAAGAGTTTGACAAACGAAAAAAGTTCGCCAATTGTAGTTGGATTAGATATCGGAACTACAAAAATATGTGCTATTGTTGGCCGCAGAAGCAAAAATGGAAAGATAGAGGTTTTGGGGATCGGAAAAGCGGAATCGGCGGGCGTTACACGTGGCATGGTATCTAATATCGACAAAACTGTTCAGGGTATAACCCAGGCTGTTGAAATAGCCGGTTCACAATCAAATGTGGAGATTAAGGTTGTTAACGTAGGTATTGCGGGCCAGCACATTAAAAGCTTGCAGCACCGTGGGTTAATTACCCGCCGCGACCTCAATACCGAGATAAGCCGCAAGGATATTGAAAAGCTTATTGAGGATATGTATAACCTGGTTATGCCGCCTGGCGAAGAAATTATTCATGTTTTGCCGCAGGAGTTTACGGTAGACAATGAGCCGGGTATTAAGGACCCGATAGGCATGGCAGGCGTAAGGCTGGAGGCTAATTTCCATATCATCTCGGGGCAGGTAACCGCTATTAAAAACATTGTAAAATGTGTTACCAAGGCAAGCCTGGAGAGCCAGGAACTGATATTGGAACCGTTGGCATCGTCTGAATCTGTTTTAAGCGATGAAGAAAAAGAAGCCGGGGTGGTATTGGTTGATATTGGTGGTGGTACTACCGATGTGGCTATATTTCACGAAGGGATCATTCGCCATACGGCTGTAATACCATTTGGTGGCAATAGCGTTACGGAAGATATACGCGAAGGCTGCTCTGTAATGCGCAATATAGCAGAGCAATTAAAAACACGCTTCGGATCGGCTTTGGCAGAAGAGAATAAGGATAACGAAATTGTGTGCGTGCCCGGTTTACGTGGCCGCGAACCCAAAGAAATATCTGTAAAGAACCTGGCGTTTGTGATACAGGCCCGCATGGAAGAAATTGTAGAACATGTTTATTACGAGATCAAATCATCGGGCTATGAGAAAAAATTAATAGCCGGAATTGTGATCACAGGCGGGGGCGCGCAACTGAAACATTTACCACAGTTGGTAGAATTTGTGACCGGGTTAGATTGCCGTGTGGGTTATCCAAACGAGCACCTGGCTAAAAACGAAGTGCTGCCAAAAAACATTTACGAAGAACTCCAAAGCCCCACTTTTGCAACCGGTATTGGTTTATTAATAAAAGGCATTCAGAAAATGGAAGACTCTTTTTCGCCGATTCCGGCCGAAACGAAAGTTGAAAAACCTAAGTTTTCTGAAGACAAAAAGTTTGGATTATTTGGTAAAATACTAGAGACAGGAAAGAAATTTATTAAAGACGATATTAAAGATGAAGATTTTTTAAAGTGATTTTTCAACAAACGGTGATTTATCCACATAATCAACAACTGTGGGTAAACGTATCTGAAAAAGCCCTAATATTACATTAGATAAAATCTTATTTATCGTCGATCACATATAGCTGAAAAACAACGATTATGCAGTTTGAGATGTTAAAAGAAAAGTCGTCCATCATCAAAGTTATTGGTGTGGGTGGCGGTGGCGGCAATGCTGTTAACCATATGTACAAGCAAGGAATTACAGGTGTGGATTTCATAATCTGTAATACCGACGCGCAGGCTTTGGAACTAAGCCCTATTCCCAATAAGGTGCAACTGGGTGCCAGTTTAACCGAAGGTATGGGCGCGGGCTCCATCCCGGAAGTTGGAAAAAATTCCGCTATTGAAAACATTGATGAGATAAAGCAGATGCTGGGCACTAATACCAAAATGCTGTTTATTACAGCAGGCATGGGCGGTGGTACCGGCACCGGTGCAAGCCCTATTATTGCTAAGGCTGCCCGCGAACTTGATATATTAACGGTTGGTATTATAACCACACCTTTCTCTTTTGAAGGTAAGCGCCGTAAAATGCAAGCCGAAGAAGGCTTGGAAGAATTTAAAAAGCATGTCGATTCTTTCCTCGTTATTTCTAACGACCGCTTACGCGAGATATTTGGAAATTTAACTTTAGGATCAGCATTTGCCCAGGCTGATGATATTTTAACCACTGCCGCTAAAGGCATTGCCGAAATTATAACATTGCCGGGTTATATTAACGTTGATTTTAAAGATGTGCGTACCGTGATGAAAGATAGCGGTGTTGCCATAATGGGCAGCTCGGCGGCTGGCGGAGAAACCCGCGCTTTAAAAGCAGTAGAAGGCGCATTATCATCGCCATTGTTAAAAGATAACGAAATTGAAGGCGCGCGTTATATCCTGCTGAACATAACTTCGGGCGAAAAAGAAGTTACGATGGATGAAGTGAGCATTATTACAGACTACATCCAACAAGAAGCAGGCTTAGCTGCAGACCTGATTTGGGGTAATTGCCGTGATGAATCTTTAGGCGAGCAACTATCCGTTACCATCATCGCTACTGGTTTCCAAACTAAAGATGAGCGCGAAAAAGAACAAAGCAGCAAAAAGATAATCTCCATGTTAACCCCCGAAGCTAAGCCATTAGCCCGGCCGGTTGTTAATGAGTTTGTGAATACACTTAGAGAGAAAGAAGAAGAAACGCCTGCCGAAGTATACATGAAGGCTAATAAAGACGAGCATGTAAAACAACAAACAGGCTTGTTTGATCTATTTGGCACCAAAGGTGAAGATTCGCCGATGGTAAAGCATTCGCTCCAGTTTGATGACCAGCAGGTAAGCGAGCCTGTTAATGATAACACTGATTTTACCTTTAAGATAGCCGAGCCCGAAATGCTTAGCGAACCTCCTGTTATTAAAGAAGAAATACGGTTTGAGCCACAACAACCTGAGTTTGTACCCGAACCGGTTATAGGGGCTGATGATCATAAAACTGACGAATCTATTGAAGATCAGCTGCGCAAATCAAGAGAACGTATTATGCGTTTAAAAGACCTGAGTATGAAACTGCGTAACGGCAACATCCAGGAAATGGAAAACATACCTGCATATAAACGTAAAGAGATAGCTTTACAACAGCCGCCGGCATCATCAGAGAGCCAAATATCCAAGTTTTCTTTATTGACCGATGAGGATGGCAAAACAGAGATCAGAAACAACAACTCCTTTCTGCATGATAATGTAGATTGATGCCCGATGAAACTTTTATCAAAAGCCTTTGTTTTATACAAGGGCTTTTTTGTTAGTGAAGCAATTATAAAATATAGCCTTTGTTAATCATGCTACTAACAATTACATTTGTAAATTATTGCTGATATAAAAATTATTACATTGGATTTATTTAAAAAGATATCAAAAAGCATGGGCCCTTTGGGCCAGCATCAAAAGTGGGCGCATGGGTATTTTTCGTTCCCAAAACTAGAAGGTGAAATTGGCGCGCATATGCAGTTTATGGGGAAAGAGCACCTGGTTTGGAGCTTAAATAATTACCTTGGTTTAGCTAATCACCCTGAGGTACGAGCTGCAGATGCTAAGGCGGCTGCAGATTTTGGTATGGCTTATCCAATGGGCGCGCGTATGATGTCTGGCAACTCTAAATACCATGAGGCGCTTGAAAAAGACCTGGCAACCTTTGTCGGTAAAGAAGATGCTTTTTTATTGAACTATGGCTACCAGGGTATGGTTTCGATTATTGATACATTGGTTGACCGTAATGACGTTATTGTTTATGATGCCGAATCCCACGCTTGTATAGTTGATGGCGTTCGCCTGCATATGGGCAAACGCTTTGTATATAAGCATAATGACATGGAAAGCTGCGAAAAGCAGCTAGAGCGTGCCACTAAACTGGCCGAACAAACGGGCGGCGGCTTATTGCTTATTACAGAAGGTGTGTTTGGCATGTCTGGAGTGCAGGGAAAGCTGAAAGAGATTGTAGCGTTAAAAGACAAATACGATTTTAGGTTACTTGTTGATGACGCTCACGGCTTAGGCACCATGGGAAAGACCGGTGCAGGCACGCACGAGGCGCAGGATTGCATAGATGGTGTTGACGTATACTTTGGCACTTTCGCAAAATCAATGGCGGGTATAGGCGCGTTTGTGGCTTCAACGGAAGAGATTGTAAATTACCTTCGTTATAATATGCGCTCGCAAACATTTGCCAAGGCTTTACCAATGCCTATGGTTATTGGCCTGCAAAAGCGTTTTGAACTTTTAAAATCCAACCCGGAGCTGCGCGAAAAACTTTGGACAATAGCCACAACGTTACAATCGGGTTTAAAAGAGCGTGGTTTTGATACCGGAATTACAAATACCATGGTTACCCCGGTTTTTTTAGAAGGCGATTTAAACGAAGCAACCGTAATGACAATGGATCTGCGCAAAAATTATGGCATCTTCTGCTCAATTGTATTATACCCTGTTATACCAAAGGGTTTAATACAATTAAGGCTGATACCCACCGCGGTACATACGCTGGAAGATGTTCAAAAAACGCTTTCGGCCTTTACCGAGGTTGGCCAAAAGCTAAAATCGGGTTATTATAAAGAACAAAAACTGGCTTTTGCCGAATAATAACTTATCAATCTGATATAATTTAGTCGTTAAAATTGATTTAACGGCTTTTTTTATAACTTTTTTTAAGAAAAGGATAAAATTATATCAACCTTAATGAAATATATTAAAATGCTATTTTGTTATGATAATGCACTGTATTCTTGATGTTTAATGTTATTATTGCTATTTTTTGCATTATAAAATATAAACTTGCTAATAATCAATTTTTAGGTTAAGTAATTTTGATGGCTTAGCGAGTAAAATGTGGAAAAAAACCCCTTTAAAGCTATTGTTTAGTGCTTTAAAAGTTTTTATTTGAGAAAAAAACATTTTACATTAGCATTAGTTTAAACAATTTTAACCTCATATTAAAAGGAGTATCTCACAATGAAAAAATTCACAGAAGTAAAAGAACTGGTTGCAGCTTTGGAGGCTGATGCTGACAAATTCTACAACAAAGGAAACAGTGCCGCAGGTACACGTGTACGTAAAGGTATGCAAGATTTGAAAAACCTGGCACAAGCGATCCGTTTGGAAGTGCAAGAATCAAAAAACAGTGAAACTGCTAAAAAATAATAGTTTTACTCCTAATAAAAAAAACCGGCTTTAGGCCGGTTTTTTTTATTAGGACAGTTTCTGTAACGCTGCTGATATGTTATCGCCGATAGCTTTGCTCACATTAACTAATGGTAACCTTACGGTATCGCCGCAAATACCCAACTGCTTTAAGGCATATTTAACTCCGGCGGGGCTACCATCGGCAAACATCAGATCGGTAAAATCTATCAGACTATAGTGCAATGGCTGCGCGTTAACAAAGTCGCCTTTAAGGCATAACCTTACCATGTCAGCACATATCTGCGGTAAAGCATTCCCTATAACAGAGATAACGCCCACAGCACCCATGGCAATCATTGGCAAAGTAACCGGATCGTCGCCTGATATAAAAAGGAAACCTTCTGGTTTATCCTTCATAATATAGTTAAACTGGTCAAAATTTCCAGAGGCTTCTTTAGTCCCTATAATGTTTTTAAAATTATGTGCCAGGCGTAAAGTGGTATCGGCACCAATACTGCTGCCTGTACGCCCCGGTACGTTGTATATAATAACAGGCAAAGGCGTATTTTCTGCTATGGCTTTATAATGCTGATATATGCCTTCCTGAGTGGGTTTGTTATAGTACGGACTAACAGAAAGGATGGCATCATAACCGGTGGTGTCAAAATTTTTTATCGATTTTAAAACCTCGTGTGTATTGTTGCCACCAATGCCAGCAACCAGCGGCACACGGCCATTAACAAAATCAACGGTACGTTTCCATATCTCCCTCTTCTCGTCCTTATTTAAAGTGGCGGTTTCACCGGTAGTGCCCAATGAAACCAGATACTCAACTCCGCCCCCAATAATATGGTTAATTACCGCCTCGAGGCCTTCAAAATCTACTTCTCCACCTGGATGAAAAGGAGTAACTACCGCTACCCCGGTTCCGCTAAATTTATTCATTTGTAATTATAAAGGCTGCTAAGATAATACTTATTGTGATTACACCGATTATGGATTGATTACACGCCCTGTTTTTTTTGATTTTTGTTGTAATATGCTTCATAACAATAGCGTAAAATCTTAACTAACCGGCGCTAATCATTTCCAGTAACTCTTCATCAGATATAATGGATATGTTTAACTTTTGTGCTTTCTCCAGTTTAGACGGGCCCATGTTATCGCCCGCTACAAGGTAATTAAGCTTGGCAGATATGCTGCTCAATATTTTGCCGCCGTTTTGTTCTATCATATCTTTCAGTTCATCGCGTGAGTATTTTTCAAATACACCCGATATGATAAAGCTTTTGCCCGATAGCTTTTCGCTTTGCAGTTCCATAACCTGTTCATTGCTGATCAGTTGCAGGCCATTTGCGCGTAACTTTTCCATTTGCGCTATATGCTTTTCATCTGCCCAATATTCGGCTAGGCTTTCGGCTATGCGTGTGCCAATTTCATCAACAGCGGTTAATTCTTCCATACTGGCTTTGATCAGGTTATCTATCGTTTTAAAATGCGCCACCAGCTTTTTAGCAACTGTTTCGCCAACATACCGGATCCCCATACCAAATAACACCTTTTCAAAAGGCATCAG
Organism: Mucilaginibacter sp.; assembly: GCA_025352225.1. Classification (GTDB taxonomy): domain Bacteria; phylum Bacteroidota; class Bacteroidia; order Sphingobacteriales; family Sphingobacteriaceae; genus Mucilaginibacter. The sequence goes on along the minus strand of JANXTT010000082.1, from coordinate 21,949 downwards.
TTTGGATTTTTCAATCCCATCCATCATGTTATTGATAGATCGCTCCCCAAACCTGTCCAGTTGCTTTAATTCATCGCTGTGGGTATGCAGCTCATATATATCACTGATGTGTTTTAAAAAACCCCGCTTGTAAAGGGCTTCAATAGTTTCATCACCCAAGCCATCAATATTCATCGCCTTACGGCCGATAAAATGCTGCATTTTACCAACTATTTGCGGCGGGCAGCCCTCATCGTTGGGGCAATAATGATTAGCCTCACCATCCTTACGTATCAGTTCAGTGCCACATTCGGGGCAATGGGTTATGTATTCAATAGCTTGCGAACCCTGTTTACGCTTAAGCGGATTTACGCTGATGATCTTCGGGATAATTTCGCCACCCTTCTCCACAAACACGCTATCGCCTACGTGCAGGTCCAAGCGTAAAATCTCATTGGCGTTATGTAACGACGCACGTTTTACCGTAGTACCGGCCAGTACAACAGGTTTTAAGTTGGCTACCGGCGTAACCGACCCAGTACGCCCTACCTGATAGGTTACCGCCTCTAATAAAGTTTCGGCTTGTTGTGCCTTGTATTTATAGGATATGGCCCACCTTGGCGATTTAGCCGTAAAACCAAGCTCTTGCTGCTGGCCGTAGCTGTTCACTTTTAACACAATGCCATCAATATCATAGCTTAAGTTAAAGCGTTTCTCTTCCCAAAGGCTAATAAAATCTAATACGCCATTAATATCTGTACAAAGCTTAGTATGCTCACATACCGGAAACCCCCAGCTTTTTACAGCCTGCAAGCTGTCCCAATGGGTTTTAAAAGCGGGCTTATCGGTGTAAAGGAAGTATAAAAAACAATCCAGCGGACGTTTAGCAACCTCGCGCGAATCCTGTAGCTTAATGGTGCCGGCGGCAAAGTTGCGTGGGTTGGCATACGGCACTTCGTTTTGTTCTATCCTATCGTTATTAAGCCGGTCAAATGCCTTACGGTGCATAAAAACCTCGCCCCTGATCTCTAAATGTTCAGGGTATGTACCGGCGTCAATCTGTTTGGGTATACTGTGGATAGTTTTCACATTGGTGGTTACATCATCGCCTTGCACACCGTCGCCACGGGTAACGGCACGTACCAGTTTGCCTTGCTCGTAAGTAAGGCTCATGGACAGGCCATCAAATTTGAGTTCGCATACGTATTCAAAATCATCGCCAATGGCTTTGCGGATGCGCTGGTCAAAATCGAGCAAGTCTTGTTCGTTATAGGTGTTTCCTAACGACATCATGGGCCATTTATGGCGAACCGTTACAAAATCCTTAGTGATCTCGCCCCCTACTTGCTGGGTTGGCGAATCCGGATAGGCAAATTCAGGGAACTCTTTTTCCAGTTTAGCCAGTTCGGCTAGTTTATGGTCAAAGTCTATATCGGCAATGGTTGGCATGGCCAGCACATAGTAATTATAGTTATGCTGTTTTAGCTCTGCTGACAATTCGTTTATCCGGGTTTTTGCTTCAATGGGCGACATGCAACGAAGATAAGAAAGCCTAACTTAAATTAGAATAGCAACTTGGTAAAACGTTGATGGTCGGTGCTGTGACAGCTAAGGCGAGGTATTTGCGTTCTATTTAGATTCCAGACCTTTTAAAAACTTATTCAGTTTCTCATCCTTGGAACCTGACATATAATGTTCTTCTAGTTCAACAAAGGCATTTTTAAATTTTTCTGGGAGTAGTTTTTCGGCTTCGCTTCTTGGAGGTATTTTTAATTTACCTATATAAGAAATATAAAGTGAATTCATAACTTTATGGCTCAGCTGATCAAAATCAGCTTCGACAAACAAAAAAATCTTTTTAACCAAATTCAGATCATTAGTATCAATTGCTTTCTGAGTAAACCTTGTTAAGCATCCTATTTGCAAGGTTATTAATCCCGAATAGTCTTCGTCTAAAACCTCATCTTTGATCTCAGGGAATTCCTTTATAAGGTCGCCTATAAATTCCTTGTCATTCTTTAAGTTATTCATTTTTAGCTTCTTATTTTTTTAGATTTTAATCTATTGCGATCACGGAATACAACAAAGAGATAGATAGTATATCACGACATTATTAGGAGATCAACTCCTGATCTGATTTTTTTGATGTTTTTCCCTAATAATTTGAATGTCAATACCTGAGGCCATAGTTATTAATGTGGTTTAGTTTTAGTTATTTGAAGCAAATTTACTGCTTAATAACAAGATCATCCATATCCCAGCTAGATCTTAAGCATTGCGTGTTACCTATCATATTGCCGTATATGGCATTGATCTCTTCGTTCATAATCAGGTGTTTGTTAACATAAATCAGGCAATGTCCATCCTTTTGGCATATCTCGTAATTATTAGGTTTATAAGCGTTAAAGGTAATTGGGCGCCCGGTTGTGAGGTCGGTCATTCCTGCGGTGAATAAATAGGCCCATCCTTTATGGAAATGGTTTAATTTTATCTCGCCAGTAGTGCGTATCTCCACTTGGTAAAAGTTGCTCAAAGAGTCTTTAGGGTCGCGGTTTGTTCCCCACATAATTTCCATGGCTTTGTACACATCATTGGCTTTTATAAGTTTGGCCTCAAACGCGATCGAAAAATCATTCATCGTATCAAAATCAGGTATTTTCTTGATATACCAAAGGCAGCCATTGTTAACTTTATTTTTATCAAACTTTTCAAAATGCAATTTCCCTTTTACAATTCCCACAAAAAACTCGTCGCCATCATAAAACTTCCATTTGTTGTGATTGTCGTTAAAGTCATCTCTAAATATTTCTTTTAATTGCCCACTTGCAGTAACTGTTAATATTAAAAATGAGAATACTAGTATTAGTTTTTTCATTAGGGATATGGTTTAGTGTTTAAATATAAAAGTAAAGTAATGCCAAAAGAAACTATTTTTAAATTTGTGAGGACATGGGTGTTTTTTAATTAGTAGTTTGTAGCTGGTATCAGGTATTTTTTAACTCTTATTATATAACCAAAACCAATGCACAAACCCCTTTTATGGCAATAGAAAAGAACAAAACGAATAAGTTAAAATTAAAAAGTAAAAAAGAGCGTCAGTTGTTATTGTAAGCCCGTGGAAGAACGGAGGGAAGAGGCTCACCTGCTATGCTTCGACGTGTTCAGCATATCAGCCCTTTTAACAGGACATGGGTAAAAATGGGTATATTTTTTAAATTATCTTTGCTCATTATTCTTCCGCATAACCTTAAATATAGTGATATTATTTAATCAAATTAGCATCGCTTAATTGAAATATCCCCACAAAAGTTATCTTTCTGGCTTGGTGCACATGCGGTGAATTTACAAAGAGATTTGACCCCATTAGCACCCCATTTACATAGACAAAATCTATAGCCTATAAATTATAAGAATTGTCAAATAGCCCAATATTTGTTATATTTGTTTTAATAAAAACTTTAAAAATTTACCATTATGCTAACCATAGGACAAAAATTTCCTTCTTTTTCTAAAGCCGCTGTAGTGAGCATTGAAAAAGGAAAAGAATTTGAAACAATAACTTCTGATTATTTAGTTAACGACGATAATGTTTGGACAGTAATGTTCTGGTGGCCAAAAGATTTCACTTTTGTTTGCCCTACAGAAATTGCCGAATTCAACAAAAGCTTTGGTGAGTTTCGCGATCGTGACGCGCGTTTGATTGGCGCGTCAACTGATTCTGAATTTGTGCATGCAGCCTGGAGAAGAGACCACGCCGACCTGCGCGACCTTAAATTCCCGATGCTGGCTGATACATCTAAATCATTAGCCGAAGAACTGGGTATTTTAGAGCCTAACGAAAAAATTGCTTACCGCGCTACTTTTATAATTGACCCTACAGGTATCATCCGTTGGGTATGCGTAAACGACTTAAGTGTTGGCCGTAACGTAAAAGAAGTATTACGTGTACTTGATGGCTTACAAACCGACGAGCTTTGCCCATGCAACTGGGAAAAAGGCCAGGAAACATTAACCGCTTAATTTTTTCAATCCCTAAAAAGCACCATGCTGCAATGTTGTAGCATGGGCTTTTTGTTTTAAAGTAATCCCTAAGTCCATAATACAATAACTAAATAGCCTTTAACTACCACCTCTGCCATGAGCGAAACTACTGATATCATATCCGAAATATTGCAAAGCCTGGGCCTTGCCACTAATTACAGAACAGCCAGCCTTACCCTGCTTGAAAATGGAGAATCGCGCTACCTGCGCGATTTTAAACTAAATTTTGGCAGCACTTTAACATCCGACCATTTAACCACGCAAGAGTGTGCTTTAATTGGTTTAAGTACCGCCGTTAACAATAATAACATCCCCCTAACCCAGTTTTTTACCAACCAGGCACACCAACAGGGCGCATCGGCTGCAGATATTGCCGAAGCCGCGGGTTGTGCATCGTTGCTGGCATCAAATAATATATTTTACCGTTTCAGGCATTTTACACAAAAAGAGAAATACACCCAGATACCGGCCCGCATACGCATGCAGCTGATGATGAAACCCGTTACCGGGAAAGAATTTTTTGAATTGATGAGCCTTGCTATATCTGCTGTTAACGGCTGCGAAATGTGTGTAAACGCGCACGAAGACTCTTTGATAAAATTAGGCACTACCGAAGAGCGCATTTTTGACGCCGTACGAATATCATCACTGGTAACAGCAACCGGGAAGATTATTTTTTAATAAATAAAGCGTCATTGCCGGCAGCAAAGCAATCTCTGTAAGGCCAACTGGCCCGAGGTATTACAGAGATTGCTTTGCTAGCCGCAATTGCGCTGTTATAAGTAAGTTGCCTTTACTTAAAATGGCAAATCGTCATCATCGCCGGGAGCGGCACTTAAGTTAACCGGAGCTGCATATTCTGGCGAAGCAGCCGTGCTGCCACCGTTACCCAATACATTTACTTTCCATAATTGTAATGAGTTAAAATAGGTTTTTTTGCCGGTTTTGTCTGTCCAGGGGCGGCCCTTTAAATTAAAGAAAACCTCCACATCTTCGCCAGCCTTTACATTATCAAGTAAATTGCAACGATCTTGAATAGCTTCAAACTTTAAGTATTCGGGATATTGCGGATTTTCTATATATTCAAGTATTAACTCTCTTTTTTTGAGCGACTCAGTAACTTGCATAGTTGCTGAAACTTCATGTACTTTACCTTTGATCTCCATGTTTTTTAAATTAAAAATGTAAAGTTAAGCGATATGAAACAAAATCGGGAGTTTTAATCCTTAAATTCGCACACTTATATTATGCAAGTTTTCCACACCGAAAGTAAAATCATCCTAACCTGTAATAAAAGGTTATCAACTTATTTAAAAGATGAAGTAGAAGCGCTGGGCTTCGAGATCAAAAGATTGTTCCCAACCGGCATTGAGTTGTTTGGCACCGTTAACGATTGTATCCCATTAAATATAAACCTGCGCTGCGTAAGTCAGATCTTATATTCCCTGGGCAGCTTTACTGCCGAAAACCCGCAGGAATTGTATGATAACCTGGTTAAAATAGAGTGGGAAACCTTAATCGACTTTTCAGGCTATTTCTCAGTTACATCAAATGTGAATAACCCACATATTTTAACGCCGCTCTTTGCCAATGTAAAGGTTAAAGACGCTGTTGCCGATAGAATAAAAAGCGTAAAGGGTATTCGCCCCAACTCGGGCCCCGAATTAAATAAAACCGTTTTACACCTCTACTGGCAGGACGATAAGGCCGAGATTTTTCTGGATACATCGGGCGAAACGCTGGCTAAGCATAGTTACCGTAAAATTCCGGGTAAGGCCCCCATGCTCGAAGCACTTGCGGCATCAACCATTATGGCTACCGGTTGGGATAAAAAAAGCCCCTTTGTTAACCCCATGTGCGGTTCGGGCACGTTAGCTATCGAGGCCGCTTTATTGGCTACTGACAAACCGCCAGGCTTTTTTAGAATGAATTATGCCTTTATGCATGTTTTGGGTTATGATGAGCAAGTGTTTTTTAATGAGCGCAGGATTTTAAAGGATAAGGCTATCAAACAACTAGACTTTAAAATTATTGCTACAGATATATCTGACGATGCCGTTGATATAGCGATAAAAAACGCCAAAACGGCTGGAGTTGATCATTTAATTGATTTTGCAGTTTGCGATTTTGCAGATACCGAAGTACCCGCGGAGCCCGGCGTTGTTTTTTTTAACCCGGAATATGGCGAGCGCCTGGGCGTACATACCAAGCTAGAGGCTACTTACAAGCGCATTGGCGATTTTATGAAACAACAATGCAAGGGATACCGGGGTTATATTTTTACCGGCAACCCCGATCTTGCCAAACGCATAGGTTTAAAAGCATCTCAGAAAATTGAATTTTATAATGGTAAATTAGACTGCCGTTTGCTGGAGTATGAACTTTACGATGGCAGTAAACGCGACCCCAAACCTGAATAGACGATGAAAAACGTTTTTATTTTATTTACCGCGATATTAATTTCGGTATACGCCAGAGCCCAGGAAAAAAAACAGTTGCCCGCGCCATTTAAGGGTGGCAATAATGCTATGATGCAGTTTTTTAAAGATAGCCTAAAAATTACCCCGGCAATTAGCAAAGCCAAAGCCACAGGCTTAGCGGTGTTTAAATTTACAGCCGACACCAAAGGCAACATTACCAAAGTAATTGTTTATTATGCTGATGATTATTTACTTACCCAACCGGTAATTGAGGCGCTTAAAAAAACAAACGGTAAATGGGTAATACCTGATCACTATGAATTTTACGATTTTGTGATCCCTTTTTCTTTTAATCTAACGGCAACGGCTAAAAACAAAATAGCTAATCAAAAAGCGATGTACGATTATTATCAGCACCGTAAACCAATACTTTCATCAGATCAGGTTCCGTTAAATACGGCTACATTGTTACCTGCGGTTGTTGTAAATTATTAGTAAACTGTTTGTAGTTGTTTTTGTTATTGATAGTACAAACTATCAAATCATGAAGGCATTATCGGGTTCAAAAACCCAAACTGTTGCTATAAACATTCGCAAATTAAGGGAACAACGTAACTACACGCAAGAATATATGGCTGCTAACCTTAAAATTTCGCAAAACGCATACAGTAAAATTGAACTTGGGTATACTAAAATTACTGTCGACCGCCTCTTTGAATTGGCAGATATATTACGGGCCAATGTAGTTGACCTCCTTTACCCGAACCAAACAGAGGCTGTTCAATTAGAAGTAAATACGCATTAAACTCGAGCAGGTTTATTGCAAATAATTTATAATGGAAACCACTCAATTAATAAACCAAACTGCCGCGTATGTTCGTCGCACCCTCCAGGGAGCCGAAGTGGGGCACGATTGGTGGCATGTGTTAAGGGTTTGGAATAACGCTAAACTTATCGGTAAAAACGAACAGGCAGATATGTTGATTGTAGAGCTAGCCGCATTACTGCATGATATTGCTGATAGTAAATTTAATAATGGCGATGAAGAGATAGGCCCCCAAAAAGCCGGTACGTTTTTAAATAGCATTGGTGCTGATGGAGATATAGTTGAACATGTTCAGCAAATTATTCGTTATATGTCGTTTAAAGCAGGGTTTGATGCCATAACTTTTAATACTATAGAACTGCAAGTTGTGCAGGATGCCGATAGGCTCGATGCAATTGGCGCAATAGGCATAGCACGAGCGTTTACCTATGGAGGGTATAAAAACCGGGAAATGTATGATCCGGCTATTGAACCCAATTTAAATATGACTAAAGATGAATACAAAAATTCATCGGCACCCACCATCAACCATTTTTACGAAAAGCTATTATTGCTCAGCGAGCGAATGAATACCGTTACCGGGAGAAGGATAGCCCAACAGCGACATGCTTTTATGGAAAACTATCTGGAACAGTTTTATAACGAATGGAACGGAAATACATAGCAGTTAGCATAAAAAGGCTGCCCCTAAACCAGAGACAGCCTCATTTATAAACTATACATCACCAAAAACAATATTAATGAGCTTTGTGCATTGGGTGTTTAACACCATCACGACGGGCAATACGAACATCTTTTTTGATATCGGCACGGTCGGCCCGTAAATCTTTCCTGTCTTTTCTTGCATCCTTCAGGTCGCCGTTTTTAATGTCATTTGCAATTTCTTTTTTATCTGCTTTAAGCTCTTTTCTATCCTTGTTCAGATCTTTTTTGTCAATTTTTTCTATTTGATTATCCGCTTTAGCATAAGGATGATCAACACCTGCGGCTTTCAAAGCTTGCACATCAGCTTTTATACCGGCCTTGTCGCCTTGCATTCCAGTAATATCAGCTTTAGCATCTTTTAAATCGCCATTTTTAATATCCTTTTTTACTTCTGCCTTATCGCTACGGTAATCACGTATGTCATGGCGCAAATCTTTCATTTGAGCTGCAGTAGTTGGAGGAGTTGTAGTTGGAGTGGGAGTTGTTGTTTGCGCGAAAGCGGCACCTGAGCAAATTAATACGGCGGCCATTAAACTTAACTTTTTCATGATCTTTTAATTTTTTAAATGGTTAATTAAATTTTTAATAATTATGGTGGTAGGACGGCCTTTGTTTTTAATGGTTTAATAAAAAAATATAAAGTTTTTTTGATTAAACTTTTATATTTACAGAGAGTCATAACAACTTTGTTACTTAACTTAACGTACTATAAATTAAACCTAATTGATATGAAACCCATCTATAAGCTTATCATTATTACTGTTTTTTGTTCATCAGCTTCTTATTCATTCGCGCAAACAGATACTTCGGGTGTTCAAAAGGATACTACGGAAAGTGATACAACTCAGGAAGAGAAAAAAGCATATCTTAAGGTTGGGGCAAATTACATAAATAACAATGTTTACTTTGGCCGTACAGACACCATTACTTCCCCTATAATATCACCCACAATAAGTTACACTTTTAAATCGGGCATTTATTTTTCTGGGAGCCTTGAGTATATTACAACCAGAAAAAATGGCCCGCTGGATGGTGGTAATATAGAAGCTGGTTATAACTACAGTATAGGAGATAACATTGATGGAGGCGTTTCTTTTACTAAATTATTTTTTAATAGTGCAAGTACACAAGTGTCATCATCTGTAAGCAGTATTATTAATGCCAATATTGATTATAGCATTGCAGATATTGTTACGCCTGCAATTAATGTAAGTTATAGCATAGTAAAAAATGGCGGGAAAGGTGATATTGCATTTAATCCGACTATTTCACATGATTTTTTAATCGCGTCAATCTTTGGAGACAACGATGAAATAATCATTAGCCCTCAAGTTGGTTTAAATGCTGGTTCACAAAACTTTTATGCTGAATATCTTGTTCATAAGGGCAAGTTAAAAAAAGGTGCCACTATAGCGCTAACAAATTATAGCAATAGCTTGGGCGATTTTAAATTGCTCGATTATGAAATAACTGCTCCTATTGAATATAAAGCAGGTCATTTTATGTTTTCTTTTATTCCTACTTATGCTTTCGCCCAAAATAGTTTACCGCAATCCACTCCTGCGGAAAAACTCATTACTGCAAATATTGAAAAAGGGGCACCTTATAAATCAAGCCAATTTTACTTTCAAACCGGTATTTCATTTAAATTTTAATTTATGGCATACAGACCATACCTTTATGGTAAACCTATACCATAAACCTTTTTTAATTTGAAAACATTTTACAAACTATTGATAGTATGCGCGTTGGGCGTATTAACATTAAAATCCAGTGCGCAGTCAGATTCGCTTTATAAAAAAACAGACACCTTACATGCTAAAGTAGATACCGCTATAAAGAAACCCGAACTTGGGCAACCCAGAAAGGCATATTTTAAGGTTGGCGTTAGTTACTTAAGCAATGATGTTTACCTCGGTCGGGTAGATACCATAAGCCCTACCATAACCGACACCATAAGCTATACTTTAAAATGTGGCATATACTTTATGGGTAGCTTGGATTATATTACCACTAAAAAGGTAAAACCCCTCGATGCCATTAACTTAGAAACCGGATATAATTATATAGGAGATGAATTAGAGTTTGGTTTTTCGTATACCAAATTGTTTTTCAATAAAACCAGTACCGAGGTTGCTTCGGCTATCAGCAGTATTGTAAATACGCATATATCGTATGATATTGGAAACATCTTTACTCCGGCTATTGATGCAAGCTATAATATTGCAGATCGGGGTGGCAAAAACGACATCGTATTCAATCCAAGTATTTCACACGAATTTAGCATTGGAAACATATTTGGCCATGGCGACGAAATGCGCATTGGCCTAGGTGCCGCGATGAATGCTGGTACCCAGAATTTTTTTGATGGTTACCTGGTGCGTAAAACAGCGGTAGAGTTTAAAGGATCAAAAAAGTTTGTTAACCAGGAACTGATCAAATACAATCAAAATCTGAAAGGATATCAGGATCAATTGTCAGAATTTAAAGTACTTGATTACGAATTATCAGCGCCGATAGTGTATCGGTATGGCCATTTTATTTTTACATTTATTCCAACTTACGCCTTTCCCAGAAATGGGTTAACCGCCCCCGAAAATATTTATCAAACGGCCATTCAGGAGGGTATACCAAAATTAAAATCGAACGAGTTTAATTTTTCAACGGGTATAGCTTTTAGGTTCTAAGCAATAGTATACAGGTTTTAAAAATTTCACATCTAAATCTTAAATTTTTATTTTAAACTATTGATTATTATAATTAATTTAATTGCACATAATTTAATATCATATCATGGGCAAATCCCTGGAGTTATCTACTTGGCTAACGGTTTCAGCTTTAATAACTATTTGTTCTGCATGCAAGGATAAACAACAATCTACCGATCAAATAGCCTTTTCATCGGCCAACCCGTTTTTTCAAAAAAGTAGCTTACCTTACCAGGCCCCGGCTTTTGATAAGATTAAAAATGCCGACTTTAAACCTGCTATAGAAGAGGGTATGTTACAGCAACAAGCCGAAGTTAAAAAAATAGCCGATACCTCTGCTGCCCCAACTTTTGAAAACACCTTGGTGGCTCTCGAAAAAAGCGGGCAATTGCTAAAACGTGTTAATGGTGTATTTAACTTGCTTACTGGTGCAAATACCAATCCCGAATTGGAAAAAGTACAAGAGACCGAAGCACCTAAGCTAGCTGCTAATCAGGATGCCATTTATCTGAATACCAAATTATTTAAACGTGTACAAACCATTTATAAGCAACGTGATACCCTCAAACTTGATCCTGAATCTAAACGGTTACTGGAATATTACGAACAGCAATTTGAATTGGCCGGTGCCCAACTATCAGACCACGACAAGGAAACACTCAAACAACTAAATAAGGAAGAAGCCACTTTAAATGCCAAATTTACCAGCCAGTTACTGGCCGGTGCTAAGACAGGCGCGTTGCTTGTAAATAATAAGGAAGAACTTGCAGGCTTATCCCCAGCTGATTTGCAGGCCGCCGCACAAAACGCCAAAGCCAGAAAGTTAGGTGGAAAATGGTTATTGTCATTACAAAACACTACACAGCAACCCGCTTTACAATCACTTACTAACCGGGAGTCGCGCCGGAAATTATTTGAGGCCTCGTGGAGCCGTACCGAAAAAGGTGACACTAACGATACCCGTAAAGTAATATCGCGCATGGCGCAGATCAGAGCGCAGCAAGCCCAACTATTACATTTTAAAAGCTATGCCGAATGGAAACTACAAGACCAGATGGCCCAAAGCCCAATAGCTGTAGAGCACTTTATGCAAAAACTGGTTCCGGCAGCCACCGCGAAGGCTCGCAGCGAAGCATCTGATATTCAGGTATTGATTGACCAGCAAAAGGGCGGCTTTAAGCTGCAACCCTGGGACTGGAATTATTATGCCGAGCAAATACGTAAAGCCAGGTACAACCTGAACCAGGATGAAGTAAAGCCTTATTTTGAGATTAATAATGTACTGCAAAATGGCGTATTTTATGCTGCTAACCTTTTATATGGCCTTAATTTTAAAGAGCGCCATGATTTACCGGTTTACCAAAAAGATGTGCGTGTATTTGATGTACTTGATAAAGACGGCAAGGAAATTGGATTATTATATTGCGACTATTTTAAACGGGATAATAAATCGGGAGGTGCTTGGATGGATAACATAGTTATACAATCTAAATTACTGGGTAACCAGCCAGTTATATATAATATATGCAACTTTACTAAACCGGCTCCCGGCCAACCCGCATTAATTAGTTTTGACGATGCCACAACTATGTTCCACGAGTTTGGGCATGCCTTGCATGGTTTGTTTGCCAGCCAGCAATACCCCAGCATTTCGGGTGCCAATACCGCCCGCGATTTTGTGGAGTTCCCATCACAGTTTAATGAGCATTGGGCATCGTACCCACAGGTGTTTAACCATTATGCCACTCACTATAAAACCGGCGCGGTTATGCCGCAAACACTGGTAGACAAGATCAAGAAAGCTGCCAAATTTAACCAGGGTTACGCCCTTACGGAGATATTGGCCGCTGCAGATCTGGACCTCCAATGGCATACTCTTACGCCAAATGCCCCATTGCAGGATGTTGATAAATTTGAAGCGCAAGCATTGCACAATACCAAACTTGATTTACCGCAGGTACCGCCGCGTTACCGCTCTAGCTATTTTCTGCATATATGGAGCAATGGCTATGCTGCCGGGTATTACGCCTACGTTTGGACAGAAATGCTTGACGACGATGCTTTTGACTGGTTTCAGCAACATGGCGGTTTAACAAGGGCAAATGGGCAGCGTTTTCGGGATATGATCCTATCAAGGGGCAATACCGAAAATTATGATAAAATGTTCCGGGCATTTACCGGCCATAATCCAGACATTCATCCAATGTTAATAAACCGGGGGCTGGTAAACAAATAATATCTGCGCCCGCATTTATATCTTAAAAAGATCTTGCTGTTTTTTTGGCAGTAACGTGGTAATTCTGTTTGCCTTGCAAAAAGTTTTTATTACAGAGATAGCCGCGTGCGGGGGTTTATCGTTAAGAAAACGATCATCAGATGGATTGACGTATCCCCCAAACATGTTGAGTATATCCGAATTGAACGACTTAAAACCCATCGTCCATTCCTTAAAGTTACGTTCCTTTAATTCGCCGGCGGCAATTTTTATTATTCCTCTGTGTAATTTGTCGATTTTTATTTTTTCGAAGGTATCATCAAGTGTGTTTTTATCCCCTTCCAATACCTGTATAAAGGTTCCGTCGCTGTATAAAAGTATACCTGTAATATTTGCCCTCAAATTATTGTCACGGCTAACGGTCAAAATATCCATTAGTTGAGCTTCATCCATCGCTTTACAAGCCGTACTTACGTAAATTAGATAATTCATCCGTATTAGTTTTCATCTGTTTACGTTATCCAATGCAAATAAGTTACCTAAAACCCCTTCATTATACGTTTTTTCGAGCTTTAAATGAAAGTTATTTTAAAGAGGCGCAAGCCTTCACATACTTGAGCAAGAAGGGTATTTGTTGTCAATTACTCCGTCTTCAAAAATATTTTGAAACTATTTGCGCAACCGAACAATTGCATTTATATTTGCAATCAATTGATTGCAAATATAAATGAGACGAGATATTTATCAGGCCGTAGCCGACCCTACCCGCAGGGCCATACTCATGCTGCTTACCGTTGGTGCCATGACGCCCAATGCCATCGCCGGGCATTTTGGCAGCAGCAGGCAGGCGGTATCAAAACACATACAAATACTAGCCGAATGCGGAGCTGTTGATCAGGATCAACGTGGGCGTGAAATTTATTATCAGCTAAATATGGATAAAATAAAAGAGATAGACCATTGGATGGAAGCCTTCCGCAAGATGTGGGAGACCCGTTTTGACCAGTTAGACAACCTTTTAAACGACTTATAAACTAAACAATTATGAAAAACAATTTTGTATTTGAACCGGACCTGGCCACTAAACAGATTTACATATCATGTGAATTTAACGCGCCAATTGAAAAGGTATGGAAAGCCTTTACAGAGCCTGATCTGATTGAAAAATGGCTTGCGCCGAAACCATGGAGGGCCGAAACCAAAATTATGGATTTTACTGTTGGTGGAATATGGCTGTATGCCATGGTTGGCCCTGAGAGCCAGAAACACTGGACCCATGTTGAATTTACGGCGATAGAAATTGGCAGCGTTATTTCATCAACAAATATGTTTTCGGATGAGGACGGTAACACGGGTGCCGGTGCGCCAAAATCGTACACTAACACTAAATTCTCATCCATTGACGGTAATAAAACGAAGGTAGATGTGGTGAAAACCTTTACGGATGAGGCCACCGTTAAAATGTTCGTCGAAATGGGCTTTAAAGAAGGCACTATCATGGGTTATAACCAGTTGAATGAATTACTGGCTTCGCAATAGCTCCAATTTCTTCTTTATACTATTTAAGCGGCTGCTTCCGTATGTCGAGAGTTTCCCTTTTTCTGGCCCGCAAGCATCGCTTGTGGGCAGCATTGCAAAGTTACCAGTATATTAAACGACTGTTATAAACCCTTACGCGACATTACTTAGGTCAGGAAAGGGAAACTAACTAACAATAGTGTTGATACATTACATTATTCATAAACAATAGCTGCTAATAAAATATCAGCAAATAATTTCCACGTGGGTTTTATATCTTGCCCCTCTTTGACATTCAGATATCCCTCCAAACCCATTACAAACCCCCATATTCCACTTAGATACTCTTCCAGATTTTGGTTTTCCCATTCTTGCTTATTATCGGTAAAATCTATTAGCAAAAGTTTTGTAAACTTTTCGAAATCCTCTTTCGAGAATATCGTGTCTGCATAATCGTAAATATCCATATTATTTTTTTCTATGTTTCCTAACCTTGATTGATGTACCATAAGCATGCCGGGCGGGGATACACAAACCTGGCTCAAGTATGTCGGGCTGGCATGAATGTAAAGGCCACTTATGACGCTCTGGTATCCGCTGCAATCCCTGATGCTGCTGTGTCCTTCACAGAACGTCTGTGTCTGGTTTAATTTTTAATTTTCATAAATTTACATACTTATACGCATGTAAAACATGGGTATTTATGGGTAAATTTTATTTAAATCCCGGCTTTTGTTATCAAATTTACAATGGCCTCGTTTTTGTTTTATCTCATTAAGATACGCATTAAAACTTGGTTTTGCAACCTAATACCACAGTTAGAAACGGTAGCATTAGGGTGAAACGCTCGGCACGCGCGCACCAGCTTTGGCTAACTACTCATTTAAATCCTAAACAGGCTTCTTGATAATCGAAAACGTTTTTGAGGCGTTCTCTTTCAAGGTATTCCTTAATTTTATTGTATGGAATCTCTTTTGGGATTTCAACTGAAATTAGCCTTGATAAATGGCTTCCTTCCCAGTTGCACCCCATCAACTCTAATTCCCTAGTAATGCGTGCAATATCCTTCTCATTATACAGAACAATTCTTATTACACTATTACCAGACGCTTCGACAAGACTGTCAAAATAGAACTGCCCTTCGTCTTCCTCTACTGCAATAATATCTCCTGGAGCTATGTTCTTAGCAAAAAATGGAATATTATCAATTCTATAATAGTCTCCAATCTTAGTAGCCCAAACACTTTCTATTTTGTATTCATCATTATCTGCGTAAACCAATAACACTTTATTATTCATTTTTGATCTTTTATGGCGGTGTCATTGACCCATTTCTGGCGCGTATGCCGGGGTGGGATATGCCCATCCTGGAGCAAGCATGAAGCGAGGGCAAGCCCAACATACATAAGCAAGGAAGATTTTTAATAAACACTTCTGCTTTTTAAGTACGCAACGTCCTTTGGCGTGATATCAACAACCGCATAAATCTCAACGCCTGCTATTTTTAATTCGTCTAAGGTATTTACAAGGTCGCCATATTGCGATTTATCGCTCGATTTGATCAATACGATCATGGGGGCGTTAGTATTTTTAGAAACAATTTCTTTGGTATCTAATATAGTTTTACGGACTCCGCTGTTATCAAAATTTAAAACCTTAGGCTCGCCAATTGGCTCGTCAATAGTCCCCCGAAACGATATAACATGATGGTTGCTGCCTATACACAAAGTTAAAGTACGGCTTGCCGGAACGCCTCCAGGTGCTTCGTCAACCGGCATTGCCAGCTCAAATATCCTTGGCTTCTGTAGCGTTGTGGTCAGCATAAAAAATGTAATGAGCAAAAATGCCAAATCCACCATTGCGGTCAGGTCAACACGGGTTGACAATCTTTTACGCGGGCTTTTTCTGCCTGCTTTTTCGGGAGAAGAATTGAGCTCTGCCATGCTGGGTAAGTTTTAAGGTTGAACAATAGGCTATCATTGCTATAGTATGCAATATTATTTGTTTAACGCTCTGTAGAATATTATTGTTGTGCGCCTTGTAGAATATTGTTTGGTGTACTAAGTGAGCTTCAAAGAAAAGCCGCCAACGAACTTTATTGAAAATATAAATTGTGCTTTTGTTAAGCTATCAATGTAAGTATGATTATAGTGACCTTTAAACGAAATAGACTTTTTAAATCTATGGTGGTGGCTATACAAATAGCAAACCATTTCCTGCGATTTTCACCTATTAACGATTTGGAGTTTATTCCCTGTTACATTTTAGCAACAAAACCACCGCTTGGGCGCAACTTAATGGTTAATACATCATGCTTGGTTACACTTTGCTCGCGCCTGTCAATACTGGTATTGGTGGCTCCGTCATAAATAAGGATGGCCTGTGTTTTCTTCTTCAGAAAATCCAACGGAATCTTGATCTCCCGCTCATTGCCCCCATTCATCACGCCTATCCACCATGTATCGCCCTTACGGCGTGCAAAGGCCACTATGTCGCCCATGCTGGTACATGGCAGTACTTTGGTTTCGTCCCAGGTGGTAGGCACCTGCTGAAAAAAATCGAACAGCGGGCTATCGAGATAAAACTGGTACTGATCGGCAAAGTGAATAATGGGCGATAGGTAAACAATGGCCTGCGCAAATTCATGCGGCCAGGTAAACTTCGTACTTTCAAGTTCTTTTGGGTTCAATATCACCGATGTAAAATCGGCGGGCCCGGCCAGCAAACGGGTAAAAGGTACCGTTATATCATGCTGTGGCGGCATAACGCGGCGGTATCGGGTCATCTGATACTCGTTACCCCTTATCGCTTCTCTGGTAATATCATTCGGATAGGTGCGGCGTAGTCCCGTTGGTTTTACGCTGCCATGAAAGTTGAGCAATAATTTTAAATCAGCACATTCCTGCATCGTTTGGGCGTACCATTGCATTATGTCGGCCGTAGCATCGGGTATAAAATCAATTTTAATTCCAACGGCACCAATAGCTTTAATTTTTTCAAGATAAGCCTTGCGTTCCGGTGCCTTTCTAAACTCTTTTGAATCTACCCAAACAAGTGATTTTACGCCAACCGTTTTACCATAGTCAATTACCTCTTTCAATAGGTTCCACTGGTCTTTGCCGGGCCGCCTCCAATAGCGCCATCCATCGTCAATAAGGTAGTATTCCCATTTTAGTTTTGCGGCGGCATCATACCAGTTTTTCTGATCTTCATATTTTGGCGCGCCAATGCTCCACCATTGCCATAACGCTCGTCCGGGTTTAACCCACGAAAAGTCACTTCCAATTGCCGGCGGCGGGCATAAATTGGTTAGAAGGTCTGAATTAACCAGTTCATCCAGTGATCGAGCTACAAGTGTGGTGCGCCACGGCGAAGCCAGTTTTTCGTGATAATTTCCAACCAGAGGAGTTTGCATATCTGCAGATTTTATCTCCCATCCTTTTTTAGCGAACGGAAAATCTACGCTTAGCACATTGCCGTTTCGAACCAGTGCCATATCCGAAAAATTTTCACAGTCGGCTTCTGATATTGAAACATAGTAGCCGTTGGCCTCAAAAGTAACCGGCATCATAATGGTTTTTCCTCCGGGGATATTTTCTACAGGGGTTACATAATTTAAACCCTCATAACTTTGACTAAAATCGGCCCATGCAATTTTAGTCACACTATCAGGCAGCGTCCATCCTGTGCGTTCGCCATCAATACGTTTGGATTTGGCAGGAAGCGTATAGCGAATGGCAACACCATCATTATAAACACGAACAATGATGCTGAATTTTTGTCCGGATGCAGTCACGGGAATCTCCGCCTCGTTGGCGCGGTTATGCGCCATGGCATGATTTCCTATAACTGCGTAGTCTTCATTTACTTTGCTTAAAACTGCTGCGCCTGTTATCTGGGCATTATTTCCTAAATCCGAACTGTCAACTATTAAACCTAGTGCAGAGGTCTTAATAATAGGGACATTGCCCGACCAAACGGAATAAACAAGTTTTTTGTTTATGGTGAAAACCCTTAATGCCAATCGTTTATCAGGACTGGATATGGTGACATTTGAACCTTGGGCAAACGTGCCTTTTACAGCTACTAACAGTAAAAAACTGAATAGGATATTAAAGCGTTTCATTTTATTATACGTATTACTGACTGTTTGAATACAGCGATGCAATTTTTTTTAAATATAAATTAATTAACCAGAACTCAGGTTAATAAAGTCAATAACCTGATTTTTATCCCGCAGGTAATTTCTTAAGGTTTCTGTAGTAAATATTCTAGATTATCATCTAGCGCACTGACAGCGGCTCGGTAATCCGAATTTTCACATTATAATTACCGTCTGCTTTTTCGCTATTTTCTGATAGTTCTCTTTGTACGTTTTCCAACTCTTGTTGCAGGTACGTCATTTGCGGCTTGTTCACGAATTAGATCGTCCTTTTCTTCAGGATGTTTGCCATGGAGTGTTATTTTAAAGTTGCTGTTACCTATCTAGTACAGTAAATCGAAATAGCGTTCTACAATGGTCATCTGAGGCTTGGTTTATTATGTAAATATAAGCAATTCTTACTCCATTTTTGGTTTAAAAAGCTTAATTTAGTAGTAAATCAATGTAGATAAAATATGAAACCCGGTCCATTCTGGAGCAATGTAGCGAGGGCAAGCGCGATATACTTGCAGAATGGGAATGGCAATGTTTAAAAATCAAACCCAACCATGTTAGACCTTAACTCACCCCTGTGGAAAGAATTTGAAGGTGGATATAGAGTGCATTATGATGCTTCGATAGCTTTAAAGAAATTAGAAAAAGCTGATTCAATTCAGGCGGTTGGTGATATCTACAAGGAGCTATGGGATGAATTACACCATCAAGGAGACGTTGGACTGGCCTCTTACTATGCTATTCCACATTTGATAAGGATAGCTAAAGAAAATAAACTGATAGATTTCAATGTGCTTAGTCTTGTTTCCGTTATAGAAATACAGCGGCACAAAGACAACCCTGCATTGCCTAAAGATCTCGCCCCTTCTTATAAACAATCCATCGTTGAGCTAGCTGAACTTGCTGCATTGGTAATGAAGGAGGACTGGAAGTTGGACTTAGCTAGTTCAGTACTTTCTGCTATTGCAGTTTCTAAAGGCCATATTAAACTTGCCAATGCAATTTTGAATCTAGATAGTGAAGATGTTTTAGATGAGTTCTTGGATATGTATTAGGACTTAATAATTCAATCACTTGTAAACCGTAAAATATTGCTTAAATAGCTTTAACGAGACAAAAAAAGCCTTGAATCTTTCGACTAAAGGCTTTCAATTTACTGGTGGTATCAGCTGGGATCGAACCAGCGACACAAGGATTTTCAGTCCTTTGAACCACTCTTATATCGTACTTATTTTCAGTATTTTAACAATCTACTTTGTTTTGCTGTAAAACATTTGTAAAACAAAGTGCCTGAACTCTCAGGTACACAAATATAATAATTCGAATTGGTTTTCAATTCAATAATTTTACGAAATTAGTTTCGACCATCTGATTAACAGTCAGACGGACAGCCTCTATAATGACCTAATTATTAATAGTTTATCAATTCAATTATTTCTTCTGTTACATATTTGTAACAGTGTTTCCATAGAAACAATTGATTATGCCCTTGCGGCATAGTCAAATTTACGAAATCCTATTTATAAATAAAATAATTTCTTGAATGCTGTACTATATTATATTTGATGTTCAATAAACAATCACATGCCTTATAAAAAGTTGCCTGGATATTATCCTGACCAAGATGAATGCCAACCTGGCGAAGAATTGAAAGATTATCTGGAAACAATATATCCTCTAAAGCCCAGTCGAACCTTTGATGAAATGGACAATGACCTAAGAGCAGATGGTGAATTGACGAGCATAATTTATGAAAGCAGTATATTATATGTTCTTAGAAGGTTAGTTGCAACTACTGAGCATTTTTATCGTGTTAGCGGAGAAAATAAAATTGCTACCAATATAGCACTAAGAAGCTATTTACGTAATTATACGAGATATTCTGATGAGCAGGTTAACAAGCTAAGTAAGTTACTTTTACCTTGCATGGAGACTGCCAGAGATGCTTTTTCGGAAGGTGATAAAAATACAGCAAAGCAACAACGAAGGATGTATCAATGGAGCTGTTTTGTTTGCGGTAAAGAAATGGATGATAGTAATATTCCAACTGCTGATCATTTTTGGCCAAGGGGCATGGGTGGGTTAAGCAATTCTGGTAATCTTCGTATGGTGTGTCAAATTTGCAATAATAACCACAAACGAGATAACATTAATCATGCTGATTACCATTACGAAGAAATAGCAATTTCCGCAACAGATTATAAACATTATAAAGGGTCCGGTCATCCGAAAGTTCATGAAGTTGCCGTTTTTGCAAAATCAAAATATCAGTGTGTAGTCTGTAATGAACCGGCTTACAGAGTCGGAGAATTAACGATTGGAAGAATAGATTTGAAAGATGGCTGGCATTATCTTAACTTGGCAGCCTTTTGTCTTAAACACAAACCTGAATAATGATACACCAAAAAAAATTTTTTTGCTATAAATTAAGTCAGCGAGGAGTAGGTAATTCTGTTGATTTAGTAATTTTCGTCACTACAGCAAAAGATGTAGATTCTTGGGCTGGCATTAGACGAGTGGGTGAAGATATTCAAGGATCTCAAAGATTACTTAAAGATACCCGAGTTAAAGCTATTAAACGCTTTCTTACTAAGAGTGTTCACAATACTATACCTGTAAGTGTGATTTTAGCTTTTAATCAGGGAACAGCAACTTTTACGAGCTTGACTCAAAATATAGCAGGTCAAGTTCAAAACGACTTGTCAAATGGCCTTGGCAATAAATTGGATTGGGGAGAACTACAATTTCAATTCGATGACGCTTTACCATCAACGGAGCGTCCCGCGTTAATTGTTGACGGGCAACATCGAGTTAAAGGAATGGCCTCTCTTGATGGTGAAGATGTACCGGTATTATTAGTTGCGTTATTAGATGCACCGGCACAAGAGCAAGCATTTCAATTTGTTGTAATAAATAATAAATCTCAAAAAGTCCCAACTGATAATGTTAAAGCAATCATTCGGTTGATTGATCAGGATGAAACCGACCTAAGTGAGCGGTTAAGACAAGCTGGGGTAAATTATGGGAAAAATTCAGCAGTGTTAGGTGATGTTAATGAGGCAGATAACAGTCCATTTAAAGGATTGCTTAAATGGCCTTTGAATCCTAATAATACGGGCTTTATAGATCTTACAACTGTTGAAAACTGCATCCGTTATATTAAAACGCAATTGCCAATTATTAAAGAAGATGATGAAACTGTGAAAGAGGTATTTTTAGCGATGTGGCGAGCAATAAAAGTGGAGATTATGATGAATGAGACCACACTATTTCGGCGCAAGCTGACCCACTGTTTCGGGGCAAACTGACCATGGTATTTCGGGGCAAACTGACCCACCAAAACGCGTAGCAAATGCTGTAGAAGCAACCATCTTTTGAGGG
>JANXTT010000078.1 GCA_025352225.1 Mucilaginibacter sp. | reverse complement strand
TGAAATTGAAAATAATAATAGCTATAGCAATAAAATCGTCGATTTTATTAATAGATTTAAGGAAAAAGAAAGTTCGATGCCCTACTCTAAAAGACAACAATAACCAAAATCATTGCTGTTCTGAAACCAAATTTTTATGGTAATGTTGCCAAAATCAGTTGGTAAGAATGATGAGAAAAATGATTAAATAGCGATGCAGTTATTAGAGGAAACAGGATCTGCAGGAGTGCAACTTGTCAAGAATAATCCTGTGAACGAAACCAAAAGCCGGACGAAAGTCTGGCTTTTATCATTTGGTGGAATTCGGGGTTCCAATAGTTTGGACATTCGGAAAAAACAAGAAAAAGAGCAGCAGGTCACAGCCAGAAGTTTAAATTTGATCACCAATATTGTACTGGTTTGGAATACCATTTATATCCAGATAATTAAACAACTAAGGGATGAAGGATATCATATAGATGAAGATGATCTGCGAAGAATATCACCCGCTCCGTTCGAACATATCAACCGACTTGGAAAATATGACTTTAAGGACGAAATCCGGTTGGAAAATAACGGGTTCAGGGCACTTAGAATCCCTGGTGAAGAAAATTAAAATTCCAAACCGCTATTTTTCGGCTATTTGTAAGTACAACCTCAAGAGGGGCAGCAACTAAAAAGGTCGGAACCCATTAAAGAACAGGTGCTGTTTCCAACATGCTATAAATAAATTCAAGCTTATCTAAAGATTGTGTATGGTCATAAAACAAAACGCACGCGTTATTGCCTCGCAATTTAGAACTCGGATAAATTATGCCGTCGATACTTGCTCCTGTCCGGTCTTCGTATGTATAACGGAAATACTCAGTTATAATCTGCGTAGGGACATACTCGATATGTTCACGGCCATCTTTCGTAATTGATTTACTCAAATCCTGTACAAACTTTTGCAAAAACATCACAGAAAAATAACTATCTCGTCTTGCCGGATCAAAGATACTTGGCACGTTGGGAAGCTTGCTCAGATCTAATAAATATAGGTCTTCTTTATTTTGGAAAACGCCCGTAGTTACCTGGTCTTTTACGAGGTCGGCGACATCGACAGTTTCTGCATGACAGGTAGGTACATCAAAAGCGCAATAGAACATAGATATTCCAGCAGGGCTCATTCTGTTAGCCATATTGGCTAAGTGAGACGGTGGCGCCGTAAGTTGCTTTGCCGTGTTTAACGTAATTGTACTTTTATGTTGTCTGCACCTATAAACAGCACTGCCTGTTGGCATCCATGTAAATAAGTCGAGGTTGTCAACCCGCCTTCCAATATCGTTGAGTATTTCGTCTACCGGTAATTCGTTTATACTTTCTTTAAATTGTTTAGACCCCAAGAACACGTAACGGGATTTATGTTTGACAACGTGCTTAAATTGGTTCCAGTTGTATTCCAGTTCTACATTTTCACGGTCTGCATACGGGTCTTTCTCACACCATTCTTGATTGCCAAATGCAGTTAGAATATCTTGCCATAGTTTGTCATCATCGACCTCCAAGCCGATCTCGTAATACAGCATTTCTTCTGTATCGAATTTTGGAGCACCATGATAACCACCCTCTTCCGTTTCATAAGCCATGCCTTCCTCATTAACTTCACCATAAAAGGCAAAAACGCCACATTTGATAAAAGAAAACACATCACTTGCCAATGCTACTTTATCATCCTCTCCGCAATAACTACAAACACCTTCATCCGAATTCTGACGAAGATAATTGAAAACAGCAGCATCTTTTATATGATCGACACACACATACTTATCATTGCCAAAATCGTCATCATTCTGATTATCATAACTATATCTTTCTTTATATTGTCCCATCGTTGGTATTTAATTATTAATGTAAAATTAACCAAATCTACAGTGGCTATTCGCCTAAGTTAAAGAAGATATTATACAGATTTTTACAAGCTATGGCGATTAGAAATACTATAACTCACACAAAGGGGGTATATAGCTAAGCTTGTCATCGGAAGACATCGCGATATTAAAACACGTTAGCAATTGATTTTGCCATTTTACCCATATAGCAATTATAGGTATATTAAGTAAAATATCATCACCCAAAGAAACGTGGTCAAGAACGCGCTCTAAGCAAATACTCAAGTCCAAACGTTTCATTTCGTCTCTATATTTGTCGCCTGCAGGCGGCTAATTATCATCTGTCTCCATTGGTGCGGGTGTTTATATATCTACCACCCATGACTTGCCGTCTGTCTGGTTATAATTTAGATATTAAAGATTATTTTTACTGCCTGATTGACCATGGTATTCCTGTCTTTAGCTATAGCAGTATTGTACCATTTGAACAGGAGACAATTATATGATCGAAGTTTTTAACTGTTATTCCAAACTAACACTTGATTCAACTGATTTTACCAAAATCCTCAAAGGAATAAACGAGGTGGGGTATCAATCAGTGATTTGGCAGTCAAAAATAAAATTTTTAGAAACGGCTGGGATTAAAAACCTTAGTAAAGAAATTTTAGATTGGATTGGGTATTATAATGTAAAAGGGACCAATTCATTCATTTATCGAACCGATCTATTCGTCGAGGATAAAACCGTGATATATATAACCAACGAGTCTTCCGGGTTTTCTTCGCCGGATCGCCGAATCGAAATTGGGGTTATATCTGATAGCACAACCGGGGGAAACGACATATTAATCCGATATGTCAAACAGTTTGAAGCCTCCTTAAAAGCAAATGTTGATGGCCGTAAGGTTAGGCACATGGAAAAGAATTGGTTGATTTTTTCCAAGAATGACAAACTTGATACGCACGTTACTTATTATAACCTGTTCCGATATCCGATATTGACCGATATTGAATCCCAAGCTGCGTTAATCATAAGTGATAATAAGCTTAGGCAAATACTTAGAAGAATTGCAGAACATGAATCCTTCCAAACGCAACATATTAAGGGAGAACACAAGGATTCCATTTTAGAAACTATAAACGAGCTGATTAATTACAGTCTGGTAACTACCAGGTATATCGTTAGCTGTAAAAAGAAGTCAACACCAATTGGCGTGGTGCAATCAAAGGGAGAACTTGGCAAATTTGTACTCAGTTGTCCGCATTGTGGAAGAAATTTTGCCGATGAACTGATTCAGGAAAGTTTTATTTTAACTGATTTAGGAAGACAAATGACCTCGGGAAGTCATTGGATGACAATTTTGCTTACCAATTCGTTGATCGAATCCGGTATTCCAAAGGAAAGTATTATCTGGAACTTAACGCAGGATAGCGAAGAGGTAGACTGTGTAGTTCAGTTTAAGGATAAGACCTGGATTTTTGAACTCAAAGACAGGGATTTTGAATCAGGAGATGCGCACCCATTGACCTATCGTGCGGTTAAATTCAAGGCAACGAAGACGATAATTTTCACTACAGGTAAAGTCACAAAAGAGGCGCGTAAAGTTTTTCAGGACATGTCACATCATACTGTTGCTGGTAAGGCAAGCGTTAGTCCACTATACATCGAAGGGGTTGCGGCTCTTAAAGCAGTTCTTCAAACGCTTATTAATAATGAAACATTACTGTATGTAAGTGATAAAGCAAAACAGTTAAGCTTGTCTGCCGGACTCGACTTTTCGCCGATATTTTTAAATTTATTCGGAAAGTATCGCATAGAACATAAAGGTGAATTCGTAGAGGATGTTAATATTTTCCGATATTATTAAAACCCGACGCTTTTTAAGCCTAAGCCAAAATTTGACAGTAATGAAATACCAATATGAACCATTGGGTGATGAGTATGGAGATTATGATGAATGAGACCACACTATTTCGGCGCAAGCTGACCCACTGTTTCGGGGCAAACTGACCATGGTATTTCGGGGCAAACTGACCCACCAAAACGCGTAGCAAATGCTGTAGAAGCAACCATCTTTTGAGGG
>JANXTT010000075.1 GCA_025352225.1 Mucilaginibacter sp. | reverse complement strand
GCCCGATTTTTTGGAGGAACATCACTTATAATTTTAGTGGGAGTAGTTTTAGATACTTTGCAACAAATAGAAAGCCATTTGCTGATGCGTCACTATGATGGGTTAATGAAATCCGGACGGATAAAAGGGCGTACAGCCGTTCCAGCAGCAACAGGTACAACGCCATCGGCAATTTGATCAGGTAATGTCAAAAATCAATTATAAGTCTGTCGAAGAGATAGAACTAATAAGAGAAAGTTCTTTACTTGTCTCCAAAACATTAGGAGAGATTGCTAAGGTTATAAAACCCGGAATTAAAACTATTGAATTAAATAAACTGGCCGAAACTTTTATCCGTGACAATGGCGGAGTACCCGCATTTTTAAATTATAATGGTTTTCCTTATTCACTTTGTATTTCGTTAAACAACCAGGTTGTTCATGGTTTTCCGGGTAGTCATGTGTTAACTGACGGGGATTTGGTTTCAGTGGATTGTGGTGTGGTGAAGAATAAGTATTACGGTGATTCGGCTTATACTTTTGGCATAGGTGAAGTTAGCGACGATGTTAAGACGCTAATGCGCGTTACAAAAGAATGCCTGGTATTAGGTATTGAAAAAGCGGTTGCCGGTTTGCGTATTGGTGATATAGGTGCCGCAGTTCAGGAACATGCAGAGAAACATGGTTTTGGCGTAGTAAAAGAATTGGTTGGTCACGGTGTAGGTTTAAAATTACATGAAAAACCCGAAGTTCCTAATTATGGTAAACGTGGTGCCGGTATTAAATTAGAAGAGGGCATGGTTATAGCAATTGAACCAATGATTAACGCAGGGAGAGCCGGAGTTAAGTTTTGGGACGATGGATGGACAGTATCTACTATTGATGGTAAAGCATCAGCTCATTATGAGCATACTGTAGCTATAAATAAAGGCAAAGCGGATATATTATCAACTTTCTCATTTATTGAAGAAGTTTTAATTGAAAATCGATAATAATATCAAAAAAATGTTTAATTTTGCATCCCGCTTTTAAGGCGGATAATTGTATAGAAATCAGTAATATATGGCTAAACAGGCCTCGATTGAACAAGACGGTACAATAAAGGAAGCATTATCAAATGCAATGTTCAGGGTAGAACTTGAAAATGGGCATGAGATTATTGCCCATATTTCGGGCAAAATGCGGATGCACTACATTAAAATATTACCTGGTGACAGAGTAAAATTGGAAATGAGTCCATACGATTTGACAAAAGGAAGAATAACCTACAGATATAAATAAGAAGAGATGAAAGTTAGAGCATCAATAAAAAAACGTAGCGCTGATTGCAAAATCATTCGTCGCAAAGGGAAACTTTATGTTATAAACAAGAAGAACCCTAAGTACAAACAGCGTCAAGGTTAATATTTCAGTAAAAACCATAAAAAATAATAAATGGCAAGGATTGCAGGTATTGATTTACCAAAAAACAAACGCGGAGAGATCGGACTTACTTACATATTTGGTGTCGGCCGTTCAACAGCTCAGGATATTTTAACTGAAGCTGGAATCGATTTCGATACAAAAGTACAAGACTGGACCGATGAGCAGTTGACATCCATTCGTGGTATTATTAACGAGCGTGTTAAAGTAGAAGGTGCTTTACGCTCAGAGGTACAATTGAACATTAAACGTTTAATGGATATCGGTTGTTACCGTGGTACCCGTCACCGTAAAGGTTTACCATTACGTGGGCAACGTACCAAAAACAATTCACGTACCCGTAAAGGAAAACGTAAAACAGTTGCTAATAAGAAAAAAGCTACTAAGTAATAATAGATAGATACGAGATGTGAGATTTTAGGTATGAGAACATATCTTTCGATCGTCTTTGATCTGGAATTGTAAAAGATAAAAAATCAGGTATAAGTGCCGGGATGTAGAAAAATCTAATATCTCAAGTCTCATATCTAAAATCTAAAAAAAAATGGCTAAAACTAAAAAAGTAACCAAAAAGCGTGTTGTAATTGTTGAGCCAATAGGTGAGGCTCATATCAACGCTACTTTCAATAATATTATTATTACCCTTACCAACAAAAACGGACAGGCAATTTCCTGGTCATCTGCTGGTAAAATGGGTTTTAAAGGTTCAAAAAAGAACACTCCTTATGCAGCAGGTCAGGCTGCTTCTGATTGCGGTAAAACAGCTTATGATTTAGGCTTACGTAAAGTAGAAGTATTTGTAAAAGGTCCGGGTTCTGGTCGTGAATCAGCAATCCGTACTTTGCAAACTGCCGGCATTGAGGTAACAACCATTAAGGACATTACTCCGCTTCCACACAATGGATGCCGTCCTTCAAAAAGAAGAAGAGTTTAATAATTAATTTTTTAAAGCTAAGAGTCAATGGCTGCGGGCCATATGATACTTTAAAAACAAATAAAAATGGCAAGATATACAGGTCCAAAATCCAAAATTGCGCGCCGTTTCAGAGAACCAATCTTCGGTCCTGATAAAGCGCTAGAAAGAAAAAATTATCCACCAGGAATGCATGGTGCCTCAAAAAGAAGAGGAAAGCAATCTGAGTATTCAACTCAGTTGATGGAGAAACAGAAAGTTAAATACACTTATGGTGTATTAGAAAAACAATTCGAAAACTTGTTTCATCGTGCATCAGCTAAAGAGGGTATCACAGGCGAAAACTTATTAAAGTTCTTAGAAGCCCGTTTGGATAATGCTGTTTACCGTTTAGGTATCGCTCCAACACGATCAGGTGCACGTCAGTTAGTAGGCCACAAACATATTACTGTTAATGGCGAAGTAGTAAATATTGCTTCGTATGCATTAAAAGCAGGTGATGTAATTGCAGTTCGCGAGAAATCAAAAACTATGGAATCAATTACGCACTCAGTAGCAGGCAGAAGAATAAATAAACACAGCTGGTTGGAGTGGGATCCTTCTAATTTAACAGGGAAATTTCTTAACTATCCAAACCGCGATGAGATTCCAGAAAACATCAAGGAAAATTTAATCGTCGAGTTGTACTCAAAATAATATAATGATACTTATCCGGGAAATGATTGGCTTATCGCCAATCATTTTTTCCGGTTTAATTCATCCAATTAGCAAACATAAACAAGGATATAAATGGCAATATTAGCATTTCAAAAACCAGATAAGGTTATCATGCAGAAATCAAATGATTTTGATGGTACGTTTGAATTTCGTCCATTAGAACCAGGCTTCGGGATAACCATTGGTAATGCTTTACGTCGTATCTTACTTTCATCATTGGAAGGTTATGCGATTACTTCTGTTAGATTTTCAGGAGTAACTCATGAGTTTTCAACCATCAAAGGTGTGGTTGAAGACGTTACCGAAATCATATTGAACTTAAAACAAGTTCGTATGAAAAAAACAGGTGAATCAGGAGATTCTGAAAAAATATTTGTGATCATCAACGGTCAGGATGCTTTTCATGCAGGCGATATCACTAAGTTCTCCAACAACTTTACTGTATTAAATCCTGATTTGGTTATTTGCAACATGGATTCAGCAGTAACGCTCGAAATTGAGTTGACAGTTGCTAAAGGCCGTGGTTATGTTCCAAGCGAAGAGAATAAAAACCCTGATGCAATGATTGGTGTAATAGCGATTGACTCTATTTACACACCAATCAAAAATGTAAAATATACGATTGAAAATTATCGTGTTGAACAAAAAACAGACTATGAAAAATTAGTTTTGGACATCGCTACAGATGGTTCTGTTCATCCGGAAGACGCGCTTAAAGAAGCGGCTAAAATTTTGATCCAGCATTTTATGTTGTTTTCTGATGAGAACATGATGCTTGAAGCACAAGCAAAAGAAGAAACTAAAGAGGTTGATGAAGAAATTTTACACATGCGTAAAATTTTGAAAACTGAATTGGTTGATCTTGACCTTTCGGTGCGTGCGTTAAATTGCTTAAAAGCTGCTGATATCCGCAGCCTGGCTGATCTGGTTTCTTACGATGTTGCTGATATGTTAAAATTCAGAAACTTTGGTAAAAAATCATTAACTGAAATTCAGGATCTGGTTAAATCAAAAGGCTTGTCTTTTGGTATGAACCTGTCTAAATTTAAATTAGACGAAGAATAAGATCGCAATACTAATATATAAACAATAAGCGAGAGCATAATTCCCGGGCTTGATATACTCGCCTGACGGTATGCACGTGAAAACAATAACAATACAATGAGACACGGAAAAAAAGTAAACCATTTAGGCCGTACCAACAGTCACCGTAAGGCGATGTTAGGTAACATGGCTTCTTCGCTTATCTTACACAAGCGCATTACAACTACATTAGCTAAAGCAAAAGCTTTGCGCATTTATGTTGAACCTATTTTAACCAAGGCAAAAAACGACTC
>JANXTT010000063.1 GCA_025352225.1 Mucilaginibacter sp. | reverse complement strand
TGATACTTGATACTAGCCACTTGATACAAACTAAAGAATACCCATTTTTACTCATGTCCCTTTTTAAAATTACTTGATACTTGATACTATTTTAAAAACACCCATTTTTACCCATGTCCCGTTTTAAAAAATACTTGATACAAACTAAAGAATACCCATTTTTACCCATGTCCCGTTTTAAAAAATACTTGATACCTGATACTAACTACTTGATACTATTTTAAAAACACCCATTTTTACCCATGTCTGTTTTTAAAAAATACTTGATACTAACTACTTGATACTAATTAAAAGCTAGTTGACACAATGAATATTATACCTATATTCAGGAGCTCCGGCCGGAGGTATTGATACCCGAAAAGGGACGGGTGAAAAAGCATTTGCACATTGAAAAAAAAAACTAAAATAATTATTTTCACGTCTATATTATTGGGGTTGGTTGTGTTATTTTGGTTTTGTTTGCCTCGGCATTTATTCCGGTCGCCAACGTCATTTGTGGTTGATGATAACCAGGGGCAATTATTGGGCGCATCTATCGCATCGGACGGGCAATGGCGGTTTCCATACAATGCTAACGTACCGCCTAAGTTTAAAGCATGCATCATCGCGTTTGAGGATAAGCGTTTTGAGCATCACCCGGGTTTTGATGCCTTGGCTTTGGGCAGGGCCATAAGGCAGAATTTGAAGGCGGGGCATGTAGTAAGCGGCGGCAGTACCTTAACCATGCAGGTTATAAGGCTGGCTACCCGCAATCACCGTACGGTATGGCAAAAGGTATTAGAGGTGATACGGGCTATGCGTTTGGAGCTAACCTGGCCCAAGGCAGCTATACTGGCCTTATATACCAGCAACGCTCCATTTGGCAGCAATGTGGTTGGGTTGGACGCCGCGTCGTGGCGGTATTTTGGCCGTAGCCCGGATAAGCTTTCGTGGGGCGAGATGGCCGCTTTGGCAGTTTTGCCCAATTCCCCATCGTTGGTACATCCCGGTAAAAACCGGCTCATCCTCATCAAAAAAAGGAACCTGCTGTTAGATAGGTTATGCCGTGAGCATACCATTGATGCCCTAACGGCGACCCTGGCTAAACTAGAGCCCGTACCCGATAGGCCCATGCCGCTGCCACAACTTGCCCCACACCTGCTTGATCGGTTTAAAAAAGACCATGCGGCTGACCAACAAAATGGAACGCGGGTTAAAACATCAATTAATGCTACTCTGCAGCAAAATGTTAAGGATATTTTAGAGCGACACCACCAGGTGCTTAAGGCAAATGACATCAGAAACGGAGCCGCCATTGTGCTGGATGTGGCTACCGGGCAAACACTGGCCTATGCAGGCAATATCTACCATACCGATGAACCCGAACTGGAGAGCAATGTTGATGTTATAGCCGCCCCGCGCAGCCCGGGTAGCACCTTAAAGCCTTTGCTGTATGCATCTATGCTTCACGATGGGTTGATATTGCCTAATAGTATCATTCCGGATATACCCACGCAGATAGCCGGCTATCACCCCGAAAACTTTGACCTGGGTTACGACGGCGCTGTACCGGCATCCAAAGCCCTGGCCAGATCGTTAAATGTACCTGCTGTACGCATGTTGCAACGCTTTAAATACGAACGTTTCCATGCTTTTTTACGCAAGGCGGGTATTACTACCTTAAAGCAACCCGCAGATTTTTACGGTTTATCATTGATTTTAGGTGGTGGCGAAAACAACCTTTGGGAACTAAGCGGCGCTTACGCTGATATGGCGAGGGTGCTTAACCATTATCACCAATATAAAGGGCTTTATGATGCTAACGATTTCCATAACCCTTGTTACACTACAACTGAAGTGGTTAAACCTGTTTTAGAAAAAGGCGGACTATTAGACGCGGCGTCCATCTATTACACTTTTCAGGCTATGGAAGAAGTGATGAGGCCCGGCGATGAACTATTGTGGCAACAATTTAGCTCCACCCAGCGTGTTGCCTGGAAAACCGGGACAAGCTTTGGCTTTCGGGATGGGTGGGCCATTGGTGTTACACCAAAATACGTAGTTGGGGTTTGGGTGGGTAACACCAATGGCGAAGGCAGGCCCGGATTGATAGGTGTAAATACTGCCGCCCCCATCATGTTTGAAATTTTTAGGCAGTTACCGATTGCCCGCGATTGGTTTGATATGCCTGTAGGAGAAATGGCTAGGATTGGCGTTTGCCACGAAAGCGGTTACAGGGCGGGAGAAAACTGCAATAATGTTGATACGATGTGGGTACCTAAAAGCGGATTAAGAGCCCCGGTTTGCGCTTACCATCAATTGATACATTTAGATGCCAGCCGCAAATGGCAGGTAACATCAGCTTGCGAAACGCCGGGAAACATGGTTCATCAGCCGTGGTTTGTATTACCACCCGCTATGGAATTTTATTACAGGACCAAAAACTACCAATACAAAGCACTTCCCCCGTTCAGGGAAGGCTGTTCGCCGGCCCAGCAGCAGCGGCCAATGGAGCTGATTTACCCAAAAGAAGGGGCCAAAGTTTACGTACCGCTGGAAGCAGATGGCAGCCGTGGGCGGATGATCTGTACCGCGGCCCACAGGCAACCGGGCATCAAAATATTCTGGCATCTGGATGATCGTTATATTGGCGAAACTGTAGATTACCATCAATTTGCTTTAAATCCATCAGCAGGCAAACACAGCCTAACCTTAGTTGATGCCAATGGGGCGAGGTTACAAATCAGGTTTGAGGTGTTGGATAAAAACAAATAAGCTCAACAATGTTTCAACTATGGGTATCTATTTTTCACAGTTACTGCGTATAAAATTATGGCGTAGCTGTTATGATTATTCGCTTGTACGATACCAGCGCAGGTGTGCCGTTATCAGTAACCTCCAAAATAATATGGATAGTTTTGGGTTCGTTTACCTTTGGTACAACAAAGCTTGCCTTAGCATTGGTTGGGTTGTTAAGCGTTACCAGGCCATCATAGGTACCTGCTTCTTTATATTGCCACCATTTATAAGTGAGGTTGTTACCGTCAGGGTCGGTAGTTTTACCGGCGTCTAAAACTATCTTTTGGCCGGCTTTAGCTAAACGGTCGCCTTGTTTCATTTTAATAACGGGCTTGTGGTTAGCATCGCTAAACTTGTTGGCAACGCACCAATTAATTCTGGCTTCAAAATCGTGGTTTACCTCTTTAACCCACCGGCCAATAGCTTTGTTGATGTCACCATCATCAGCAGCATCAACATACACATTGGGTAAGCCTGGCAATTTGGTAAAGCGCCCACCCCATCCGCCGTATGTGGGGTTTTCATAATTCCTTAACCCGTTATACATGGTATAAAAAAATGATGGAGAGTCGCCTTCGCTGATATACTTTTGTGGGTAAAGCGTACCAAGTGGGCCATGGTTGTTCTGAACGCCATTCTTTATAAAGTCGGCAGTATTGGTTTGGATCCGGTAAGCCCAGGTAGCGTTAAATGAGTTGCAGTAGATCATCGTTACTTTGGGATGATAGGTTTCGATATAGTTACCCGCGTTGTCCTGATACCAGATGTTATACATTGTAACTTTTGAAATAGCCCTGTCATAATCATTTGGGTACTCGGTTTTTAACTTATAGAACGCTTTAGACGCAGTATTGCCACCACCCCATGCTTCTATATAAACCGGACTAGGGTCTTTATCCAACAAAAGCTGTACTATCTTATCAGAACCGGGTGTATTGGGCCATGTATCCGGCATATACTCTATTTTAGTTCCCGGTTTTTGTTCTTTCCAGGGGTTTACATTAACAATGTTTATCAGGTGTTGGATATCTTCATCTCCAATAAAACTCTTGCTCCTTATTTCGGCAGCCGTTGGGTAATCGGGATTATGCTTGATCAGGTTGGGGTAAACCTGTTCGTAGGCATTGGTTTCTTTGGCCAGCCACCCCTCCTTGCTATGCCCCGACTTTTGATATACCGAATTAGTTTGAATAATGGCTAAAAGGTTAATATCACAAGTATAGAGTAAAAACCGCACCATGGAGCTACGGTCGTCAACTTCCCCGTCGGTCATCACAATAACCCGGGCCTTCTTAGGCTGAGTTTGAGCGTTAGCTAAAAAGGGTACTAAAACCCATAAAAGAGTACATAATAATTTGACTGATGTTTTACGCATGGGTTTATAAATAACATCAATTATATGAAATTTAATTCAAATCAAATTTAGCAGCGGAAATAATTTCACCATTAGATTGTTTTTGTAAAAAAGCAACAAGCACCAGGTTATGGATGTTCTGGTTGGGTGGTAATAGAATGTTAGCAGTACCGTTATTATTACTATTTAATGGCATACTTTGCAATTTGCGCACAATCTGAACATGCGATAAAGTATGCCCCGCGTTTTCGCCGCTTTGAACTTTACTTTGAGCCGATTTTTGTACTATAGATAAAACCAAAGCGGTATTTTTACCTACAGCACCTGCCGTATGATATTGCATGTTTACTTGCCCCTGGGTAATTTTAACATCATTTATAGTCAATTGTACGGATGGAGTTTTTTGCAGGCTACTTTTAATGGCATTACGTAAGGTGCCTTCTTCTGACCCTACAAACTCCATTTTACCATTAACAACAATTTGAGGGGTATATACCGATTGCAGGTTTAACCAACTGGCATACTGACGTTGCCGCTTTGAATAGTCGGCATTGCTAAATACATCTTTCCAACCCAGGTGGTTCCAATAATCTACATGGAAGGCTAAGATATAAACAGGTTGGCCGTTGGTTTCTTTTTGGATCTTAGCCACCAATTCATCAGCAGGCGGGCAGCTGGAGCAACCTTCGGAAGTGAAGAGTTCAATTACGGCATACCCTTTTGCGTTAACATTGGTATCACGAGTGCTTTTAGCACCAGTAATTGCTTTTGATGCAGGTGCTGCATTTATTAAGAAAGCCGAAAGCAGGGCTATGGTTATTGTTTTCATCATGGCAATGGTTAATAAGTTTATAGCCTTTGTCGGTATCGGGATACAATCCTTACAATAAATTTAATAAATATGTAAGGACTTATAACTAAGAACGACTAAGTACGAAAATGATTATCTTTTAATACGATGGCGAAATATTTCCTTACTATATTTACGTAAACAGCCTGCCAATGCCCGGATATAAAAGCATAGAAACAAATGTAATAGAAAATGAACTTGTTGACCCTCATAAATGGGTGGAGCGATATGCAGATTACTTATATACCTACTCCATAACCCGGGTTAATGATGAAGATCAGGCCAGAGACCTGGTTCAGGAAACCTTTCTGGCTGCATTACAAAAAATGGACAAATTTGAAGGCAAATGTTCAGAACGTACCTGGCTTACGGCTATTATAAAAAACAAGATTATTGATATTTACCGTAAAAAATCTTCGGGGTTACTAAAAATAACGGATAATATAGCTACTGGGCAGGAGGATGATTTTTTTAACCATACAGATGGACATTGGAAGGAAGCGCACAGCCCGCGTGACATTAATTTTGACCCTCATGATCCGTTAATAAAGAAGGAGTTTAATCGCATCTTGCAAAAGTGCATGCAAAAGCTTCCGGCGTTATGGCTGTCTGTTTTTACCATGAAACACATGGACGATGAATTAACCGAGGTTATTTGCAGCGAATTGAAAGTTACGCCTTCCAATTTTTGGGTGATCATCCATCGTGCTAAACTTAACCTGAGGGCATGCCTTCAAAAAAATTGGACGTAAAGGAGAGCGGATATGAATGAGTTAAAGAAAATTATATACAACTGTAAAAAAGCCACATTATTAATTGAAAAAAAACAAGTGGGTACATTAACGCTGCGTGAAAGGCTAGAGTTGAGGATCCATTTAGCCGGATGTGACGTTTGTAAGCTATTTCAAAAACAGAGTATTATAATTAACAGGATGATCCGGCAACTGTTTCATGGTGCATCAAATGAAATAAAGCTTGGCAATGATTTTAAAATGACGCTCCAGGATCGTATTGAAAAGGAACTTAAAAATAAATGAAATTGTTTGTAAGGTGTGTTATGAGTTAACGACTAAGAGTGAAATTTAACTTATAACCCAAAATGAAAATTCAAAATTTCAAATCACAATTTCTTAAAGGCGGTATCACCGCTGTAGTTGTTGCTTGCCTTGCTATTAATGTTCAGGCTAAATCCGTTGCCGGAACTTTACAAAGCGATACTTCTAAAATGAGCCATGGTAAAATGAGTAAAATGGATCACGGCAAAATGAGCAAGATGGATCACGGCAAAATGAGCAAAATGGACCATGGTAAAATGAGCAAGATGGACCATGGTAAGATGAGCAAAATGAATCATGGCAAAATGAGCAAGATGGATCATGGCAAAATGAAAAAGGATACCAGCAGTAAAATGTAAGTTGTATATTTTTAGGAAGAGGTTATTTAGCCTCTTCCTTTAAAATAAATGATTGAACCGGTTGTATCTGCAATAGCCATTATTTAACTATAATCATTTTGCTTTGACTGGTATGCGCGCTAAAATAACCTAAAGCGTTATTGGTTATATTATTAGGCGGATTTGTTGGCGTAACACCGCCGCCGGGGCCATTTGCCTGTTGTCTGGATAGCGTGTACCAATAAGTGTAAACAGGTTTATCAATACATTGCATTTCTACCGTTACCTTATCGCCTGCTTTCATATCAATGTCGTTTTGGTTGAGGTCCAAATTAACGTATCTGCCATCGGTAAAATCGTCATTCATTGCAAAAACACTTTTAACCTGCACATCGTTTACATACATTACAAATCTATACTGGTTAGGTACTCCGGCAGGGTCTTTAAAATGTACGGTCACTTCCTTATTATTACGATTAAATTCATTGCTTTTGGGCGTTATAGAATCCAGTACCACTACATCAGGCATGGTGGAGCTGGCAGTATAATTCTTTCCGTTAGTTAAAACATTCATGGTATAAGTATTACCGCTCATACCGGCAAACTGGTTAATTGAATAAGTTCCGGCAGGGCCTTCTGGTAGTTTATAGATATTGCCTGCCTGGTCGGTTACGGTTATAGTGGCCCCGGTTACCGCAGGGTAGGTGTTGGTATTGGTGAATGATACATTTTGGCTTAGCTTAATGTAATGAGTTCCGGGAAGGTTGGTAATGTTACCTTCAATTACCAACTTACCTGTATCGTTGCCTAAATTCAAATCAATTACTTTGGTACATGATATTGTTATCAATGTTATTAATAAACCGGATATATAAAATTTGACGTTTTTCATTTTCGAAAGTCTTAAATTAAAATCTAAAGTTCCAGGTGGCAGACGGGATAGCTGTGGCAAAAATACTTGTCTCCACTGCTTCTGTGGTATTCGGCACGGTTTTACTATCGCGAAACGAAATGATATAAGGGTTTCGATAACCATAAATATTGTAGATGCCAAATGTCCAGCTGGAATGATAGTGTTTATGTTCTTTACCTTCTAGTACAGCGCCAACATCTAATCTGTTTGAGGGTGGTTGCCGATAGCCGTTCCGTTCGGAATAGGAGTATGTAGTTAACCCTCCTATGTTATATTTGCCTGTTGGATAAGTAACCGCGTTCCCTGTACCATAAATAAAAGCTCCCGAAAACGTCCAGCGTTTATTTAATTGGTAGATGCCTACAACAGAAACATCATGTGTACGGTCTTGCCTTGCCGGGTAATAATTACCATTGTTAATGGCATCAAATTTTCGTTCCGTGCGCGATAGGGTATAACCCACCCATCCGTTAAAACGGCCATACTTTTTCTTTAAAAACAGTTCCAGTCCGTAGGCCCTGCCCGAGCCAAATGTCAACTGCGATTCTACGTCCTGATTAGCTATTAGCCGCGCGCCATCTTTATAATCTATTTGGTTTTGCAGCCATTTATAATATACCTCCGCCGAAAATTCATAGCTGTTCTCCTTAAAGTTTTTAAAGTACCCTGTTGATATTTGGTCGGCTATTTCGGGCTTAATATTGTTGCTGCTCATTACATACAGGTCTGTTGGTGTACTGCTTGTGGAATTACTAAGCAAATGTATGTTTTGCGTATTGCGATTATAAGAAACCTTAATGGCGTTCTCATCATTGATGGTATAACCGGCAGAAAACCGGGGCTCCAAATTAAAGTAGTTTTTAACGATAGATCCCGATCCATAAGATGTTGAACTGGTTGTATTCCCAGCCACATCGTAAGTTTTTATAGTGCCGGGGCCTAATAAAAACATTCCGCTTAGCCGGGCACCGTATAGCAAGGTCAACTTGTTGTTCACCTTCCATTCGTCGCTTAAATAAACAGCGTTTTCAAAGCCGTACCGTTGCTCTACACTTTTGCTGTTAAAACTGGAAGACGCTGTGGTTGTGATATCTCCCGGCGCAATAGCATGATGCAAAATATTCAATCCAAATTTAAGGGTATGATCATTGCCTATGGAATACTGAAGGTCTTCTTTAAGGTTAATATCTGTTATTTTTGAAGTCGCTTTAAAATTGTCGTTACTACTAAAGCTTTGTATAGTATAATTGTAATTGCTGAATACCAGAGATGTGTTTGAAAACAACCTGTTATTGAACAAATGATTAAATCTAACCGTGCAGGTAGCATTACCCCAGTTAGTGCCAAAAGTGTTTACCAAACCCAGCACGTCTTTACCAAAATATCCGGAAACGTAAATTGCATTTCTATCATTAAAATGATAATTTGCTTTGGCATTAATATCGTAAAAATATAAAGTGCTGCCTTTAATGGTGGTGTCTGACGATGCGTTTAAAAAAATATCAATATAGGTACGGCGGGCGCTTACCATAAACGATCCTTTATCTTTAATCAAAGGGCCTTCTATTTTAATTCGCGACGAAATAAGCCCTAATCCACCCTGAACCGTAAAGTTCTTGTTGTTCCCTTCGTTCATTTTAATATCCAGAACCGAAGATAAGCGGCCTCCATATTCAGCAGGCATACCGCCTTTATATAAACTTACATCCTTTATCGCATCGGAATTAAATGTTGAAAAGAAGCCAAACAAGTGCGACGCGTTATATACCGTAGCCTCATCAAGTTGTATCAGGTTTTGATCAGACGCGCCGCCCCGAACATAAAAACCAGTATTGCCCTCCCCTGCCGATTTTACGCCTGGTAATAAGGATATGGTTTTTAAAATATCCTTTTCGCCCATTAGCACAGGTACGTTATTGATCTGTGCCATGTTCAATTTTTCAACCCCCATTTGCGGCGAAGCTATATTATCATTGTTAGGCTTGTTAGCGCTAATCACTACTTCTTGTAAATCGCTTTTGGATGATAACGCAATTGGAATGGTTTCGCTTTGGTGTAACGATACCTTACGGATAATGGTTTCGTACCCTATGTAAGTAAACAGCAAGGTATATTCACCTTCGGGTGCTGTTAGTGAGTAAAAGCCATAACTATTAGTACTTGCGCCGCTTTGCTGGAGTTCTTTTATTCTAACTGTTGCGCCAATGAGTTGTTCACCCGTTGCCCGGTCTTTAATAATGCCGCTAATGGTGTACTTTTTTTGCGCGTAGGATGATAGTGCTATTGTTAAAAAGAAAATAAGAAATATTGTTCTGGATATCATATTATTTAGACAGTAAAATATCTTAAATTGTTACATTGTTTTTCTGAATTAAACCGCGTATAAAAGACGTGAAATAAGATGGGACTATTGAAAACTAAATGTAATATTTAAGTTAGCAACCACAAGCATACAGGACACAACAGGATGCAAAATAATAATAATTGAATGACATTTATTCTTATTTCAATTATTGACCATTATATTTCTAATGAAAAATGTAAAACTTAAGCTGATATGTTTTTCAGTTTTTTCATTCTTTATTTTAGCTGTAAGCTTTACTGCATCAGCAGGTTTGATTGCCCGCACTATACCTGCACAAACTGTATCCCCGTTTAAACCACCTGTTAGTTTGCAATGCGCTTATCGGGTTAACCCATTAGGTATTGATACCCTAAACCCTGATTTAAGTTGGATATTACAAGCTAATAATACTACCGATAGAGGCCTTTCGCAAACAGCGTATCAAATACTTGTTGCTTCCGCTCCCGAAATTTTAAATAGCGATAAAGGCGATCTATGGGATACCCGCAAGTACTTGTCTGATCATACAAGCGGAATTACTTATGCAGGTAAGCAACTGCGATCAGGGCAGCAGGTGTTTTGGAAGGTTAGGGTATGGGATCAAAACAACAATGTTTCGGCCTGGAGTGCTATTAACCAATGGGTAATGGGGGTACTCAATCACGGTGACTGGGCCGGGGCAAGTTGGATAACTGCGCCCCCAACATTAGATAGCGCGGTAAACAGCACCTTTTTATTGCGCCATACTTTTGTTTTAAAACCAGGCCTTAAGCGCGCGGTAATTTCTATCTGCGGCTTGGGGCAGTATGAAATGACGATCAACGGAAATAAACCAACAGAAACACTGCTCAATCCCGGTTGGACGGAATATAGCAAGACTTGTTTGTATGATACTTATGATATAACAGCCTTGTTAAACAACAGGCAAAATGCCATTGGCATACTGCTCTCTAATGGTATGTACAGGGTAAAAAAAGGAGGGCGGTATGCCAAGTTTGAACGAACCTGGGGTCGTTTGCAGGCTATAGCAAAAATACAATTTGAGTATAATGACGGAACCATAGCCACTATGGTTACGGATGGTACCTGGCGTGCGGGCCATAGCCCCATGACGTTTTCCAGTATTTACGGTGGCGAAGATTGGGATGCCCGTAAAGTTGAAAACAACTGGGATAAAGCTAATTTTAATGAGTCAGCATGGCTGCCTGTTGAACTTTCCAACGGGCCTGGCGGGCAATTAAAAGGCATTACGCATGCTGCCCCTCCCCTACGGGCTTTTCAAACCTATAAACCGATAAGCAGTACGGTGGTTAAACCCAATGTAACTATTTATGACCTGGGCCAGCAAGCTTCATTTATTTCCAGCATTACTGCAACCGGGCTGGCTGGCTCTGTTATTAAAATAACACCAAGCGAATTGCTTCAGGCTGATGGCACATTGTTCCATAACAATTATAACGGACGGGCTTATAGCCAATTCACGCTTTCAGGAGCAGGAGATGAGCATTATATGGCTAAGTTTTTTACAACGGGCTGCCGTTATTACCAGGTGGAGTGCATCCCAGCGGCGGGGGGTACAGAAGTACCTCTATTAACCTCCATAGCAGGCCTGGTAGTGCATTCAGATAATCCCCCGGCAGGAGAATTTTCTTGTTCTGATGAACTGTTTAATCGCATATACAAAATGATTGGGTGGGCCGAGGTTAGCAACATGAAAAGCGTGATTAGTGATTGCCCGCACCGCGAACGTTTAGGATGGCTGGAACAGGATCATTTACATGGGCCTTCCTTCCGCTATAATTATGATATGCGCCCCCTGGTTGGCAAAATCATCAGCGATATGCATGATACCCAGCAAGATAATGGTTTAATACCATGTATAGCTCCCGAACTAACCAGGTTTGGCGCGGATTGGCGCGAAGCTATTGAATGGGGCAGTTCGGGCGTATTATTACCATGGCAGCAATACCAATGGACAGGAGATGTTGCCGTGCTAAAGCAAAATTACCCCATGATGAAAGCTTACGTGGAGTTTTTAACAAGCAAGGCCAATAATGGAATAGCAGCTGTAGGCAAAGGCGACTGGGAAGGCCGCAAAACTAGTCCGAATACACCAAAAGAGCTGGTATCAACCGCTTTTTACTTTGGCAATGCGGATATTTTAGCTAAATCGGCCAAGCTGATTGAAAACGCTGAAGAATTAGCCAAGCAACAAAAGTTAGCCGAAAGTATTAAAGTAGCATTCAATAAAAAGTTTTTCAACAACAATACCAAACAATACGGAACCGGGTCGCAGTGCGCCAACGCAATGGCTTTGGTAATGGGGTTGGTTGATACGGTTAACAGGCAGGATGTATTAAACAACCTGGTAAAGGATCTGTATGATAGAAATTACGAAAACACAACCGGCGAAGTTGGTTGGCGATATGTTTTGAACGCCTTAGCTGATGGTGGCCGCTCTGATATCATATACAAAATAAATAACCAAACCACTCAGCCGGGTTATGGGTATCAATTAAAAATGGGTGCCACCGCTTTGCCCGAAACCTGGGATGCTTTTAGGGATAATTCACAAAATCAGTTTATGCTTGGGCATATTATCGAATGGTTTTATCATAACCTTGCCGGGATACAGATGGATCCCGAAAAACCCGGGTTTAAAAATTTCATCATAAACCCAAACATTGTGGGTGATTTAACCGGAGTGAAAGGAAGCTATAATGCTGTACAAGGCAAAATAATAAGCGAATGGAAACGAGCAGGCAAAAATATCACGTTACACATTGTAGTGCCGCCAAATACTACTGCCACTATTTATGTGCCTGCTATTTCGGCCGCGGCGGTAAAAGAAAGTGGTAAAGCAATTACACAAGTTCAAGGCGTTAAACTTAAACATGCGGATAAATTAATTGCGGTTTATAACGTAGTTTCGGGTGTTTATAATTTTACCTCTATTATTCCTTAAAATGTATAGACCAATACTCTTTACCTTATTTATATTATGGGCAACCACTGCTTTTAGTAATGATAACAAGATAGCACAAAAGCTCCAAAATGCGTTTATTTGGGCAAAAGGCAATGAAACATCGGTAGTTTTCAGGAAGCAGGTGGTCATTAAAAATAATTTTAAACAAGCCCATGTTTATTTATTTGCCGACTCTTATTACGGGTTATATATTAACGGGCGTTACATCCTTTCCGGGCCATCGCGGTTTGACCCTAAATGGCCGGAGTATGATAAAATTGATATTAAAGCATACCTTAATAAAGGTAAAAACACGATTGCGGTATTGGTTTATGGCGGTATAGTTAACGGGCAACGTATGATGCACAACCCGGGCTTTACCTTTTGTTTAAACGTTGATGATCTATCGGTTATTACCGATACCTCCTGGAAATGCAGTGCTGACACACGCTTTAAGCCTGCCAGATCCAAATGGAACGGCATTAATGAATTTATAGATGCCACCAAAGAAAATGAGGATTGCCTGGCCCCCGGCATTGACGATTCGAAGTGGCAGGCATCTATACTAATACCAGGTACAGCTTGGGGCGGCCTGCATAAACGTTCTATTCCTTTACTATCCGAAAACGAGATCTTTGCTAAGCAAAACCTGCCCAAAACCATAAACGACACGATAAAGATCAACTTTGAGCGCAACTATTTATTAAGTGTTGAGATGGATATAGAAGCCCCCGCCGCAACCATAATAAAAGTAGGAGGCTTAACCTATACCACAAAAGCAGGCAGGCAAAAGTTCCGTACGTTTGACTCTTTTGGGATAACGGACGGGTTGCTGCAAATAAAAAGCTCCGGGCCGGTTACTATACATGAAATTCATTTTTATAACCGAATTTATCCTTTAAAGTTAAGCGGCAGCTTTTTATGTTCTGACACGGTGTTGAACCGCCTCTGGGAAATGAGTATGCATACCATGCAGCAGATAACCGAAGATGGTTACCAAGACTGTGCCTGGGAACGTGCAGAGTGGATGGGCGATGCATCAACAATTGAATACCCCCTTACCCGTGTAGCGTTTACAGGGCCAGGAAACACTTATG
The DNA here is from genome assembly GCA_025352225.1 of Mucilaginibacter sp. Classification (GTDB taxonomy): domain Bacteria; phylum Bacteroidota; class Bacteroidia; order Sphingobacteriales; family Sphingobacteriaceae; genus Mucilaginibacter. Next base: position 2,949 of record JANXTT010000063.1, on the reverse strand, counting down.
GCGATCCGCGCCTTATCCGTAAAATATTACGGGATATAGCCCAAAGTGCCGATGCCGACGGTCGCGTTAAGGCCCACCACCCATCCAGCCGGTTTGATATACATGCCTATATTGAAGATTATGCATGTAATTGGGTGCAATCGCTCCGCGAGTATTACCAATATACCGGTGATGTTGCTTTTGTAAAGGAAATGTGGCCCGTTCTTAAAGGACAATTATCCTGGTTTTTAAAAAAACGTACCGAAAGCGGCCTTATTAAAGCACGGGAATTTATAGGTACGGGCAATCCGCTGGCATATGTTACCTGCGAGGGCGCTAGTGTTAATGCTTTTGTATATAAAGCATTTCAAGACGGTGCGTATTTAGGAAAAATAATTGGGGATAAGCCGGCAGTAGCATTATATAGGCAATCATCTAAAGTGCTTTACAAAGCATTTAATACGGTGCTTTGGAATGATTCGGCAAAATTATTCAATGCTTCTACAGCATATAAACCTACCTATATTTCGGCACTCTTACCACTTGACCGTGGTATTGTTGATCCCGTAAAGGCCGTTTGGGTAAATAAATGGTTAATGGATAATTATGATCAGGCATCTAAAAGCTTTTCTACCTCTATTTTTCCCTGGTTTCTAAATTATTTATATAGCCTCGATACTGAATTGTGGGATAGCAATGCTATAAATGTTATAAAAGATAAATACAAATTTATGTACGGGCCTAATAATAAAGGCTTCACCGTACTAGAACATTTTGAGCGAAAGAGCAGGCCTTTTCACGACTATGGTACCGTGCCGGCCATTTTTATGTGCACACATATTTTAGGTGTAACGGTTAACCTCCCTTTAACAACAAAGCTGATTATTATAAAACCGCAACTCGGCTATCTAACTCAAGCGCGGGGTACTGTAGTTACCGAACATGGTTTAGTTAACGTTGCATGGACGCAAACCAGTAAAGCGTTGAACTTTAAATTTAGTATACCGCCTGGTGCTAAAGCAAGGGTATATTTTCCGCTTAAAGGCAAAATCCCTGTGTTAACCATTAACAAAATGCACATTAAATATATGGCTGATGGGCGGTATGCAGTAACAGTACTTCCCGGAGGTAGTTATAATGGAACACTTGAATAATATAAATATTAAAAAATGAACAACTTAAACCGTTTTGCAGGTTTTTTATCAATATTTTATTTGCTGGTAATATTACCAGCAAATGCCGCGGTATTAAATATCCCCAAATGGCAACCTTATGATTTTGAGTTTAAGAGCCCCGTAACTGCTGATAATCCTTATAAGGTAACATTTTGGGCAGAGTTTAGGGGGCCTAAAGGAGCTAAATTAATACTTCCTGGTTTTTATGATGGTAACGGAACCTGGAAAGTGCGCTTTTCGCCCATGGTAGAAGGTAGTTGGTTGTTAACCACACATGCCGATGTAATCGACCTTAGTGATAAAAAGATCCAATTTATTTGCACCAAAAATGTCAACAAAAAAATACATGGTGCTTTACTGGTTGAACCAAATAACACGCATCATTTTGTTTATGAAGATGGTACGCATTGGTTTCCGGATGGGTATGAATGCAACTGGCTTTGGGCATTGGATGAAAACAACAATAAGCTCCCGGTAATAAACTCCTTTTTGGATAAATTAACATCATACGGTTTTAATTTTATCCTGATCAATGCGTATGCCTATGATACCTTTTGGCGACCAGGCAAAACGGCCGCTGATGATTATGGGCCGTCGGCATTATACCCATGGGAAGGTATAAATGACAAGCCAGACTTTAGCCGCTTTAATATAGCTTACTGGCAACATTTTGATAAGATGATGTATGCCCTGTATCAGCGCGGAATTATAGCCCATCTTTACTTAAAGGTATATAACAAAAAAGTAAACTGGCCCCTAAATAACACCGCCGAAGATGACATGTATTATAAATGGATAATTGCCCGTTACGCCGCCTATCCAAATATTACCTGGGATCTGGCAAAAGAAGCTAATAACGAAAAATCTGTGGATTATAAAGTGGGCCGCCTCAAGTATATCCGCTCTATTGACCCCTACCAACGTTTGTTAACAGTACATACTGATATTAAAACCTATGACAGCGGTGCATATAATGGTTTGGTAGATTATCGCAGCCACCAGGAGCAATCAGATCACTTGCATGCAACCACATTAAAACAATTGGCTCAGAACAACTGGCCGGTAATGAATGTTGAGTCGGGATATGAACAAGGGCCTAATGGGGCAAATGATAAAACCTATTCACACGCCGAATCTGCCGAAGAAGATGCACTCCGTATATGGGAAATACAAATGGCCGGGGGGTATAATGCCTATTATTATACCTATACCGCATGGGATGTTATTCGCCCGGATGAAACGCCTCCTGGTTATAGCTATCTTAAAACCTTTAATAACTTTTTCACCAAAACTCAATATTGGTTATTAAAACCTAGTGATACACTCACCAGCGCAGGCTATTGCCTTGCTAATAAAGGAAAAGAATATGTTGTTTTTCAAAAAGCAGCCGTACCCTTTACATTAAATTTAACCGGGATAGATAAGCCCATGAAAGCGCAATGGTTTCAGCCCTATACAGGTAAATATATGGATGCCGGAATATTTAAAAAAGGCATGGTAGATATAACTCCGCCGGCAAGTTTTGGCAATGGGCCTATAGTTTTATATATAAAAGCGCGTGAAAGTAATTAACATGCTTATACATTTATTTGGCGGTTTTGAAAATTAACTTCTAAAATTTTTGATGTAACTTGTTGATAAAAAACAGTTTAATTATTTTCTGTTTTCCCTGCGTTTTTTTGATGGTATATGTTATTAAAAATTTTCAAAATGTATTTGCGAAAGGTGATAATTATTCTACCTTTGCAATCCCAAACGGGATGTAGCGTAGCCCGGTATCGCGCCACATTTGGGA
>JANXTT010000039.1 GCA_025352225.1 Mucilaginibacter sp. | reverse complement strand
ACAATCTTTATTTATTCCAAGAGGAATAGCACACGGATTTAACAACCTTGGACAACAAACCGCTAAAGCACTTGCAGTTGCAACCCCAGGGCTCATTGGTCCTGAATATTTTAAGGACATCGCAGAAATTGTTAATGCTGGCGGACCTCCTGACATAGAAAAGATGAAATTAGTTTTTAAAAAACACGGACTTGTCCCGACTATCAATAAATAAAACCAGCCGCTAACAGGCGTTTGGCATGCCCTCGCCTTCGCTTCATACTTCCAGGAAGGGGTAAAAATCCATTGGATACAATTTATGAGGGAGCGGGGTAAAGGTTTTACTTTAATCACATGGCATGAGTTCACACAAGACAGAGCGTTGCGGTAGCCTATAAGCCCTTGCGGCAGTTGGGACTTGGGGTTATTTATAATCTTTTACGACCTTATTACTATTTCCATGTCTTTCTCCGAGATCAATCGATAAGAATTTAACGTTGTTTTTATAATGACGGTAATTTTTATCAAAATAAAGGAAGACACTATCATTATGCTTTTTATCTAGGTTATAGTCAATGATCTTAATACCTTTTGGTGATTTATGTATAATTTGTTTTCTTTCGTCCTGTAACATGACTATTATACCATTATTGTCTTTTTGCCAAATTATATCTATAACCCCATTATATGGTGATGTAATATAACTTTCTGAAGATGGCGGACATGATGATTCTGAATATTTCCCAGGGATAACATAGGTTACACCATTATCCATTTCCCATGTAGTAGCACAATGCCCATCTTCAAGGCAAAAAAAACGCCTCGAAGATGGGTTACAGTCTTTAGGCTTATTCACTCTATTGATAATATACCAAACTCCGTATATCGAGAGTATAACTAATAAAAAAAGCAACATTTTTTTCATGTCAGATCCATTTGATTAGTAAACAGGATTATAACCGCTTTATCCAAACCAATTGGTAACCGACTTTTTCGGCAAGTTGTGTTGGTTGGCCTTCCTCAGATTGATGTCCTGCCTGTGTTTTTTGCAAAGCTCCCCTTCCTGGCTCAAGTATGTCGGGTTGGCATATGTGTAAAGGCTACTTGTGCCTGTTCGAGGCGATATGCTCATCAATGTGTGTCCTCTGTTTTTAGGAAGTTGCTGATTAAATCAGACTTGCACCATTTATATAGAACATAATAGCATGGCAGGATAGCCACTAGTAGGAAACAAATAAATGGCAATTGATGGCGCTTATGTTGGCCAAAACTATACAAAACCTGGTTTCTTAATTCTAATTGACTAACCCTACTTCCATAATCCAAAAAGTCCAAACTTAATATATTATAAGCTAAAGTAGGATTATAAATAGTCACAGTATCGCCTAACTGAATAATGTTAGAAATATTCCAGTTTTCGTTGTCTAAATACACATTGTAAATTTGTCTGCTGTCTAGGGTAATAATTAGAGAATAGTTTGCAGAACCTTGTCTAAATTTACTGCCACTAGTGTAAGATGTTATATGCACGTTCTTTGCTGTTACTTTACCTGTAACCTTACTAAGTTGTGCTAAAGTGAATAGTTGAGCAATAATCTGTGCTATTAACAGCATAGAAAGAAAAATCATAAAGTATAATCCATATTTAGTGGAGGCATTATTATGTAGGATCTTTATGTAGAGGATGATATTTTTAAGCATTAAACCAAATATAGGATAAGCTCCAATATTTTAAACAAGCTATAGTGATTTAAAAAGCATGTTTTTTCCCCTTTCTGGCTCAAATATGTCGGGTTGGCATGTGTGTAAAGGCTGCTTGTGCCTGTTTTAGGCAACTATACTCATAATGTGTAAATTAGCACAGCGTACCTATCGCCCTTGCCCTCGCTTTGTACTTGTCGGGATGGGGAATTAAATGCAGTGAACATGCACTTGAAAATTAATTTTTCTCAAATTGTGTTATTGTGTTTTGAATAAACTTTTGATCGTCTGTATTTTCAATTGCATAATTTATTTTTGACGACATATCTACGACGTATTGTGGCGAACATATAATAAAATAATGTTTATTAGTATGATCATAAAACTCTCCGCCTAACGCAATACCCCCAATTTTACGTGGATAATGCTTACTTGCTTTGGCTCGATTAAGAATATCAGCAAACTTTGTTTTATTGATTAACTCTGATATTGGATGCTTGTTAGTATCAATTTCATCTACATATTTATAATAAAATGTAGATGAAACCTCTGCGGTTGAGCCAGCTCTTCTAAAATGTTTATAAATAACTACTTTTTGGATGGTTAGATGTGTTTTGACACTGCATGAAATAAGGCCGGCCAATAAAAATAAATTTAAATATTTCATTTTTCTGAATATTAGAATTATTGTGCAAAATACGAAAAGAGATGGCCTTACTCCAGCATTTCTTAACAGTAAAGAATATCGCAGGAAATAAGGTTTTATACCTCCAATATTAAACGCCCTTCCTGGCTGAGCATGAAGCGAGTGCAAGCGCGATAGCTACTTGTGCCTATATATTAATGATTATAAGTTGAACACCCCACCCAGCCTCATCCCTCCTCAATAACCGATAAAATATTTCCGGCGGGGTCTGTAAACCAGGCTATTTTGGGGCCGCCACCGTGAAAGATGCCTTGTTGGTCGGTTTTAAAATTGGGTTCGTTATAAATTATAAATTGAACACCACGTTGGGTAAGTTGGGTTACGGCATCGGCAACGTTGTTTACCGGGAAATTAAGTATAGTAAAAGTTGCCGGCACGTGGTTTGGCTTAGCGTATATTACTATGGGGTTGCTACCTGCTATATGCAGTTTTAAAATGCCGTGCATTTCGGGCATTTTGTTAATTGCTATGCCCAGGGTATCGCCATAAAACTGTTTGGCTTTTGCAATATCATCAACAGAAAAGCCACTAAATGCTTTGTTGTGCTTAAACATGGGTTATCGTTTTAAATTAACTCAATGTATTAGTTTTCATAAATATCTTTCAATGCCCCTTCAATTTCCGGGAACTTAAATTGATAGCCAGCCGCTTCAATTTTTGCCGAAGATGCTTTAGTGCTACCCGTTACAACAATGCTCATTTCGCCCAATAAAAGTTTTAGGGCAAAAGCCGGTACAGCAGGGGCCCACAAAGGTTTATGCAGTTGTTTAGCAACCGCTTGGGTGAGTTGCTTGTTGGTTACAGGTTGCGGCGCGGCCATATTATATACTCCCGTAAGCGTTTCAGCAGCGATCCCGAACAGGTACATATCCACAACATCCTGGTGGTGTATCCAGGGGATCCATTGTTCGCCATCGCCCAACGCCGACCCAACTCCCAGTTTAATGGGCATAGCCAACTTAGGTAACGCGCCTCCGGTTAAGGTAAGCACAACCCCGGTTCTGAATTTAAGAATCCGTAAACCCAATTCTTTGCCTTCGTCCACCGCTTTTTCCCAAAGTATGCAGCACTCGCCCAAAAAATCAGTTGCTCGCAAACTATCTTCTGTCATTAGTTCATTGCTCCGGTTGCTGTAATAACCTGTTGCCGAGGCAGAAACTATAGACTTAACCTCATTAGGTACACGCCGGAGCAGGTCATAAATAAGGGTTATTGATTTGGTGCGGCTTTCTATCAGCTGCTTTTTGCGGACATCCGTCCACCGTTTTTCAGCAATGCCTTCGCCCGCAAGGTGAACAATTGTATCAACACCAACAATGCAATTTGCATCAATAGTGCCTTGTTCAATATCCCATAAATAGGTTTTAACGTTAGCATTGTTACCCGGTTTACGGCTCAGGTGGCTAACAATATAACCGCTTTGCAGCAACGCGTATGTTAGTTGTTTACCAAGCAAGCCACTGCCGCCTGTTATTAAGATATGTTTATTCATTTAACTGGTAGATGGTCTTAGCTCAATTAATTCACTTATGCCATCAGTTATTCAAAAGGCATTTTATTACGGATAGTAAACAACAGGTTATAAACCTATAATTTTTATAACCATTTTAACTATGGTAACCTATTAACTAACAAATTAACTAGCGATATAACTTTCTAACTGCTGGATAGTACGTTTTTGATCTTCAATAATAAAGCGCACCACATCACCGATTGAAACCATGCCTGTTACCCGGTTATTGTCAATAACAGGTAAATGGCGAATCTTATGTATACTCATCATTTCCATACAATGATCTATAGATTCATTTAAGGCAATGGTATACAGGTTAGCGGTCATAATCTCGCCAATGGGCGTGTCTTTAGACGATTTTCCCTGTAAAATAAGTTTCCGGGCATAGTCGCGTTCGGTAAAAATACCCTTTAAAACTTCGTTCTCCATAATAAGCAGCGAACTGATGTTTTTTTCCATCATCACCAGCAAGGCATCATATACCGAGGTTTCTGGTGTAACACAATAAACCTGGTGGCCCTTGTTTTCGAGTATGTTCCTGATCTTTTTCATCGGTTATTGGTTTTAATGGTATTAGCAGCCATGCCTGCCGTTATAGCATACATGTATTTGTTGATTTTTACTTAGATGGTAGACGTTATAATTAGTTAATTACTAAGATAATGTTTCTTTTTTTAACATCCAAATTCACATCGTCAGGTTATTGCCATTAAAATCGATAATCTGTTTAGCCATCCCTCTAAAAATAAACAAATGGAAAGGCCACATGGCATACCAGTAAGTACGCCCCCACAAGCCTTTTGGCCTAAAAGTGGCCACCTCGCTTAAAACCTTTTCGCCGTCTTTTTCTATAATTTTAAATTCCAGCCATGCCTCGCCGGGGAGTTTCATTTCGGCATACAATAAAAGCCTGCCGCTCTTTTTATCGGCCAGTAATACCCGCCAAAAATCAAGCACATCGCCCGCTGCAATATCGGTATCGCTGGTACGGCCGCGCCTTGAGCCTACACCCCCTGCAACTTTATCAATAAAACCACGCAGGTTCCATATCCAGTCCCAATAGTACCAACCCCGGTTACCGCCTATCGACCAAATATTATTCAACACTTTTCCGGCATCCTCCTTAAACGGAATATTTACTTTAAACTCAACCGTGCCGTTTTGCGGCACCTTAATCTGATCCATAAAATCATTATTGAGATAACCCAGGTTCAGTGCATCTTTCCAACTTGATACGATAGAGTTTTGTTCTATTTTTACAAAGGCCAGGTCCAGGGCTTCTTCATAGCTTAAACATTTGCGGGGTACCACCTCATTAATGGCGTTATCTTTACAAATGGTTTCGTTCTTCATGCTGTCAACCAGGCTTTGTGCCAGCGAATAACTTGTAGAGGTAACAAAATATAGCCAGTACGATGATACCTTTGGGGATAAGAAAGGCAGCACAATAATCTTTCGGTCAAGCTTACGCACTTTGGCATAAGTAAGTATCATATCTTTAAAGCTCAGTATATCGGGCCCGCCAATATCAAATGTTTTGTGGTATGTTTTTTCGTTCCCTAAAACGCCTTCCAGATAACCTAAAACATCGCGGATGGCTATGGGCTGGCAGCGGGTTTTTACCCATCGGGGTGCTGTCATAACAGGTAGTTTCTCGGCCAGGTCGCGAATGATCTCGAACGAGGCGCTTCCGGAGCCAATAACAATGGCCGCCCTCAATACGGTCAAAGCAGCCTTACCCTCACGCAAAACATCTTCTACATGCTTGCGCGATCGCAGGTGATCAGAAAGGTTTTCATCGTTAACAATGCCGCCTAAAAAAATAATCTGTTTGCAATTGGTTTTATTGAGTGCCTGTATAAAATTATGTGCCGAAAGTGCCTCCAGCTCGGCAAACTCTTTATTCCCGGTCATGGAGTGCACCAGGTAATATGCCGCTTCAATATCCTGAGGGAAAGTTTCTATTGTTTCTTCTTTAAGTAAATCGCCGGTAATAATGTTAACCTTGTCGCCAAAATCACTTTGCTCGCGGAAACGCCTGCGGTCGCGTACGAGGCATACCACATTATGGCCTTTTTCCAACAAAACAGGTAAAAGGCGTGTGCCGATATAGCCATTAGCACCTGTGATTAACACTTTCATGTTTATTGCAACAAGGAAACCGGTAGGGTGTTTTAAAAATGTGTTATCTTTAAAGTATAACGAGATTTTTAATTCGCGAAAAATGCTTTTTATTTAAAGTAAGAATAGGGATCGAGTTGGTTATACAAACTGCTGCAATAAAAATATCGCGAAACTCAATGAGTTGATTGCTTTTTTTTTAAATTATGATAAATTTCAGAAGCCTGTATGGCAGCATTATCATCAAATGGTAGTATCAATATATTGTCTACCAGAAGTTTAATATCGTCTTGTTTCTCTTTGGAGGAGGCACCCATTAAAAGCTCATATAAAGAAACCGAAGAAATAAAGATTTTTGAATTATTAGGTATTGAATAAAGTGTAGTGGTTGATCTGTCTTTTTGCTCTTAAGTATTCAATAAAAATACATGTATCAATTACCATTCTTCTATGTTCCAGTTATTGAACAGTTTTTTGTTTTCGTCAAAAACCTTAAGGTCTTCGTCGCTCCAAACAGTGATCTTTTTAATTTTTTCTTTATAGGATAATAAGTCGAAATAATTCTTATCCTTTTTAGTTAATAAAAAGTCGATAAAGTCATTTACTTCCTTTTGCGAAAGAAAATCAAGCTTTTCATATTTCAATTGAATATCACTCATTGCAATTACAAAAATAATTAAAACGGATAAACAATCCTAATACTCCAACAGCACATGCGGTTTATAAGTATCGGTTTTAACATTAGCTTTTAGCTCATGCAGTATATTATATAAACCAAAGTTGGTACGGTTCACATAAATAAAATGCTTAACGCCTCGGGCTTGTTTAAACTCGGGCATACGAGCAATTTTTTCGCCATAGGCATAGAGTTTGTCAAAAAATTCGTTCTCACCAAAGTCGAAACTGCCTGTGAGGTATGGTTTGGCAAAAAGGCCTATCATTTCTTTATACAGGGTATAATAAAACTCAACCTGCTGCTCGTTATCCTTGGGTTGTATCATTTCCAATTGGCGGAATGCTTTGATGGTTTCGACTTTATTGTCTAACAGGTCGGTTGAAGTGGTGGAGAAGAAGGGGTAATAAAAATCATCGGGCATTTCTTTAATGCAGCCAAAATCAATAACGCCCAATTTGCCATCAGGGGTGATCAAAAAATTGCCTGGGTGGGGGTCGGCATGCACCGCACGGAGCTCATGCTGCTGAAAATTATAAAAATCCCATAAGGCCTGGCCTATTGTGTTTCTGAGCTGTTGCGATGGGTTGGTTTGCAAAAACTCTTTCAAATGCAGCCCTTCTATCCAGCTCATGGTAATTACCCGTTTGCCGGATAGTTCTGGAAAGTATTCAGGAAATACCAGGTTCTCAATATTAGCGCAAGCTTCAGAAAACATGATCGAGCGGCGCACCTCCAGGTCATAATCGGTTTCCTCAATCAGACGTTCTTCAACCTCTGATATATAAACATCCAGTTCCTTCTCGCTCATCCCGAGTAAACGGAACGCGAATGGTTTCACCAGTTTCAGATCAGACGATATGGAATCGCCAACACCGGGATATTGTACCTTAACGGCCAGCTTTTTGCCATTTATTTCAGCCTTATGCACCTGCCCTATAGACGCCGCGTTGGTAGATCGTAAATCAAATTTATCGTAAATCTGTTCAGGTGTTTTACCAAATAGTTTTTTGAAAGTTTGTACAATCAACGGCCCCGAAAGGGGAGGGGCGTTATATTGTGATAAAGAAAACTTATCTACATAAGCCTTTGGAAGCAGGTTTTTATCCATGCTTAGCATTTGGGCTATCTTTAAGGCACTACCCTTTAACTCACTTAACGATTCATAAATGTCACTGGCATTATCCAGGTTCAATTCATCATTATTGAGTTCGGGGTTAAAAAGTTTTTTAGAATAATGCTTAATATAGTTGCCGCCAATTTTAAAGCCAGTACTAACAAATTTGGCCGAGCGTTGTACTTTGGTAGTTGGTATGCTGTTTTGTTCTTTTTGTTGATCAATCATGTTTTAGTTAATAAGTTACAGGTATGGTGTTATTTAAACAGCATTATAGATTATAGCTCATAAAATGAACAATAACTATTTACTATGACTAATAACAACCCTGGCGTCAGAACCCCATTTTTTCTTTAATGCCGCCATGCTGAGCCAAAAACTTGCCGTATTCCAGCAGGTTATCTATCGGTGATCGTTGGAAAAGATCGAAAGTTACATTAACACCTTTCTCGATGGCTTCATCTGTTTTTTCAAAACCCGCCGACATGTCGTTTATCCAGAAGTTTAAAACAAAAACAAATTGGATCCATAAGGCGTCTTTATATTTATCGGCAAAAAACTTACGGTCGGTTAATTCGCCGCGTTCAATTCCTTCCTGCAAAATGGTAATGCTAAAAGCTTCAAACTCATTTTTTAGGCTTTCCCATACCCGCGGTGTCGTAAAGCTTTTGTGAATCTTTTTGGCACTGTATGTTGCAAAGCTGCGTTTGCTTTTCAACAGTTCAAAAAAGCTGTAAAAAAATGATAGTGCCCTTTCGCGCGCCGAGTATTGTGCCCAAACTTCCTGTGTTTTGATCTCGGCAATGGTTTTTGATGCCAGATCGGCCCAAATACTTTGTTCAACAGCGTCAAACGAACCAAAAAGGTTATAAAACTCTTCTTCGGCCATTCCATTGTGTTTGGCAAAAATGTAAACAGAGCGTGGCTGTTCCCCTTCTGTTAATACATAATCAATATAAGCGGTCTGGATAGATTCTTTAGTAGCCATGATTTTTAAATTTTGGAGTGTATTGATTAACCCAATGCACTTTTAACTACTAAGTTAACGCTAATGTTTTGTTTTAATTCTCATTGTATTAATTGTGAGAATAGTATGATAATTCTTGAAAAAAAATAACGCGTCAAAGGTTAAGCACCCCGGTTACTTATTAAATCTGAGGCCTTTGCGGATTTCCCTGCAGGCTTTGCGCATGTTTGCGTTGCTTTCTTAATTCTCTTCTTTTTCGCCGTTCAAACCGTTTTTGTTTACGTATCGTTTTTCTGGCCTGCCTGCTTAATTTATTTTGCTTAAACTGCCCTATCTTTTGTGCTATGGTTCGCTCGGTTCGGGCATCAAAGCCAACGCTTTCTTTTAATCCGGTAAAGATTGATTTCCACATAAAGCTAAAAAAGGAAGCACTTGCGCGGCGGTAATATATAATGTTAGCCGATCTGATTGGTTCCTGATCCATTGGATTATCTCTTTTGATAATCATCGCGTTAGCTAGTAACGAAACAATCCCCATCTTTTTCAACTTATCGTCAGCGCCTCTTTTTAAAAGTGATATTTTTAAATTATTATATAATAAAGTAAGTGTTCCTTTTGATACTTTTTTATTGGCATGAATATCAAAATCGAGTTTTTTTACCGATCCCGACGCGATTTTTATCAGGGCCAATGGCATGGTTACCGGGTTAACTTGTTTAAGGTCTATAGCTCCTAATGTTCCCCGGAATGTAAAAGGGGTATTTTCATCATTCAGGTTAAATTCAAATTGAGCGTCAAGCTTGCCGGAGTTCATAAAATAGGCTTGCAGTTGGGCCACAGCAACATGGCTTTTTTGTAAAGCCGTTTTGTTATTGGTTATATTGAGAATGCGCCCGTTTATATTGTCAAAGCTGATTGCTCCCGGTTGACCGGATTTTTGATTGTATTCCGTATAATTTACACCTAACTTGTTAACCAATACCGTATCTATCCGCAAGTCCATCTTCAGATTTTTTAGCATCAGTTGCGGGAAATTCCTGCTATTGTCAATACTAGTGTCAGCCGGTGCGGGGTTTGATTGTATGGAGATTTTACCACCCGCTAACAATAAACTTGATGCATATAGCTTATGATATTTACTGTATGTTTTAAAATCAAAATTATTTAAGCGTAAAGAGTCCAATCCTACAACAAATCGGTCATTACTAGTATTTTTGAAAAAATCATCGGTGCTTGCAATAGGCAAAAAGCTAATTCCTGTTACGTTAAGTTGTGAGCTGAATGTAGAAAACCTGAACTGCTTTATCTTATATTTATACAGTTTGCCGTCAGATGTTCCCTCGTAGTTGTTTAATTCGGCACTAACATCTTTACAAAATAAAAACCTTGCTTTATTTTTTTGTGAAGTAGAATCCAATAAAAAATCAGTCGCGTTAATATTAACCTGGTCAAATTCTTCTATATCAGGTTTAGCTTCGGTATGGTCCACATACTTAACTTTTACATCATTCAACATAATGTTTTGTACGTGAATAGCTTTTAAAACCTTCGATATTAGCTGGTAGGGTGTTTTTTTATCCTTTATAAGTGTGTCCTGGTCCCTATTCTGTTCATAGTCAATATGTAAATGTGGCTCACTAAATACAATTTGGTTAATGTCTAACTTTTTTGAAAAATATAGCTTTAAAGGGTGTATGTGTGTAATTACTAAACGCTTTAATTGTAAGGTATACAAGCTATTTGGTGCTATATGGTTTTTTTTCTTCCGGTTATATATGTCAATATTGGGTTTTAACTCAATGTTATCAATAATAATTTTACCTTCTAAAACATTTAGGCGGGCATTTGAAAAACTCATGGAGTATAAGCTGTCGGTACTGCTTAAAATAGTGGTTTTAAGCTTTTTAGCTAAAATAGGGGACCAATAACTGTTAACAGAAAACGCTAAAACAGTTATAATAGCCAGCAATATGCCAAACACGCCGAGTAGCACCTTTTGCCACCTTTTTTTTAAGAAACTTATCGCCATACGCTAGTTTGCCTCAATGCAATATAAGGAATTGTATGATATAAGAACGTTCAATTTTAAGTTTTAGTAGAATAATTAAGTGGTTAAAGCTTTAGCTGTTGCTGTTTTATAACTTTTACTTGGTGAAATTTACTTTAATAATGCTGACATTATGTCATTGAATGTAAATATTTATGTATTTTTGCACTTTAAATTTGTTAAATGATTGATCTGAATTTACCAGTTAAAACGCACGACGAGGATAGACAAGGTGAGGCTTTGATGCTGGAACAATTACCCAATAAAAACAACGGGCGTAAACTGTATATTGAAAGTTATGGCTGCGCCATGAATTTTTCGGATAGCGAAATTGTAGCTTCCATATTATCAGACCAGGGTTTTGAAACCACAACTGATTTTAACAAAGCGGATGTGATTTTTATCAACACCTGTTCCATTCGCGAAAACGCCGAAGTGCGGGTACGCAATAGGTTAAAAGAGTTTAAGGTGGCCAAATCTAAAAATCCGGGGATGGTGGTTGGCGTTTTGGGCTGCATGGCTGAGCGTTTAAAATCAAAGTTTCTGGAAGAAGAAAAGCTAGTTGATGTTGTAGTAGGCCCTGATGCCTATCGCGATTTGCCTAACCTGATTGATCAGGTAGATAGTGGTCAAAAGGCAGTTAACGTGCTGTTATCCCGTGAGGAAACCTATGCAGATGTTACCCCGGTACGTTTAAATAGCAATGGTATAAATGCCTTTGTATCTATTATGCGTGGTTGCGATAATATGTGTTCGTTTTGCGTAGTGCCTTTTACCCGTGGCCGCGAACGCAGCCGCGACGCGGTTTCTATCGTTAAAGAGTGTACAGATCTGTTTGAGCAAGGGTATCGCGAAGTAACGCTTTTGGGGCAAAATGTAGATTCATATAAATGGCAAAAACCTAAACAAAATGACGAGGCAGATCAACAAGCCTCTCCTGCTGAGGCAGATTTAGAAGGATCTGCTGGAGTTGTAAACTTTGCCCGGTTATTAGAGCTGGTGGCATTGATAGACCCGGAATTGCGTGTGCGGTTCTCAACATCGCACCCTAAAGATATTACCGACGAGGTTTTGTATACCATTAACAAATACGATAACATTTGCAACTATATACACCTGCCGGTACAATCGGGCAACAGCCGTATACTGGACATGATGAACCGGACGTACGACCGTGATTGGTATATCGATCGCATCAACGCCATCCGTCGCATCATTCCGGAATGCGCCATCTCTACAGACGTAATTACAGGGTTTTGCAGCGAAACAGAAGAAGAGCATCAGGATACTGTAAGCATGATGGATTATGTAAAGTATGATTTTGCCTACATGTTTATGTACTCCGAAAGGCCGGGTACGTTGGCGGCCAAGCGTTACCCGGATGATATTCCGGAAAATATTAAAAAACTAAGATTGCAGGAAATTGTAGCCAAGCAGCAACAATACTCATTGGTAAGGTTACAAGCGCAGCTAGGCAAAGTGCAAAAAGTTTTAATTGAAGGTTACTCTAAAAAATCAGATCAGGATTATTGCGGACGAAGCGATCAAAATGCCATGGTAGTTTTCCCGGCGGATGAAAGGTTTAAACCAGGCCAATACGTTAATGTTTTAGCAGAACGCTGCACTACCGCTACATTAATGGGGCGGATTGTTGATTGATGAGGTAAGAAGCAGGAATGAAGAAGTAAGAATCAAGAAGCAGGAATCAAGAAGTTAAGATGAAAAGGCATAACTTTAAGAATTTGAAAATATGGTTGAAGGCAATGGACTTTACTGATTTAACTTTTGATTATTGTAAGGGTTTGCCTAAGGAAAAAAAATATAATTTGATAGATCAGGTTAATAGAAGTTCTTGCTCTATTCCATCTTATATCGCCGAAGGCTCTGGTAAGAGAACCAGTTTGCATTTTGCGGAGTTTTTATCAACATCATTAACATCATCGTACGAAGCAGAAACACAGTTATTGATCTGTGAGCGAAGAAATTACGGAAATAAAGAAAAATTGAACCAATGTTTAGAATTGGTGGCAGAGCTACAAAGGATGATATTCTCATTTAGAGAATACATTTTAAATGAGGATAATAAGTCATGACTCTTGCTTCTTAATTCTTGATTCTACAATATGGATATACAGGAAATTAAACAACGCTTTGGAATTATTGGCAGTTCGCCATTATTGAACCGGGCAATAAATATAGCTAACCAGGTTGCGCCAACCGATATTTCGGTATTAATAACAGGGGAAAGCGGTAGTGGTAAAGAGGTATTTTCGCACATTATACACCAGATGAGCCCGCGCAAGCACGGCCCTTTTATTGCTGTAAACTGTGGCGCCATCCCCGAAGGAACTATTGATTCTGAACTTTTTGGGCACGAAAAAGGAGCGTATACCGGTGCTGTAGGCGAGCGCAAGGGCTACTTTGAAACCGTTAACGGCGGCACCATATTTTTGGATGAAATTGGCGAAATGCCATTAGGCACGCAGGCACGTTTACTACGGGTTCTAGAGTCGGGCCAGTACATTAAAGTAGGATCATCAAAGGTCGAAAAAACCAATGTGCGTGTTATAGCAGCAACCAATGTTGATGTATATGAGGCTGTAAGAGCTGGCAAGTTCAGGGAGGATTTATACTACAGGTTAAATACGGTGCCCTTACGGATACCGCCACTGCGCGATAGGAAAGAAGATATTTATCTTATATTCCGTAAATTCACGTCGGATTTTACGGCCAAATACCGTTCGCCGCCCATACAATTAGACGAAGCCGCGCAGCAGGTATTAATTAACTATTCGTGGCCGGGTAATGTAAGGCAATTAAAAAACATTGCCGAGCAATTAGCCGTATTAGAAAGGGATAGAACCATAACGGCCCAAGCCTTGTTAACCTATATCCCAAATGAGATGGGTAACAGAAATTTGCCCATGCGGATTGACAATCAGCAAAAGGAAGACTTTTCTGAAAGAGATATACTCTATAAGGTGCTTTTTGACATGAAGCGCGATATGGTAGAATTAAAAAAATTAGTAGCCGATATTATTGAACAGGGAGGCGTATCTGCTAGTCATGCAGGTAACCAACAGGTTTTAAGCAAATTGTATCGCGATATTGATCTTCCCAATAATCAGGAATCACAATTTACGCTCAAGCAGCCCGTTCATAATAATAACGGGAACGAAAGTTTCAATATAACGCACGAAGCCGAAGAGGTTGAAGAGTCGTTATCACTGATAGAAAAGGAATCAGACCTGATCAGAAAAGCGTTAAAGAAACATAAGGGTAAGCGCAAGCTTGCCGCGCAAGAGTTAGGTATTTCCGAACGAACGCTTTACCGTAAAATAAAGGAGTTAAATTTATAAGCGCCGAATGAAGAAATTAGTTTTATTATTGATTGTTACCATACTTTTTTTTAACCAATCGTGCTCGTATAAGTTGGATGGATCTTCTATACCTAAAGAGTTAAAAACCATCAACGTAATGTATTTTGAAAACAATGCTACCCTGGTGGTGAGTACACTTAGTCAGTCGTTTACAGAGGCATTAAAAGAAAGGATCCGCTCGCAAACCCGGTTAAGTTTAGTGCGCGGCGAAGCTGATGCTACAATAGAAGGATCGATAACAGGGTATAGTATTGCCCCCGCGGCTATTGAGGCCACTAATAATAACCAGGCGCCGGTTGCAAGCCTTACACGTTTAACCATAACTGTAAGCGCAAAATACAGTAACATAGCCGATAAGAAACAGAATTTTGAAAAGACATTTACCCGGTATAAAGATTTTTCGGGCGATATTTCTTCTCAGGAGCAAGGCCTTATTTTAGAAATTAATAAACAATTAACAGAAGATATTTTTAACGCCGCCTTTTCAAATTGGTAAGTAATTTGTAGTTTCAAACACGTGGAGCAAATGTTAGATAAAGAACATAAAGAATTATTTTCCAGTATTATGGCAAAACCAGCTCAGGTTAACGCCATCTATACCCAAAAGCTGGAAAAGTTAATTGATGCATATCCGCATATTGGCGTGTTGCGTGCGCTATTGGCACGCGCTTCTCAAATTGAAGACCACAATGAGTTTCAACTTAAATTGAAAACCGCGGCAACTTATGCGTCAAACAGGGCTGCATTATATTACTTAGTTAACCGGCCCGAAACCTTATTACCGGCAAAAAAACACCAGGTGGTACCTTACATGTCTCCCGATGAACGTGTGAAAACTTTACAGGCACACCAAAACTTATTGATTATATCGCACACACCCGAAAAAAAAGCCATAAACTTTGATGAACAAAAGTATCAGTCTAAAAATGATGAAACATTAAATAGCCATTACTTTCCATTTATTGAAGAAATTACAGCGGATGATGAGGATAACAACCTAATAAACAATGAAGAAAATTTTCCAGGTAAAAAAGCCAATTTATCTATTGAACAAACTTCGTTTGATGACATTAATAAATTAGTGGCAGCCGCCGCCGAACAGGAAGAAGAAAATTCGATTAATTATTTTCATGATACAGATCAAAGCGCAGTGAGCTGGCCAGCAATTGCAAAATATAAAGAGGGGATTTCTGATGATGAGGAAATCGACGATGAGGTTTTTGATGAAATAACAGGTATTGATGATATTTATTTTAACCAGGTAAATTATTTTAAGCCTATTATTGACGATGAAGCAGCTACAATTGAAGATGAGCAGGGATTACCCGATGAACAAAATGTTTCCGGTGGAATAGCAGAACACCCCGTAAACAAAAATCGCGAAAGCTACTC
>JANXTT010000012.1 GCA_025352225.1 Mucilaginibacter sp. | reverse complement strand
ATGTAACGCCATCAGCATCCTTTTTATAAGACTTGATTTTTGCGCTGACCGGATTTACACTGATAAACACAAGCATAAGTATTGCAGGACAGTATTTTCGCCAAAGCAAGTTTAGGTGATTATTTAACATAATTTAAATTGTAAACTATTAGTTATAGATTTAACATTGATGATATAAATGTTAACGTTTATGTCATTAATGTTAATGGATTTATTAGTTAGTACTTTTTTTGAGAAAAAGGAGCAAGCGATTAAAACCATAGGCAAGTTAGCATATTTCTAATACCAATATATCCATTTAGATCATATGTTTTCAAAGTATTGCAACTTGATAGCTGCTGCTAAGCGACATGGGTATTTGTCGAGATTTTTTAATTATTTTTACACCTAAAAGAATTCCTACTTTTAACTGACACAGTAAAGCGAGGAAGTTGATAACTACCACTATTGCAGAATATCTAAAAAAAACTGGCTGGTCACCTTTTAATAAAATAAGTAATAATGAAAATTATATTAACTATCGAATTATGAAAACAACGAACATCTTAGGAATCTGCTTACTACTTATTGTTTCTTTTATAGCAGTAACCCTCAAAGCTCAGGAAAGACAGCAACATGGCAATGGCACCACGGGGACTGAAACTTATCTGGAACAACAGATGAGGCTGGAGAGGGAAAAGGCTTTAAAAAATCCATCTAATAGCAAACCGAGGGAAACATCTTCGGACAATGATAAAAAACCTTTGTTTGTTTCCGATTATGATAGGCAACGACTTAGTGATCGGTATAATTCGGAATTAGCAGCAGACAAAAAATTAATAATATGCAAAGATGAATGGTTAAATGGAGACTTAGGTTTGGCACGGCTACATCTTGATGAATGTAAATCTAGCTGGTATTTGATGGACAACAGCTTGGTTCTGTTTATATATGCTGATTGCGTTTTCAACATGTATATTGGAGACGGTACATATGAAAATGAAGAAAAGGCCCGTCATGCTTTGTATATGGCTAACGATGCATCGAAAGGCAATAATGCACGTAATACCGCAATAAATTTTGAAACGGCAATGCTGTATTTACTAGAATCCATAAAACATAAAGAGAGGATCGCAATTCCTCGCTTTCAAAGTGCATTTGATAAAAGCATAAATGGTTCAATTGATTACTATGCTATTCAGGCATTAGTGCAGCTATCTGAATATTGCGTAGCTCATAATGAATTTAAAAAAGCACTCAAATATTGTAATAAGGCTTATGATAGAAACCATACGCAGGAATATGCCTACTTAATTTTAACACAACGAGCAAAGATCAACGAGTTACTTAGCGATGAACAGGCAAAACGGAATGATTTGGATGAAATTGCAAAAATATATAGCGGTGCTAAAGATGTTTACATGCCCACATGTGCATGCTCAAGTATGAATAGTCTACTCATGTATACTACATGTAAGGTAATTGATTCCATTTCCGCCGAGCAGCAATTGACCTGGACAAAATGCGCGGAGATAGAAAATGAAACGTTTAAACACGAAGTTGAACTTAAGAGGCAAATATTTAACATAGTTCCAGAAGTTACCGCGACAGATGCTCCGCCAGAAAAACGCAATAGTGAGACGGCTGAGAGCCTAATTACTTATGAAAAAGAGAATATTAACTTAGGCACATTAGCAAGCACGACATTAGCAAGCCGTATAATAGAGCTTGTAAAGGAACTGCCTACTAACTTTGAAAGTTTTAAAGGGGATAAAACAGCAGCGGGTAATTATAATATAAACAATGCAGACATACTGAAACTATCATTATGGTCAGTCATAATATCTAAACCAAAGGTCAGTTTTGGAGCTGGGTTTGGATCCGCTGATCAAATTGAAACTGCAATAATAGCGTTTAGTAATAGCGTTCTTAAATTTAGCACCCCATCTCAAAAATTAACAATAGAAACGCTTAAAAAAGACCCCAGGTTACACACGGCACGTAACACTGATCAGACCTATATAATGAAACTAAACGACAAGCCAGTAGCTAAGTTAATTGTATCTATGGAATATAAAGTGCCATATGGCGCTGAATTAATTATCGAATATCCTCTGCCTTAGTTGGCGTTGCCAACATTTCTGTTGGGGAAACATTGAGTAGTAGCTTAATTAATTGCTTTTAAGCAATTAAGTTCACCAGCGCCTCAATTTATTCCCATCATTCGCTCCGGCGGATTACAAAACCATTGTCAATTTTATCCATGCCAATTTTAGGATAATATTCCAAGGCGGCGGGCGCGGCTAAAAGGATAAGCGAAGCCTGATTGCTAATTTTTTCTTTGGTTAAAGCAATGAGTTTTTTACCTATTCCCTGATGCTGATAATCAAGCCTTACAGCCAAATCTGACAAATAGCAGCAAAAACAAAAATCGGTTAACGACCGCGCAATCCCTACCAGTTTCTCATCATGCCATGCCGTAATTACCAGGTTCGAATTCGCATACATTTTTGCTATTCTTTCCTTATCATCAGTAGGGCGTTTTATTGTGGAGCTGTTGTATACCTCAATAATTTGTTCGGTACTGGGGCTTATGTCAAATTTGTAGGTGATGTTCATTGGTAAGTAAGTAAGTATAATTCGGTATCCAAATTTATAATTTTATAAACTATATACCAATCATACTAAGCTTAACCCGTCAATTACTTCTGCCTGAAATATATTTGAATGGGTACACCCTGAAAATCAAAATTTTCCCTTAGTTTATTTTCTATAAAGCGCATATAGGGCTCCTTAATGTACTGTGGCAAATTACAAAAGAAAGCAAACATGGGTGCAATGCCGCTTATCTGGGTAACGTACTTAATTTTTACATACTTGCCCTTTATAGCCGGTGGAGGGAAACTCTCAATAATGGGCAACATTACATCATTGAGTTTTGATGTAGGGATCTTTTTGTTACGATTTTCATAAACTTTGGATGCCGCTTCTATAGCTTTAAAAATCCGTTGTTTCTCTAATACCGAAGTAAATATAATAGGTATATCGCTAAAAGGTGCCGTTTTCTGACGGATCAAGTCTTCAAAAACCTTGGTTGTTTTATTATTCTTTTCTATCAGATCCCATTTGTTAACCACAATAACGATCCCTTTTTTGTTTTTTTCGGCTAAATGGAAGATATTGATATCCTGCGATTCGATACCGTCAACAGCGTCAATCATGAGTAATACCACGTCCGACTCTTCAATGGCCTTAATGGTACGCATTACGGAGTAAAATTCAATATTTTCCTTCACCTTGGTTTTGCGGCGCATTCCGGCTGTGTCAATCAGCATAAAATCATGCCCAAACTGGTTGTAATGAATATGGATAGAATCGCGCGTGGTGCCGGCAACGGGGGTAACTATGTTACGATCCTTACCTAACAGGGTATTTATGAACGATGACTTGCCTACATTGGGGCGGCCAGCTATGGTAAATTTAGGTAGCGTATTTGGTTCAAGCACTTCATCGTCAAAGCATTTAACTACTTCGTCAAGCAATTCGCCGGTGCCCGAGCCTGTCATCGACGAAAGGTTGTATATTTCGCCTAGTCCAAATCCGTAAAAGGTAACGGCATCTATTTGCTGCGAATTGTTATCAACCTTGTTAACAACCACAAATACAGGTTTTTTACTTTTACGTAACACGGTAGCAATCTCATCGTCCAGATCGGTAATGCCGGTGGTAACATCAACCATAAACAAAACAACGGTGGCTTCTTCAATCGCAATCATTACCTGCTCGCGGATGGCAGCTTCAAAAACATCTTCGGAGTTGGCTACATAACCACCTGTATCTATAACGGTAAAATCGTGCCCGGTCCATTCAGACACGCCATAATGACGATCGCGGGTAACACCGCTAAAATCATCAACTATAGCCTTACGGGCTTCAATTAAGCGGTTAAACATTGTTGATTTACCCACGTTTGGGCGGCCTACTATAGCTACTATATTGCTCATTTTTATTAGATATGAGATATGAGATACTAGATGTAAGATCTGTACGAAAGCATACGCGCTTTGGTCTAATATCTTACGTCTAAAATCTCACATCTAAATTAATCTTCGTACCCAAATTTTTTCAGGTAATTTTTTTTACTGCGCCAGTCGGGTATTACTTTTACAAACATCTCCAAAAATACCTTCTTTTGGAAAAATTCTTCCATATCTTTCCGGGCGTAGGTGCCTACTTTTTTAAGCATTTCGCCACCGGTGCCTATCAATATGTTTTTTTGCGAATCGCGCTCTACAATAATTTCGGCACTGATGCGGTATATTTTGGGATCTTCTTTAAAAGCGGTAATAATTACTTCGGTACTATAAGGGATCTCCTTATCGTAGATCTTAAAGATCTTTTCGCGAATCATTTCCGATGCAAAAAAACGGTCGTTACGATCGGTCAGGAAGTCTTTTTCGTAATAAGGCGGGTGCTCGGGTATGGTATCTAAAACCAGTTCCATAATGGCTTGTACATTATGGTTAAGCAGGGCCGAAATAGCGTATAC
Organism: Mucilaginibacter sp.; assembly: GCA_025352225.1. Taxonomy (GTDB): domain Bacteria; phylum Bacteroidota; class Bacteroidia; order Sphingobacteriales; family Sphingobacteriaceae; genus Mucilaginibacter. The sequence goes on along the minus strand of JANXTT010000012.1, from coordinate 14,656 downwards.
GGCTTTAGGCTTCAGGGTTTCTTCCCAATAGGCAATTTTGCTTTTTACAGTTTCCTCGTCAGATTTGTCTATCTTGTTGATAATCACCACCAAGGGAGCGGTACTCCCTTTTAGTTTATCCATCACGTCGGTTTCGTCGTACTTTTCATTAATATCGGTAACCAGCAATACAATATCGGCATCAACAAGCGAACCCGATACCTTATGCATCATGGTTTCCTGTAAGGCATAATGGGGTTTAATAATTCCGGGCGTGTCCGAAAACACTATTTGGTAATTATCTCCGTTAACAATACCGAGTATGCGGTGTCGTGTAGTTTGTGCTTTGGGGGTAATGATCGACATTTTTTCGCCCACAAGCGCGTTCATCAGGGTTGACTTACCTGCATTGGGTTTGCCAATAATACTTACAAAACCTGCGCGGTGACTCATGTAAAAATATATTTGTGATTTTATTTGCACTACAAAGAAACGAATTATATCTTTGCAGTCCCAATTAAAAGAAACAGAAATTGTATTTTGATAATTGGAAAGCTTATTTTGGAGTAATGTACCAAGCAAACAATAAGCAAAAATAGTGCGGGATGGAGCAGTTGGTAGCTCGTCGGGCTCATAACCCGAAGGTCGTAGGTTCGAGTCCTGCTCCCGCTACCTAATATCCTTGTAATTAGCTGAATTTCAGTAAATTACAAGGATTTTTTATTTTCAGGCAGTGCAATTATGACTACTCTGAAAGTTATTGCCTGCTATATTTTATAGCGAAATTCTTTAATAAGGTGATAATTCCTCAATGCCCCCTTTTTTAAAATTTATTTTTAACCTTATGTTATCGGCTGCCTTACTGTTCGTCCGAAGGTCTGCTGTTACAAGTTTGCAGACAGGTTGTCCGAAGCGATTTTCATTCATTGCTGTGTAGTTACAAGTTTGCATGTTATTTTTTAATAGCTACAACAACTACATTTTCCATTTTCATTACTTCGCCATTCATATCAAAATCAGGTTCGCGGTTTTCAAAAGCATCCGCATCAGCAAAGCCACTATCAGAAAGCAATTTAAGAGCATCTTCTTTTGAAAATTGTTTGAAACCATATTTAATGAAAGGATATTTTACGGTGTAATGTTCTGGACGAAAACCAATGACGAGTTTACCGTTTGGTTGTAACACTCTTTTTATTTCATTCAACACTTTTATTTCATTATCCCAAAAATAAATTGTGTTGATGGTGAAAATTTTATTGAATGAATCATCTGTAAATGGAAGTGAATCAACATTGGAAAGAATAAATTTTGCTTGCCCGTTTGAAATTAATTCAGCATTTATTTTTTCTGATTCCTCAATCATCAATTCAGAATAATCACAACCTGTGTAATTAATACTTCGGTGCTTAGATAAAATTTCATTTACATAAAAACCGTTTCCCATTCCTATTTCTAAAATATTGTCGGCTGCTTCTGCATTCAAAACCGAAATTGTATCACGATGCATATGCAGATTACCCTTATTCATCCATTCTGCCGTTTTAAGTCCATCTTCGCCATGTGGCTTGCGAAGCTGTGCTGCTATTTGTTGAAATTGTTGTTCGTCTGTCATTTTATTGTTTGTTAGATATTTGTACACCGATGACTTTATAAACTGTCGGGATTGTGGGGTGGTATAACATTGCTGACAACGGTTTTCGGCTTGGTGATGTGGCGGATTTTTAGCGCCAAAGTTCACTAGAATTCCTAATGTTGAACCTTGCTCAAATTTTTCATAGAAGCACTTCAACCGCCATATTGCCAAACCGATGTTAACGGTAGTTTTTATTCGTCAGCTTGTTTTATTGTCCCTTTTAAATTTATAAATTGTCCGTTTGGTAATGTAACGTTTGAATACACAATTTCATTTTCATAATCTTGAACTTGAGTAATTGTCTTACCATTTTCTTCTTTCCAAGTTACTTGAAATAACAGTGGTCTTAATTCTACCATTTTCGTTTCAACAGTTTCGCTTACGTTTACAGCGTTACCATTTTGTTCTATAACTGTAAATGTTAGTGAAGTGTCACTATGAATGTCCAAAGTTGCTTTTACCATTCCAAAGTCAATTTTAAATTTGTTGCCGATTATATCCATTTTTGTTTTTATGCTAATACGTTGAGTTTATTTAACCATTCTTGAACCTCAAATTTGTTATTTTTCGTATATCCCAATAGTTCTGTTTTCTGAACAATTCTATATTCATCAAGTTCTTCGTTTAATTCTATTTCTCCTGTCGCTACGATATGGTATGCAATTACAATTTGGTTTGCTTTTGGAAAAGGGAAAACCCCAAGAAAATTAGTTTCAATTGTATCAAGTCCAAATTCTTCTTTTGTCTCTCGTTGTGAAGCTAATTCTGGCGTTTCGTCTGCTTCTAAAAAACCTGTGATGATTGAGAAAATTCCTTTCGGTGCTAATTTATTATGAGCTAAAACAATTCCTTTACCTGTCTCAACAACAATTCCCACAACCGGTATTGGATTATTCCAATAAATAAATCCACAACCAGTGTCAATGCAACAAAGTCGTTCTTTTTGGTCAATTATTCTTTTGGCAAGTGTCTTACCACATTTTGTACAGTATTTCATTGTCTGTCTGTGTCGTTGTGTAAAGTTGTTGGTAATATTGGTTGAGTTCTTGTCATTTAAAGGTTATCATTTTTGTCTGTCGTTTGATGTTTGCAGTGTCGGTTGTGCTATGCGTTAAGGTTGCCGCTAACTAAATAGGATTTTGTACGCAATTTAGCATAAAAATAGATACAAGGAGTTGCGCTGGGTAAAGTGCGGTGCAAGTTCTTTCGTTTAACTACATATATAGAAAAGTTAGGGAAAGACTTTTTTGTAACTATATTGATTATCAATTAATTGTATAAACAAATAAAGATAAAAAAATTAAGTGAAAGTTAAGGATAGTCCTGCACCCGCTACCTGATAAATGAAAAGCCTTAAGTCGAAAGACTTGAGGCTTTTTTGGTATACTCGTTATTAAAAAAGTCCGGAATAAAATACGATATGGCTGAGGTTGAGTAAACATTAAAAGAGGCTGCATCATATTAAATGACCAGCCTCTTTTGTATCCTTTTAGTGATTACCAATATATAAAAGGTTAATTGGGTATGCTATTATCTACCTGCTTTCCAGCGTAATTACGTTTGAGTTTTGATAAACATCTTTTAGATGCTGATCAGAATTTCCAACATTTATATCATACCATGACATAAAGAAAGACCAGCCTGCACCAGCATTTAATGCGCCTTGCACGTCGGGGATAGGTCCGTTTTCAGACATCGCTATTATTTTTTGCCCGCCCGAAATGCTGTACACTTTTTCAAACTCGCTCTGTACGGTGGTATAAACAAAGTTACCCGGATAAGAATCAATACTTAATATATCAACCGTCTTGTTGCCTGGGTACCAATTAGCATCGTTACCGTTCCACATCCAGATTAGGTTATGTAACCCATGGTAATTAACTAACCTGTTATACATAATGTTCCATAACGCTTTGTATGGGCCAGACCCTTTAGCACTCCACCAAAACCAGGTGCCGCCTGATTCGTGAAGCGGCCTCCATAGAATTGGTACACCTCCATCGCTTAGCTTTTTTAATTGAACCGCAATAGCATCAATATCCCTGATTGCAGCGTTATATTCTGACGTGCCGGATATTACCGCTCTTGAAACATCAAATGAAGTGTATTGAGTATAAAATGTATTGGTACCCACTTGGCCGCCTGAAGGAGAATGCCAGTGCCATTGAAAATCAATGATGGCTTTTTTGTTGGTATTATAATACCAACTTATGGCATTGGACACATTGGGCGAATTAATAGGCCCGAAAGCATAACCACCGTTTGCCCAATTATAAGAATACTCGGGGCTGTAAGGCTGCATATCATAATCTCTAATAGCCGGTGTATGCCCGGTAACCTGTTTAATGTGGTTAAAATCATTATCACTATCTGTCTGCCCGGAGATGGTTTTTTTTCCGAATTCTGACCGCAGGTAGCTGTACAGTGTTTTTGTAAATGAATAAGCAGAACCATCAACCGGGTTATAAGCAATGTTAAAGTTATGCGAACTGAAAGCAATTGCACTTGAAGCTTTTGAATTAGCTAATGAAACCGGCGGCGTAACCGCCTTTACTGGATGCGTAACAGCATCTTCGGAGTTTTTAGAACACGATGCCAATGACACAATTAATGCCAAAGGAATAAACAACTTTGTTTTCATGGTAATTTTAATTTAGTTTGTTATAAATGGTTTATATTGGTAGGGCATTAAGGACAAATGCGCCTCGTCAAACATCAATTAATTGTAACAAAACCAATACAATTAATGATAATTATTTTAGATCAAATGTTAAGCTATACTTAACAGCTTCATTATAAGCACCTTAATTTAAGTGCTATTATCTGGCAATAGTTCAATAACCCTCTGGGCTAGCCAATAGTTAGATAATTTGGCATGCAAGGTTAATTACCACAGTTCCGTTTTTGGGGTTAGCTTAAAAGCTTTGGTACCTTAATAGTAAGGCTTGGGTTTTTATTTTTTGTTTTAGGTAACGAGTTGTTATTTTGGCGGTGCAAATGCTTTCTCATCCATCGCTATCATTGTATATATTACCTTTATAGTTACCTTAATAAATGTTATTGCTTTTTTTATTGAAAGTATATTTTAATTTTGCATGCCACTAAAATTACAATTAAATATTACCTCTTTTATTTATAACATTATCTGTAAATGCAGCTATAGATTTTTTTTTATAACCCTTATCATACAGTTGTTTGTATGTTATAAAACATCCGCACAAAACATTTCAAATACGGGTACAGAGTTTTGGTCTGTTTTTCCTACCCATGTTGATGATCAGGGCCGGCTGGCAAATTTTAGTGTGTTTATTACCAGTAGCCGGTCTTCATCCGGAACTATTACCGCGGGTACATTTTCAACACCATTTTCTGTAACCGGAAATACAGTTACAGAGATATCTATCCCCAGGAGCGCGGCTTATGTTAACGATTATGAAAGCGGGCAGGTATTGTCAAACCGGGCTATCCACATATTAGTGGATTCCGGCCAACCCAAAGTTGCGGTTTATACGCATATTTTTGCCGGGCGCCGGTCTGCCGCGTCATTAATTCTTCCTAAAGAAGCGTTGGGCCAGCAATACTATAGTATGAATTATACGCAAGACATGACTGGCCAAAATTTTATAGCTATTGTTGCAACCGAAGCTAATACCAAAATACATATAAAAAAAAACAATATCGAACTTGTTCCCGGCGGTATTATACTAAGCAATATTAATGATGTTTATGAATATTTATCAGATAACGACTTAACAGGCGTATCCATATCGGTTGACGGATCCACATCGGGCTGTAACCGTTTTGCTGTTTTCTCTGGCAGCTCGGGTGTAGGTATTGGTACATCATTATGCACGGCACAATCAATAGACCCACTTTTTCAGCAATGTTATCCTATTACATCCTGGGGTAAAAACTATGGCTTTATACCCTTCAGTACAACAAGCCCTCATTTTCCAAATCCTGTTAGAACAGCGGGCCAATACGTAAGGGTAATTGCCAAAGACGATGGAACAACCGTAAACATAAACGGCAATGTTGTAGCAACACTAAATAACGGCCAGTTTTACACTTCGCCTCAGCCCCTAACAACGGCATCATATATTACGGCAAACAATCCTGTAAGTGTGGCTCAGTACGCCTTATCGCAAGCATGCAGTAATAAAATATCAATAGATTCTTCTTATAGTGATCCCGATATGGTAATACTAAACCCAATAGAATATAATATTAACCATATTACTGTATACTCCTCAACCCGAGAGCGCATTGCAGAACAATATATTAACGTTTTAATAAAAACGGCCGCAACTACAAGTTTTCGCATTAACAATACACCCCCAGCTGTTCCATTTATATCAATGCCAACTTTACCCGGGTACTCCTATCTGCAGCTTAATTTAAACAGCTACCCGGCACATACCTTTAATTTAGATGCCGATGACGGCTTTAACGCCATTGCCTATGGTTTTGGCGATGTGGAATCATACTCCTATTCGGCCGGTACAAACCTTGCGGCCAGCGGCGGTGTAAGCGGCATTTTAACTTCCACCAATCAAACTGTTGATTCCACATGTGTTTACAACGATTATTTTTTTAAGCTCACTTTACCATACGCAACAACACAGCTTATTTGGCAAATGGATGCAAAAGAAACACCAACCATACAAGCTAACCCTGTTGCCAATAAGGTAACCCTACAGGGTGTTGATTATTATGAATATACTTTCAACAAAACAGCGGCTTACAAAACAGAGGGGAAGCATTACGTCAAAATTTTGGCACAATATCCAAACAGCAAACTATGTAGTATAAACCAACAGCAAATTGATTATGTATTTACCGTGCAACCCGTACCCGAGGTACACTTTTTAGACTCCCTTACCATTATGCAGGGCGAACAGGTTGGCCTAAACGTTAAAACCAGAGGCGGAAATTCATATAAATGGACACCATCGGCTGGTTTAAACCATGATGATATTGCCCGGCCCATTGCATCGCCGGATAAGGATATAACCTATACACTTACGGTATCAAACGGAACATGCGTGGTTACACATATGGTGCATATTGGAGTAGTGCTGCCAATAATTATACCAAATACATTTACCCCAAACGGCGATAGCATTAATGATGTTTGGGATATTAAAAACCTTAGCCGTTATTATCCAAAAGCAAAAGTTGCGGTTTATAACAGAAATGGTGGCGTTGTATTCTCATCATTAGGATATAATATGCCCTGGGATGGCCGCTATAATGGGAAGGAAGTGCCTGTTGCCACCTATTATTATATAATTGACCTCAACTTCCGCCGGATAAGGTTAACCGGTTGGCTCGGGCTAATCAGGTAGGGTTCTGTATATTTGGCATGATACCAACAAGGAAGGACGCTGTCACCAGCCCCACGATTCCGTTTTTACATAATTTTAGTAGTAGCCATACACTTTTTTACACTAAGTGAAAAAACGAGACAGTGAACGGGACAGTTATAAACCCCTGTAGTTAGCTTATGGACAGTAAGTTATGTGCTAATCTATATTATAAAGGGGACAGCTTGCGGGACAGCGGCGAGACACCTGCAAGACAGCACCGAGACAGCACCGAGACAAAACTAATATAGTTAATATAGAAGAATAAAGTAAATAAAGAAAATATATACACATGCCCCCTTTTGTTTTTTTTAGTCTCAAAACTGTGAGACTACTTTTGCAGCCGCATTACATACCTTTGTGAGTAAGAAATGGGGAGCGGGTTAATTGATATTAGTTCTTTGACATACTTTATAAAAAAAAATTCGCACAGAGGTAATGGCGCTAAAAACAAACAAAACGGGGAAACACAATCGTTATTTTACAAGAATTTAATATGAAAAACATTCTTTTTATTTATATATTTTTTACCTTAAGTAAAGCCCCCGATGTAAGCCGGTTTAGGGTTAATTTAAACAACCGTAATAATAGAGTTACTACTGATAGCTGCTCTATTATTAACACCCTCTATAAAAATGCAAAAACAATACCATACAGCAATGAACACTCATTTCGCTGTAAGTACTCTTACAATCAAAAAAGTAAAATTGTAAAGGTTTCCTGCATCAAACAAATCAATAAAAGCAGATTAGAATACGATGTAGAATTAAAAGATACTAAAGGCGTATTTAATAAAATCAATTTTAATGTTGGTGACGATTATAAATATATCACCAGCTATTTTATGATTGACGGCATAAAACTGTCGCTCAATAAAGTACATGCATTGAATAGCGACGATGATTTTTTAACGCACATCAGTAATATTTGGAGTGGCGACAAATCTTCTCCTACTATCAAACGATACACCATCGGAAAAAGAAAAGTCTTTTTAATAAAGGGGATTAATCCATTTTGCAATGGACATAATTGTTCTGATTATGTAGTTTACATCTTACAAAAAGAGAATGGAAAGGGGAGCATAAACGCGGTACACTTTAATGGCACCAATAATCCTTATGACTTCAATAACTTCAAATTGTTTTTTGGCCCCGATGTTGTTAATCCAGCGATTTTAGTACCTAAAAACAACCATCCCGTCAACTCCCAGCTTGATCTTAATATGTATAAAATCTACTTTGATGGGATAAGACGTTAACCAATTGTATGAGGTGCTATGATTTAACCCAAATCGCAATTATTCAGCGGGGGGCAAGAGCGTTAAGTTGCAAGTGCGTAAACAATAGGAGAGTAATATAAGTGTTCATCGATTCTAAAATTTCAACAATAAAAACAAACTGCCCAACCTGCCTTTAACCCCGATCAATTCGCAGTACAGACATTAATCAGTTTGTTTTTTTGCACGAAAAAAAAGTAGCGGCAGCTAAACAAACCATGTGGCGCGAAGAATCTGCCCATCGGTTATATTTATTAAAATAGGCGGTTATCCGAATGTTCGCGGCAAATGTTTCGTATTAGACCGGATTAGTTCAAGCTAGATACCTTCCGCAGAGCGATGTATGGGCATATTATTATTTTTTAATGGCATCCATTTTCTGCAATAGCATCAGGATTTTGTCCAGTTTGTCGATCTCAATAGAATTCAATTTCTTCAGCAATTCCTCTATTTCTTTTTTCGCCTCGCAGTTGGTTTCGTAATCGGCATTCGCCTGCGCGCGGTCGCGTTCATTCTGGCGGTTTTGCGCCATCATAATTATCGGTGCCGCGTAAGCTGCCTGCGTCGAGAATACCAGGTTAAGTAAAATATAAGGATAAATATCCCAATGATAAATAAAACCCACCACATTGGCCATCATCCAAATAATTACAATAATAGTTTGTATGATGATAAACCGCCAGGAGCCCATGCCCGTTGCTACGCTATCTGCCAAGCGTTCTCCAAATCCTGAAGTTTCTTTATGTTTATCATGCCAGGTCTTTTTGTTTTCCATAGTGGTGTTTTTTTGTTAAACGATTTACCCAAATGTATAGCTTATAATCAATAAGTTTGATTTTATTACGAATTGTTTCAATTTTTATTGGCTGTGGGTTGCCGGTTCTGAGTTGAGCGTTAAAAGGAGTTTATCGAAAACTTTCTATAAATATCCTGATAACGAAATATCAAATACTTTTTTAAGCTTCCCAAAGTGGTGTTTCCGTCAAGTTGTTGATCTCGTGGTTGCTTTTTTATACGCAGCTACGCAGTTGAATAAAATTCTTGAAAAATGTCAAATTTAGGAGGGCGTTGTTTGATGCTCATCAGATCATATTTCTGAGCAATACATTTTATTTATTGGAAAAATTATCGTTACAAATAGCTCATCCATGTATAGTTTCGCTCTTACCATAGTTCTTAATCACTTTTGCTTCATAGGTTAAAAAGTCTTTCCATCGGGCGTCTACATCAATATCACCCGCGTATTTCTTGGCCAGCCGGAGGAACATTGTGTAATGTGTAGCCTCGCTAACCATCAGTTCGTGGTAAAATATGGCTAACTCATCATCGTTTATGTTTTCTGACAATACCTTGAACCGCTCACAACTACGGGCTTCTATCATAGCCGAAAACAGCAGCCTATCAATCATTTGCGTTTGCCGTTGTCCCCCTGGTTTTAAAAATTTCATTAATTCGCCTACGTAATTGTCTTTGCGCTCTTTACCCAGGTTGTATCCTCTTTTGATAATAATATCGTGTACACGTTTAAAATGATCCATTTCTTCCCGAACTAGCATAGCCATCTCTTGCACCAGCTCGGGATAGTTTGGATTTTGAATAATCAAAGTGATGGCGTTACTCGCTGCTTTTTGCTCGCAATAAGCATGATCGGTCAATATTTCTTCAATATTGCTCTCTACTACGTTTTTAACCCAAAGGGGGTCTGTAGGTAATTGTAGTTTAAGAATTGTTTTTTCGCTCACTAGGCAAAGTTATCATTTAATCCTTTTCAAATGCCGCTAGCCAGTAAATAGCCACGCCCAGCCTATTATAAGCAAAAACGGCCGTTTCACCTATATAAATGAGACGACCGTTTCAATTTCATGATATAATTATCCTTCGCTATGATGCCCTATTTCTTCTTCTCTAAATAACTTGGCGCTATAATAATCATTATTCATGCGTCCAATATTGGTAAGCGTTATTTCTTTCGGGCACTCGGCTTCGCAGGCACCGGTGTTAGTGCAGTTACCAAAACCTTCCTCGTCCATCTGAGCCACCATTGACTGTGCCCTACGGTAACGTTCTGGCTGTCCTTGTGGGATTAAAGCGAACTGTGATATTTTAGCAGAAACAAATAACATGGCCGAAGCATTTTTGCAAGCTGCAACACAAGCGCCGCAGCCAATACAAGTGGCGGAGTTGAAGGCTTCATCGGCAATTACCTTAGGGATGGCTATCTCGTTAGCATCAGGCACGCCGCCTGTGTTTACAGATACATACCCACCAGCTTGCTGTATCCTGTCAAATGCGGAGCGGTCTGTAGCTAAATCTTTAACTACAGGAAAAGCAGCCGCGCGCCAGGGTTCAATAGTAATGGTTTCGCCATCTTTAAAGCTGCGCATATGTAATTGGCAGGTAGTAATAGCACGTTTTGGCCCATGCGGCTGCCCGTTAATGTATAACGAACACATGCCACAAATACCTTCACGGCAATCATGATCAAAATGGATTGGATCTTCGCCCCTATGGATCAGGCCCTCGTTAACCACATCCAGCATTTCAAGGAACGACATATCTGGTGATACGCCATCGGCCTTGTAGGTAACCAATTTACCTGGGGTTTGTGCATTTTTTTGACGCCATACTTTTAACGTCAGGTTCATATTTCCGTTACTCATTCTTTCGTTAGATTTGAGATTTGAGATATTAGATTGAGATGTTTTCATCCTTGCTCATAATTAATCAAAACGTATTTTTTAAAGTTTGCTGAAATGCGTAATTCATTTTTTGCAGTTCAATAACCTGATCTATTAATTCTTCAGTTAAGCCGCTTTCCAACAAATTAAGCTTGTTAGATATGATTAGTTGTGTTTGTAATTCGTAACAAGACCCATTAGCTATTCCTAAAAAATTATTAAATTCTTTATTTGAGTTTCTACCTGCACCTTCGGCAATATTTGAAGAAATCGAAACCGCTGCCCGCCTTGACTGGCTAATTAAACCAAATCTTTCATCAGTAGGAAAGGTTGACGTAGCTTTATATACATTCACAGCCAAATCAATTGCCTTATTCCAAATTTTCAATTCCTTTAAATTGTGCATAATCCCTTAGAGTTAAGATAGAAGTTAAATATCAGATGCCAAATGAGTATCTCATATCTAAAATCTCATCGCTCATATCTATTTATAGCTCCTTTGTGTTAACTTAACATTTTCATATACCAAAGGCTCTTTATTAAGTGCCTCAGGTTGATTTTCGCCAGTATATTCCCATGCTGCAACAAATGCGAAATTATCGTCATCGCGTAAAGCTTCGCCTTCTTCTGTTTGCGACTCTACCCTGAAGTGCCCCCCGCATGATTCTGAACGCATTAAAGCGTCATCAACCATTAGTTCGCCAAGTTCAATAAAATCAGCTACACGGCCGGCCTTTTCTAACGAAGAGTTGACCTCCTCGTTTTCGCCAAGCACAATAGCATTTACCCAGAAATCAGCTTTTAAAGCTTGTATTAATCCTTTAGCTTTTCTTAAACCAGCATCGGTACGTGCCATTCCGCAATATTCCCACATAATATGGCCAAGTTCACGGTGGTATTCGTCAACCGTTTTTGTGCCTCTCAACGCTAATAATTTTGCTACACGGTCTAATACGTCCTTTTTAGTTTGCGCAAAAGCCGGGTGTTTATCATCAATAGCTTTGGGGCCTATAGTAGCTAAATAATCGCCTAAAGTGTAAGGTATAACAAAATAACCATCGGATAATCCTTGCATTAATGCTGATGCGCCTAAACGGTTAGCTCCGTGATCAGAGAAGTTAGCTTCGCCTAAGCAATATAACCCTGGAATGGTAGTCATCAGATTGTAATCAACCCAAAGGCCGCCCATGGTATAATGTACCGCTGGATAAATCCGCATTGGAACTTTATACGGGTTCTCGTCGGTAATTTGATAATACATATCAAACAAGTTACCGTATTTTGCTCTTACCGCGTCTTCGCCCAAACGGGCAATAGCGTCTGCAAAATCAAGGTAAACCGCTACACCCGACGCACCAACACCCTTCCCTTCGTCAACAGCCTCTTTAGCGTTACGCGATGCCACATCGCGGGGCACTAAATTACCAAACGACGGGTATTTTCTTTCCAGAAAGTAATCCCGGTCTTCTTCTTTTAAATCGGTCACTTTAAGTTGGCCCTTACGCAATTTTTCGGCTAACTCAATATTTTTTGGAGCCCATACCCGGCCATCGTTACGTAACGATTCCGACATTAAAGTCAGCTTAGACTGATGATCTCCGGATACCGGGATACAGGTAGGATGAATTTGAGTATAACAAGGATTTGCAAAAAATGCGCCTCGTTTATGCGCGCGCCATGCTGCAGTTACGTTACAGCCCATGGCATTGGTTGAAAGGTAAAAAACATTCCCGTATCCGCCGGTACATAGCAATACCGCATGGCCAGCATGGGTTTCTGTAGCGCCATTTATGAGGTTACGGGTAACAATACCTTGTGCCTTACCATCAACAACCACCACATCCAGCATTTCGGTACGGGTATACATTTTTACCTTCCCTAAATGTATCTGGCGGTTTAAGGCAGAGTACGCGCCTAATAATAATTGTTGCCCGGTTTGGCCACGGGCATAAAACGTTCTGGATACCTGAGCGCCTCCAAATGAACGGGTATCTAATAAACCACCGTACTCGCGTGCAAATGGAACACCTTGTGCTACGCATTGGTCTATAATGTTAACAGATACTTCGGCCAAACGGTAAACGTTACCTTCGCGGGCGCGGTAATCACCCCCTTTTATGGTATCATAAAATAAGCGGTAAACGCTATCACCATCATTACGATAGTTTTTTGCCGCGTTTATACCGCCTTGCGCAGCTATAGAGTGTGCACGGCGCGGGCTATCCTGAAAACAAAATGCTTTTACATTGTAGCCAAGCTCGGCCAATGATGCAGCCGCCGAAGCGCCGGCAAGGCCCGTACCAACTACAATAACATCATATTTACGCTTGTTTGCAGGGTTAACCAGCTTTAGGTTAAACTTATGCTTGCTCCATTTTTCGGCTAATGGGCCTGCTGGAATTTTAGCGTCTAAAATCATTTCTTAAGTTTTTTATTTTCTTATCACAACCGGGGTCTAAAATCCGGACAGTTTATAATTATTGTCTGGTAAAAAAATACCAAATTGGCATAGCTGCAAATCCTAATGGGATAATTACAGCGAACAGCCATGTACCTACAAAGTATATAATTGGTTTGTACTTCCGGTGCATCCAACCAAATGTTTGAAAAGCACTTTGGAAACCATGTAATAAATGGAACGATAAAGTGCCCATCGCTATTACATAAAATATTACATACAAAGGATTGCTAAAACTACGAACCACACGTGCGTTTAAATCTTTAACCCGTACAATTTCATAATTTCCATCGTATGATATGGAATGGTTAAAGTTTGCCGACGTGGGTTTATAATCGGTAGCTTTTGTTTCGTCGGTTGCTAAATTAGTGCGATACTCTTTATAACCCATCGTTTTATCATTATGATAGCCGAACCAAAAATCGCCCATGTGGATCACAATAAACAAAAACAATATAGAACCTAATAAGCCCATGTTTTGCGATGACCATGAACTAGGCGATTTAGGCCGCGAAGCGTATGAAACCGGTCGGGCGCGCCTGTTTTTAACCGTTAGTATAATTGCATATAAAGCATGTACTAATATGGTAAGGTACAGTATATAGGCTATAACTTCTATTGGTGGAAAATGTGTTAAAAAATTGGCATATACATTAAAGCTATAACCGTTGTCGTTGTTAAATAATTGAAGGTTGCCTCCAAGGTGCACTATTAAAAAAGTACATAGAAACAATCCTGTTAAAGCCATGATCAGCTTTTTGCCCAATGATGAGTTAAAGGTTTGTTTAAATTCGCTCATTATGAATTAGATTTATTTGCAGCAAAAGTATTTATTAAATAGCAAAAGATATTAATGGATATGACTTATTACCCAATTAATGACTATTTAGAAACATTCTAATGTAATTGTTAAAATCATGGATTTTATGCTAAAAACAACTATAATTTAATTAGAATCATTAAACAGGCAATGATTAGTTGAAAAATAATATAAAAAAATTCAAAAAAGGCTAAATAGCACAGTTAAAAATAGCCTTTGTTTACAATAAAAATAAAAAACACTTAAAACTCAAACTCAAATCATCTTTAAATGATAGGATAAATAATTATCGGGCGGGCTTTTTTTTCTGAAAATCATTTTTTGTTAATTTATTACCATGAAGAATTTTGTTTTGGATGAATTCTGAAGAAAAAAAAGGCCTCTTATTTTGATTTTTACGGCTCAAAAAATAAGCCTTGCATTAGGTTATAATTGCAAGGCTTAAT
>JANXTT010000166.1 GCA_025352225.1 Mucilaginibacter sp. | reverse complement strand
CCATCCCACATCGTATAACCAGCTTTAGTTGATATGATCAGTTCATCACGGTGAGCAGCAAAATCCTGTTTTAATATTTTGCCAAAATTCTCTTCGGCCGAACCCGGAGGCGGGCCATAATTATTAGCTAAATCAAAATGGGTAATACCACGGTTAAAAGCGGTATGTAAAATTTTACGGTAATTATCCATTACATCCACATCACCGAAGTTGTGCCATAGGCCGAGTGATATAGCTGAAAGTTTAAGACCACTTTTACCGCACCGGCGGTAAAGCATGTTTGAATATCGGTCGGGAGCAGGAGTATAAGACATAGGTGCTTTTTACTTATTTTGACGGTAAAAATAAAACTTAAACTGAAATAAACTATCTTATTCATGTTTAAAAAATCCATTACCAATACATAAGCCCATGCTATTATTTTTAACAACAATTTCATATAATTGCATGTTGTATGTACAAATTATAGCATAAAAGAGGTATATTCAAATAGATGAGACAACTCAAAATAACCCAATCCATCACTAACCGGGAGTCGCAGTCGTTAGACAAGTACCTCCACGAAATAGGGAAAGTTGACTTGATAACTGCCGAAGAAGAGGTAATTCTGGCACAAAAGATCAGAGAGGGCGACCAGGCTGCTTTAGAACGTTTAACCAAAACCAATTTACGTTTTGTAGTTTCGGTGGCCAAACAATACCAAAACCAGGGGCTAACCCTTGGCGACCTTATTAACGAAGGTAATCTGGGCCTTATTAAAGCGGCAAAACGCTTTGACGAAACCAAGGGTTTTAAATTTATATCATATGCCGTATGGTGGATCCGCCAATCTATTTTGCAGGCCATTGCAGAGCAATCGCGTATTGTACGTTTACCGCTTAATCAGGTAGGCTCGCTGAGCAAAATAAGCAAGGCATTTTCTAAACTCGAACAAGAGTTTGAGCGTGAACCATCGCCAGAAGAGCTTGCCGATATATTAGAAACTACAGCCGATAAAATAGCAGACACGTTGAGTAACTCGGGCCGCCATGTATCCATGGATGCTCCATTTGTAACAGGCGAAGAAAATACACTGTTGGATGTGCTGGATAACCACGAACCCAATACAGATTCTAACCTGATTAATGAGTCGCTTTCTGAAGAAATATCACGCTCGCTATCCAGTTTAACAGAACGCGAACGCGATATAGTAACTTTGTTTTTTGGTTTAGGCGCCGGGCAACCCCTATCACTGGAGGAAATAGGAGAAAAATTTAACCTTACCCGCGAGCGTGTACGCCAGATAAAAGACAAAGCCTTACAACGATTGCGGCATACTTCAAGGAGTAAAATATTGAAATCGTACTTAGGCTAATTAATAAGAGGGTCGCTTAATCAATTTAATACTTATTTGATATACTAAGGTATAAGCTTACCTTAGTATATCACATTTCTCCCCCCGCATGACAATACCAATTTACCAGGCCGATGCCTTTACAGATAAACTTTTTGGCGGTAACCCAGCCGCGATATGCCCGCTTAACGAGTGGCTGCCGGCAGATACCATGCAGAAAATTGCCGCGGAGAATAATTTAGCAGAAACGGCCTTTTTTGTTAAAACGGATAGCGGTTACGCCCTCCGGTGGTTTACGCCCGAAATTGAAATTGAACTTTGCGGCCATGCTACCCTGGCAACCGCGCATATTATATTTACTGAATTAGGGTATACTGAAACTACCATCCATTTCCAGACCGAAAAAGCTGGTGTTTTAACTGTGACAAGAGATGCCGACAGGTACAGTATGGATTTCCCTTCGCGGCCGCCGCAGCCCATTGCTTTACCTATGGATCTGATTAGAGCGCTGGGCGGTAAAATACCAGTTGAGGTTTTAAGATCAAGAGACTACTTTGTTGTTTACGAAACAGAACAGGATGTAAGGGAAATAACCCCCGATTTTAATTTACTGGTAAAAATTGATACCATGGGTATTATTATAACCGCCGAAGGCGACGAGGTTGATTTTGTATCTCGTTTTTTTGCCCCATCTGCCGGTATTCCCGAAGATCCGGTAACGGGTTCATCTCATTGCAATTTAATACCCTATTGGGCCGACATGTTGGAGAAAGACAACCTGCATGCCTACCAATTATCCCCACGCAAAGGCGAACTCTGGTGCCAAAACAATGGCGACCGGGTTTTGATAAGTGGTAAAGCGGTTACTTATTTAAGAGGCAGTATAGAAGTTTGAGTGAAAAGCTTGAAGATTTGTATTTACATTACTTAGCTATAATTTAACTTTAAACTTTCAAACCTTCAACTATAATGCAGCTTACCCGTTTAGAAGTTAAAGGTTTTAAAAGTTTCGGCGATAAGATCACCATCAACTTTAATGAGGGCATCACGGCCATTGTTGGGCCAAATGGCTGCGGAAAATCAAACGTGGTGGATGCCATCAGGTGGGTGCTTGGCGAGCAAAGCACCCGCATGCTGCGGTCTGAAAAAATGGAGAATGTTATTTTTAATGGCAGCCGAACCCGCAAACCTGGTAATCTGGCCGAAGTTTCGCTTTCGTTTGATAACACCAAAAACATACTGCCTACCGAATTTTTAAACGTTACCATAACCCGCAAACTGTACCGTACCGGCGAAAGTGAGTATCGCCTAAACGATGTACAATGCCGGTTAAAAGATATTACTGATTTGTTTCTGGATACTGGTATCGGCGCCGACTCCTACTCAATTATTGAGTTAAGGATGATTGAAGAAATCATATCCAATAAGGAAGGTTCGCGCCGCAATCTATTCGAAGAGGCATCAGGGATATCAAAATACAAACTCCGTAAAAAACAAACCTTCACTAAGCTTAAAGATACAGAAACCGATTTGGAGCGTGTAGAAGATTTATTGTTTGAAATTGAAAAAAATCTTAAAACATTAGAAAATCAGGCTAAAAAAACTGAACGGTATTATCGGCTCAAAGAGCATTATAAAACGCTAAGCATTGTACTGGCTTCGTTCAAAATAGTATCATTTAGTGAGTCATTAAAACATATCGAAGACCTCGAAGAAAAACAACGGGGAGAAAAATTGGGGATAACAACTGTAATTGATAAACTGGAAGCTGCCTTACAGCAACAAAAGCTGGATAGCTTAACAAGGGAGAAAAATTTATCTACCCAGCAAAAAGCCACTAACGAATACGTTGCCCGGATACGCGCTTACGAAAGCGAAAAAAAGATAAAGAATGAACAGCTAAAGTTTCAGCAGGACAAAGAGGCACGTTTAAATGATGAGCTTACGCGGGATACTAACCAATTTAACCACGTATTGTACAACATCAAACGAATATCAGAAGAAAAGTTGCGGGAAGAAGAAAAGCTGGAAAAAATTACCGAGCATCTTACTGAGCTTAAGGCTACTGTTGATGAGCTGAGGGAGCAACAAACTTTGGCTAAAGCTGAGCTGGATGAGATAGGCCATATTAACAATCGTCTGCAAAATCAAATCTACAAAGCGGAAAAAGACCTGGATATTTTACAAATCCAACAACAAGCCCTTGAACAAGAAAGCCAGCGCAACATGGATGACGCTACACTTAAAGAAGCCGAGTTGACCCATTTTAACGCGGTAGTAATTGAGCTGCGAAACAGGGCCGAAACTTTAAAACAAGAGCACCAGTTAATTTTTGACTTGGAAATTAAAATTAAAGAGCAAATAGCCGAAACCGAAAATGAAATAACCCAGCTTAAAGATGCCATTACTAAGGAGAGTAGAAAACTCGACGCGAAGCAGAATGAATATAACCTTACCAAAAGCATGGTTGATAATTTGGAGGGCTTCCCCGAATCTATCCGGTTTTTAAAGAAAAATACGGACTGGGCAAAAAATGCACCGTTATTTAGTGATGTTTTATTTTGCAGGGAAGAATACCGCATAGCGATCGAAAACTATCTCGAGCCTTTAATGAACCATTACGTGGTTGAAAGTTATGACGAGGCGATAAGAGCCATAAACCTTTTAAGCGACGCCGCCAGGGGGCGGGCACAGTTTTTTATATGGAACAATTACCCCCCTGAGCACCCTGAAATTTCACAACATCAAAGCTGGATATCGGCATTGGAAGTCATTGAAGTTGACGCTAAATACAAGCCGCTGTGTAATTATCTCCTTAAAGATGTTTATTTGGTAAACGACACTATTGAAGGCGATTTGAATAGTAATAACCTTCCGGAGAACGCCATTATATTGGGCAAGAGCGGCAAGTTTAGTAAATCAAAATTCACAATGTCTGGCGGTTCGGTGGGGTTATTTGAGGGTAAGCGTATAGGCCGGGCTAAAAATCTGGAAAACCTGAATAAAGAGATTAAACTGATTGAAACCCGGATAAGTAAATATAAGGGGCGGATAGAAGAGTTGCAAAATAGGCTCGCGGCTTTAAACACATCAGACAAAACTGCCGAGATTAATCAAAAACAGCAGGAAATAAACCGGTTAAATACAGAATTGGTTACTGTGGAAACTCGCCGCGAACAATACCAAACTTTTATTGATAGCAGCCGCAACCGAAAGGAAGACATTATTGCTAAAATAAACAGCCTTAAAGATGAAGGTTTAAAGCTCCTCCCCCATTTGGTTGAATTAAAAACTCAAAGGCAAACCCAAAGCGAATTATTAATTGACAAGCAAAGTGGTTTTAATGAGCTGCTGGAACATTTTTCGGTGCAATCAAACCGATATAATCAGGAAAATATTGGTTTCCATCAGCAACAAAATAAAGTTTCGGGCTTATTGAAAGACCTGGACTATCGCCAAACACAGCAAGAAACCCTTGACCAGCGAATTAAGCAAAACACGCTCGATCTGGATAAAGTAAAGCTAGCCATTTTAGAGAATATGCAGCATGCAGACCATACAGACGAAGACCTGATGGAAATGTATAGCCAGAAAGAAGAGCTTGAAAAGGTTGCCCAACAGGCCGAACAGGAACATTTTACCTGGCGGGAAAAGATCAGCCTGACTGAAACTGAAATAAATGTGTTAAGGCGCTCAAAAGATCAATCGGAAGCTATAGAAAATGAATTAAAAGATAAAAAAAATGAGCTTAAGCTCGAACTTAATGCTTTAAAGGAACGGTTATCGGTTGAGTTTAATGTAGATATACAAGACTTGCTTGACGACGAAATACCGGCTGATGATACAGAAGATGGCCTGCGCGAAAAAACAGAAAAGTTAAAAAAGCAGCTTGATGATTTTGGAGCCATTAACCCGCTGGCTGTAGAAGCTTACCGCGAAATGGATGAGCGGTATCTATTTATACAGGCCCAGAAAAAAGATCTTAGCGAAGCGAAAGCATCCTTACTGGCCACCATAAAAGAGATTGATGATACCGCCAGAGACAAATTCATGTCGGCTTTTTTGAAAGTAAGGGAGAGCTTTATTATTGTATTCCGATCACTATTTAATGAGGAAGACTCCTGCGATCTCATATTGAGTGACCCGCATAACCCATTAGAATCAGACATTGATATTGTTGCAAAGCCTAAGGGTAAGCGCCCATTGTCTATCAATCAGCTATCGGGTGGCGAAAAAACTTTGACGGCCACGGCCATATTATTCTCGCTGTATCTGCTAAAACCTGCACCCTTCTGTATTTTTGACGAGGTAGACGCGCCCCTTGATGATACCAATATTGATAAATTCAATAATATTATCCGCAAATTCTCTAAACAATCGCAATTTATCATTGTATCACACAATAAAAGAACCATTGCCAGCACCGATATTATTTACGGTGTAACAATGGTTGAACAAGGTATATCACGAGTAGTATCCGTTGATTTGCGTGAAATTGCGGATAATTAGCGGTGCCTTTTATCTAAAACCATTCCTTTGAATGAATGATCATCAAGTTTACTATTGACCTCGTTTTGTTGTTCTATAGAAAATGCTTTTATTCCCGAAGTACTTAAAACCTGTGGTGAAGACGCAGAGAAACTACCGGTATTAGCATATGATAAAGCATGGGCCAATAAATTTTCGGTAGGGTCACCAAAATCTTTTGATATGTCATCATTAGCTGCATAACCTGGATAAGTTGCACTACCTGGTGTCATTCCGGGATAATAACCGCCCTGGTTCAAAGAGTTTCTTGTTTCAAACTCAGGAATATATAGTTGGTATGACGTAATTGGGATAGCAAAAAAACCAACGGGTTTACCGTAGGAGGTTGTTCCTAATAACTTCACATTCATTTGGGGCAATAAGTTATTGATAGTTAATTCACTTGCCGAAGCTGTGCGGTGTGTAACAATAAAGGTTACGTTATTAATATTAAGAGAACCCTTTTTAGCAAATATTTGTACATTATTGGCAGGTTTAAAATCACCTGGATTGGTTTTAAATATTTTACTTAATAATGGGTCATTATCGTTTTGTAAATTATCAGTAAAATAATAGGTATACATAGTGGTTCCGCTTTTTGCGGCCGGGACTATTAAATTATCCAAATATTCTGCCGTCGCAACCGAACCTCCTCCATTATAACGCAGATCTATAACAAGATCAGTGACACCATTAGTTGCGAAATAATTAAACGCAGCATCTAAAGGTGCTTGTGCATTATCTAACGTAGTAAAGGTTGAAAAAACCAGATAGCCGATTTTTTTACCATTATTTCCATTGTAAATGGTATCCTTCATTACAGGATTCAATTTGTAGCTTGCAGTAGCTAAATTTACATTATAAATTGTACCATTATTTCTTTTGAGTGTTAAAGCTATTGTGTTCGCCTGAAAAGCTTTATTTAGAGCATTAATATTTGCCTGTATAGTACCGTCAATATTTGTACTGTTATTAATAGCTGTAATTACATCGCCACGGCGCATACCTGCTTTGCCTGCCGGCGAGCCCACATTAACATATCGTATACGCAAATCAGTGGAAGAGGTATAATAAGACGGAAGAAATCCAAAATCCCCATTATTACCCTGTAATATTTGCGAAGTTTGGCCATTATCTATAAATGAATATTTTGATTGGCCTGGGCTAAGCGTATTGTATTCATATGGCTGGCCGGTTACTGGGTTAATTTTATATTGTGATATTACATCAAGCTCTTTTTGAAGAGCCTCAATATCACTGCCTGCAGTAAAAGACCTTGGATTAAACGCATCATATCCTGGCAAAGCATCATGCCATAAATAATCTTCTTTAGCATATAAATAAACGGAATCTTTTACTAAATCAACCGTTGGAATGGTATCGTTGCTATGTTTTTTGCAACTCGTTATTACCGCGCTTAAGGTTATTAATAATAAATAAAAATACTTTCTCATGAGTTTAAAGTAGGGTAGGCATTATTAAGAATGCTTAAATATATAACTTAATTATTTAATTTAATGGTATAAACGTTATATAACAACGCTTAGTTCACAAAAATGAAAATAAATTAACAATAAAGAAACAACATTACTGATTGACTTAGGTAAGGTTTACAAAATCAACACCACCAGCTTCTGCACATAATCTATCTTCGGTGCTATTCCCTATCATCACAATATCTCTTCGCTCCAGATTATTTGCTTTTAATAAATAATGTAATGCGTCTGGCTCGGGTTTGGGCTTAATTTCATCCGCAAAATAACAGGTCAGGTATTTTTCAAGACCATGCCACTCCATTTGTTTGATCTTATTTAACTGCTGCTCCGGACTACCATTAGTTAAAATAAAGATCTGTTTACGGTCAACTACAATATCCTGCAATAAAGTAAGCGCGTTTTTATACAGCAAGAGTTTTAACGGCAACCGTGCGGTTTGATGCAACAGATCAAAATTGTGGCGATAATGCTCATCTATTTTAAAACGTTCCTTTATCCGGTTAAACACGGTACTGCTGCCATCCTGTTCCCAGCTATAGGTCATTAATTTGGTAAGGGGTTTTGCGTCAAACCGCTCTTTATATTCCAAAAAACTAGCAAATAGGTAATAAACTTGGAATAAATAATCTTTTTCGGGATATAAAACATTATCAAGTTCAAAAACAAATGCTTTTTTCCGGGAGTCAATAGCCGTATATTTTAGCATCAGTCAGCAGTAAAAATTTGATACACGCCATTGCTATTAACTTTAAAAACACCGTTTTTTAATTGGCGGGCCAATAAACTATCCATGCAACCTAATACTACGTTACCTTTTTCAATTATAACTATTTTTCCATCCACAATAACATCCGGTACCTGCTCATTAATAATTTCCTTTTCTGGAATGTTTAAGGTAATTTCAAACTCACTAAATAACAGCGCGGCTTCGGCTAAGAGCAATTGTTCGGCTTTTCTTAACGGATATATGGCGGTGATGCCCCTATCCAGGCAAAGTGCCAGCATTTGATGAATAAATGAACTCGTGTTTGGGTTAGGGGTTTTAATCAACTGCCCGTTTTGCACCATCATATCTGGAATATCCTGATAATCTCCAAGTAAAACATGGGGTTCAGCATTTAAAATCCCCCGCAGTTGGTATGCCTGTGCAGCATTAGCGGCTGTAATTAGTATGCTCAATTTGTTTTTTATAAATGTTCAACAATAAGGCCATCCTTCATTAACACCTTACGGTCAGATATATCTGCCAGTTCTTCGTTATGGGTAACAATAATAAACGTTTGGTTAAACTCACGTCGCAGGTCCACAAATAACTGATGCAGTTCATGTGCATTGGTTGAGTCCAGGTTACCCGATGGCTCGTCGGCTAATATCAAGGCTGGGTTATTCATTAATGCACGGGCAACGGCAACGCGCTGTTGCTCGCCGCCTGATAGCTGCCCCGGTTTATGATCGAGCCTACTTCCCAATCCCAATAAATTCAATAATTCGGTAGCTCTCTTTTCAGCTTCGGCTTTTGATTTTCCGGCTATGAAAGCAGGTATGCAAACATTTTCGAGGGCGTTAAATTCAACAAGCAGATGGTGAAATTGGAATATAAAACCAATTTCTTTATTCCTGAATGCGCTAAGCTGGTTTCTGCTGAGTTTATTAATATCCTGGTTCTTGATAAAAACAGTTCCCAAATCGGGCCGATCCAATGTACCAATAATATTGAGCAAGGAGCTTTTACCCGCGCCTGATGCACCCACTATGGCCACAATTTCGCCACGGGCTACTTCAAGATCAACGCCTTTAAGTATTTGTAACTTACCATATGATTTATTAACCGACTGAACTTTGAGCATTGTGCAAAAATAAGAATACCCGGGTAATGTACGAATTGGCAAACAACTATGTGTATGGAAATTATATAAAATTCAAAACACTGCCCGTTTCAGCCACATTTGCGTAATAACTTTGAAATATCAATTTCTGATTTTAATTTTTACATGTAATTCACATTAAATGCAAATATTGCATTTAACTTGCGGCACAAAAATATCTGCACTGAATGAAAATTGGAATTGTATGTTACCCCACTTTTGGTGGCAGCGGTGTAGTTGCAACTGAACTAGGCAAAGCTTTGGCCGATAATGGCCACCAGGTTCATTTTGTAACTTATAACCAGCCTGCCCGGTTGGATTTTTTTTCGGAGAACCTGTTTTACCACGAAGTATCAGTATCCAAATATCCTTTGTTTGACTACCCGCCTTACGAACTCGCGCTGGCAAGCAAGCTGGTGGATGTAGTACGGTTTGAAAACCTGGATATATTGCATGTTCATTATGCGATTCCCCATGCTTCAGCAGCATTTATGGCCAAACAGATACTTTTAACCTATGGTATTTATATCCCGGTGGTTACTACGCTTCACGGTACCGACATTACTT
>JANXTT010000139.1 GCA_025352225.1 Mucilaginibacter sp. | reverse complement strand
AAAATAATTAACCTCAAATTTGCCATTTCAGCAAGGATTTGTACTTTTGTCCCCGGAGAGTTGGCAGAGTGGTCGATTGCGGCAGTCTTGAAAACTGTTGACTTGTTAAAGGGTCCTGGGGTTCGAATCCCTAACTCTCCGCTGAGTACGTTATCAAAACATATCAAAAGCCTTTAAATCGTTGATTTATAGGCTTTTTTATTTTAGCTACTATACCAAATCATTCAAAAACAATCAAAGTTCCAGTGCGTGTTTCGTGTAGTTAATGATTATTAAAAAAACACGCACGAGAAACCTCGTAAATATCTGATATACAAGATGTTTAAGAGGCAAACATCTTGATTGGCAAGTACTGCATTTCTACATTTGTTAACCTTTTAATCGTAGTATTATGTTAGAAAAAAGCCTTGGCTTGCTATTCTTTTTGAAGCAACCCCAAAATTACAAAAGTGGCCCTATGTACATTTATCTCAGGATAACAGTAGATGGTGCACCTAAAGAGTTATCCATTAAAAGGCTATGGCAGCCCTCCAGATGGAGTCCGGCATCTGGCAGAGCAACCGGAAATAAAGAAGATTCAAGAGCCTTAAACAACTTTTTAGACACCCTAAATTCAAAGGCTCACGAGGCCAGAAGGATATTGATAGATTCCAATAAGCAAGTTACGGCACAAGCCTTAAAAGATTTACTGACGGGGATTGATGCTGAAAGGAAAATGATATTAGAGATTTTCCAGCATCATAATGATCAAGTAAAGGAATTGGTAGGCCAGGAATTTGCATCTGGTACTTTAGAACGTTACTGCACGTCATTAGACCATACCCGATCTTTTATGAAATGGAAATACGGTATCGACGATATGGATGTCAGGAAACTGAATTATGAATTTATAAGTGAATATGCTTTCTGGCTCAAAAGCATCAGAAGATGCAATCACAACACCACCATGAAGTACCTGGCCAATTTTAAAAAGATAGTTTTAATAGCCTTAAAGAATGGTTGGATACAAAAAGACCCATTTATTGGATTTAAATTATCGAAACGTGAAGTTGAACGGCCTTTTCTTACCGACCAGGAATTACTGACTATTGAAAATAAGCAATTTCCAACAGACAGACTAAACTACGTTAAAGACATATTTATTTTTAGTTGTTTTACCGGGTTAGCTTATGCGGATGTTAAAAAGCTTAAACGTACAGAGATTGCTAATGGTGTAGATGGGGAACAATGGATATTTACGCATCGGCAAAAAACAGAAACATCATCACGTATCCCATTATTACCAACAGCCTTAGCCATATTAGAAAAATACAACGATCATCCACTTTGCCAGAATAAGGATATGCTCCTGCCCATTTTAAGCAACCAGAAAATGAACGCCTATTTAAAAGAGATAGCGGATGTATGCGGGATTAATAAAAACCTAACCTTTCATATTGCCCGGCATACTTTTGCTACAACCGTTACTCTAAGCAATGGCGTACCCATAGAAACGGTATCAAAAATGCTGGGACATAAAAATTTACACACTACTCAACATTATGCAAAAATCCTTGATATTAAGGTAAGTAATGATATGCAAATGCTTAAAAAGAAGTATAGGTCTGTGTAGACCAATCAAAACGCTTATATAAACTTTACTAACACATAAATAGAAAAATTTTTTGCAAAACGGGGGGCTTCGTCACTTCCCCCCGTTCTTTTAATGTTATTTAATTAAATAATAAAGCAGTACTGCCATGTTTTGCAAATTCAGTACATAAATCAAAGGCAGCCTGCGACCTCTGTAACCCTGTACCATACATAATACTTTTAAATTTGCTTTCATCATTCTTGTAATTACGCACATTTTGAAAATACCCCGTCACACAATTATAAGCCCCAAATAAAGTTCCTTTGGTGGTTGCTTCCTGTTGTGTGGGGCTGGTTAAAGCATATTCCATTATACTGCTTACCATATTATTATAAGTAGTGGATAATTCATCCTGCTTTCCGTTTTGCAAGGATTGCAATACTTCCTTATTCGGTGCCATTGCCACTTGTATCAAGCGTTTGACGGCATTATCAGTAATTCGTATTCTTGACCAATTGTTAAACACCTCTTCTAACTCATTGGCTAACAGGTTTGTAATGCCTAATAACTGGTGCGCTTGTTTTAACCTGTCGTTGGCACTTGCGGTATGGCGTATTTTAATGGAATTACTATGGTTGCGTAATGCAGCATTAAGCGTGTTTGCACATACGATTCTCACGGGTGTAAAAGCTGCGGTTATGCTACCGCAGCCATCGTGCGATGTGGTTAGAAATAAATACTTCTGAATTAAATCGTCCTTGCCCACTCTGATATAATCGGGCAGTTTAGCGGTAATAAAAATACGTTCTCCATTGCCTAATGCCCCGGCAGTTTCAAATAAAACACCATCTTTACCACCCACGATACTATCAAAAAATTCAAAGGCGTTAACATTCTGCACCACCTCATAATCTTTACCAACAACACCCAACACCTGTTCTGTATCGTTGCGGATGGTTGCGTAAAAGTCGGGAACTTCTATTTCAGGAATGATTATATCCTTGTCGGGACTTCCAGTATAGTTTTCCGTATCATAAGTAAATAAAGGGCGTTTCTCTACATGATAATTTAACCCTGCGTGTTTTATCGCTTCTGCGCTGCTGGGGTGATCGCTAATGATCTGACCTAATCCATGCCAGGCTTTTTCTTTTACCGAAAAGAAACTGTGCTTTTCTGTTTGCTCATTATAATTAAGATTGTGTGCCATTGTCTTATGATTTAGTGGGGTTTCCTCTTTGGGTTTGCATGATCTCTGTTTTAAGTACGGTTACATTTGGCGTACTCGGAATGGATAAATTTGTTTGTGTTTCCAGTTCCTTGATCGCATCATTAATATTTGCAAAATTGGTTTCGACTAATAATTTGACCATTAAAAAAACTTTATCTTTCATAATTCCTGATTATAAGTGGTTAAAAAATCGTTATACTCTAACTGAAAAATTGCCGGGCTTTCCTTTGCCAACTGTTGTGCATAACCATCCCAAAATATTTGGTTGGTTAATTCGATAAAAAGGTCTAACATTGTATTAGCTTTAAGATGTGAAGTCTTAAGAAATGCGCTCCCTGTACTACTAATACAGGGGGCGTTTCCATTAATTAAACTCATGCAGGAATGATGATACCCGCTTCAATTTCTGCCAGTTTATTTATACAAAGGCTATTTACATGTTGAGATACCGCCTGAATGATAACCGGGTTTTTAGTAGTGAATTTTCTGCGGTTGTCATCTTCAATGGTTAGCACGCAACCCTGATAATAATTAGTATCCGCTTCGTCCGCATCTTCTTGCATTTCCAGTTCAAAGGCTTCTAATGTGGTAATGGTAGCTAACAGCCTGTCACGTTGTATTTTCCTGCGGTGCAGTTCTTCCACCAATTTTAAAGTGCCTTCTAAATTCAAAGCAGGTTTTTCAAATTTAATTTCCGCTTTTGGCTGCTCTGCTTTCTTTTCCTGCTCAATATGTATTACTTCTACTGGTTTAACAGTTACACCGTCATTTTTTGGTGTTCCGTTTTGTTCAGATGCAGGTGTATTTATATTGTTTATTTCCTTTTTAATAGCTTCTGCATTAGCGGGTTTGCCATTAGCAATTGTATTGTTCCCCTTGTTTTCTTTTACTTTAGTTTCCATGATGTTTGAATTTTATTGGATTGATAATGATTAATTGTTTTTTTACTTTATGTGATAGGTCTGCGGTCTGCTCTGTCTGTTTGGTGGTGCTCTGCTTTTTAAATTCTTCATGCGGTTGCTTTTTATGCTTTGTTTTTAAAGTCGCTCGCAAAGGGCTCGCTGGCTTTTTATTAAGCACCGCACCTGAATGAGCAGGGCACACGGGCAAGGTTTTTGGAAAAAAAATACTACCCGGAGCGTAGCGCAGGTGTGGAGATTATTTTTTCAAAACCCGTAGGGCTCGACCTTGAACGGGTGACCTGCTTAACAGAAATTTGCTGTATATAAAAGGCCAGCAAGCTTAAAAAATCAAATAAACAAGGGCGGGGTAAAAAAGGTGGGTAAAAGAAAGGATGTTGCGACATAGGAGCTTCATTCTTTCGCGGGAAAGGCAAAGCGGTTGAGTGAATGGAGTGGCGAAATGAGCGAAATGGGTTTGCCTTTATGGACAAAGGGCTCGTTAACAGTCGGCTAATAAAAAATGGCCTAAATGTGATTTAGGCCATTTAGAGGTAAGATTTAATGTGTCTGAGCCAGTGGAGCTTTTGCAACGCACTAAAAAAATTGTTGATCTACTTTTCTTTATTTAAAACATTTTTTAATTTATTAAAAACAAAGTTGGTTAAACCTGTTTCAATCTTTGTTTTTGTTGGAATCAATTCCATCCATCTAAGTATACCGAAAATACCAAAAAAAGCAGATATAGTCCAACCTATGCCTTCAACCCAGTCCTTATTCAATTTAGGATTTTGCGCTTTCAAAATTATTATAACTACCATAGTAAGAAAGCCAATGACGAAAAATAGGGATTTACCAAGAAAATTGGCTAATTTCAAAAGATTAGCATCAATGTTTGATAACTTTGCCTTTTCAGCAAGCAAGTCTGCGTTAATTCGGTGCTGAAGATCTTCAAGAATTTCTTTCGGAGTTTTATCAGTATACTCCTCGATGTCATTTAATGTTTTTTGTTCTAAAATCGAATAAGTGATATTTGAGGCATTCAATAGATAAAACTGTTCCGTTGTAATTTGATTCTCTTGATGAAGCCTATTTATATCCTCGTAAAACTTATTTAAAAGTCGATTATCAAGCTCTATTATATCATAACATTCACTAATCAATTGTTTAATATTTAAGCTTTCACCTTTTATAGGATAGTTAGCCCATAATACAGTTGAAAGGAATACATCTGTTACGCATACAGGAATAGCATATTTATATTCATGGTCGTATTTTTTTGCCGCATATGCGATAATGTCGTTACTTGTTAAAAGGATAGCCTTTGAGTTTTTTAGACTTGTAACTTGAGTATTTCTACGTATTTTATATACACTTGAAATTGTTTCAATATCACGTTCTATTTGATTTAATTTATACCAAGGAATTTTCTTATTTTCAAACCTTTTATAGAGGTCTTTTATAGATTTCTCTAATTTGATTTCGTCAATTTGATATTTCCATTCGCTTTCTTTTAAACTCGGTGTTACTGTTTTTTTTATTTGGTGTTTCTCCAAAATTGAATCCAACTGATTAAGCTTTATTTGCAACTCCTGTGCGGACAAATTCTCCCGTACTGCTGTCCTTAATACCCGTGAACTAATCGCAATATCGAATTTTTTTGTTTGCAGTCTTTTAATAGCATCTTGCAGTGTTTTGACAACCTCTATGTAGTTAATTTCAAATATCCTTAATTTTGCATCATTCGTTTTTAATATGTCAACTAACTCCTGAATTAATTTCAGGTTAGATTCTCCGTTTAAGCCAATAAGGCTAAAAATAATTGGAGCATCCAAAAAAACCTCTACATCCGCTAATGTCCCGGAGTAATTTTGCAAATCTTTATAAGTAATTAGCGCGGCAATAGTATATCCTTGGGCTAATTTGACAACGGTTGCGAATTTTTTAGGATCGTCATTTTGTAGAATAGTAATAAACTTAGCGATAAGATACTTTACTTTTCTATCATCCGGCACTTTAGGTAATACAGTAATACCGTTATCGCCAGCAAATAAAATATCTAAGTCATGCTCTTTTAAAAAGTTGATTAAACCAGCTTCTACTTCTTCCGCCAACAAAGTTCGATTGAAGTTGTCTTTTGCATATTTGATTATGTCTGACACAAGCACTTTAAAAGCAAGATTTAATTCATCGCGGTGATTACTTTTCGCATATTCGTTTAATTTCTCTGAAATAACTGAATTTTCACCAGATGCACGATCTATAATTGCATATTTCACCATTCTTTTGATAATTCCTTCAATAGCGCCTAAAGGAATTTCTATTCCATAGTTTTCGGTCAAACCTATCGCGAGTTGTTCACGGGTTATTTTTGAATAGTTATTAGTTTTAATTGTAGAACAAACTAAAGGAATATAACAGTCAATGATGTCTTTCTTATTGTTATCCCAATTGTAAGAAAGGAGAGCTAGGCTAAATAGAGTTTTATTCATTTGTGTCTTAGAGAGTTGTGTAAGGTTCCTGTTAGCCAATTTATATATTTTGTGATAATAATGCAACGGAGCTCATATTTTATTAATACAGTAGATTCAGGCCGTGGCTACCGTTCTCGTTCTTCACAAATTTCAATAATATGACTCTCGTCCTAAGTTAAAAGGAATAGTGGACAAAATTGACCACTATTTCCGGCATGATGGGGCCGTCCGTAAGTCGATATATTCACTACTAATACGATTGAAGATTTCACCGACAGGTCAGAAAAGTAACGAAAACAAAAAAAGAGGCTTTCCCACTGACATATTAAAACTGATTTACCTGTCACATAATAAAATTAAACAAAATAAATGATGCCATTAGGAAACCGGACTACGACCGCTCAAAAATTGGCTATTGATTTCATGAAAGACTAATATTAGATTGATGTAACAGCAACCCTTAGTAATCTCGCAATCCCATCCTTTCATTATTTTATTTAAAATAATAAAGCTAAAAAAAATGGCCTAAACGTTAATTCAGGCCATTTAAATAAAAATAATAAGCTGTTATTAACTTTCCTTGTTTTTTAATTCTGTCACCTCTGCCCTAATTTCCGTTGCAACAACTTTTAATTTTTGCATAGCATTACGCACACGCGTTCCTGCAGCTTTATTACCTTTTTCATAAAATGCCGATGCATCCGTTTCTATTGAAGCTACCAAGTCTTTTAATGCTTTAAATTTTTCCATGTTGATTTTTTATGTTTAAATGTAAAATTATTTAATTAAATGAATAACAATCTGATCAGCGGACACTCATGCCACGCTTTTCTTCCTGTTCAGGTGAATTGTTCTTAACACGCCCGCGGCTTTGCTGTTGTTCCGGAGCAATAGATTTTTCAAACTGCTCACGTTTTTCCGACTTTCCTTTATCATTAAAAAAGGCCAGATTACCATAACGAGGTACAGCTTCAGCTAAAACTTTTACTTCCTTACCTTCTTTTACAGCCGTAACTTCCACGCGGTTACCATTTTTCATGGATTCTATAACGGCTTCTTTTTTAGTAGGGTCAGCCAGTTCTTTTATGGCATACCGGCTTAATGTCTTTTCCAGATCAAAGCCATAAGAAGGATCATGGTACTGTTTTAATTTGTGGTTGTTCCATTGATCTTTTGGCTGCTCAAAATCCAGCTTTATCCACGCTTTATAGGTATCACCCTGGGTATTTAGCATATCGTTGCGATAAACGGTTCTATCCTGCACCATATTTACCGCTTGTTCGGCGGTAAAACCTTTACCCTTGTCCAAATAAAATGTTTGGGATACCGGGGGTGTAAATAAGGCTGAACGGAAATCCTTGTCTACATAATTGATCTTACCGCTTTCCTTGCTGGCCAATAGTTGTTTAGCTTCGGTACTTTCGCCAACGCCTAACTCACTATTGCCTTTTTGCTTTTTAAAGAATTCAATAGCTTCATTTGGACTTTGAAATTCACGAACTAAGGGCTTTTGCGGATCGCTGGCATTGGCAGAAATAACCATATAATGCTGATGCTCTGCTATAGGTGGTAATTTACCTGCCGACACTTCAACCTTATTAAAGCTGAAAAAATCCGATTGGTTGGACTTTCTAAAATGCAGGGTAAGGTCAATTTGGCCCCTATCTCCCGGAACCTGGTCTTTTAATGTAAAATACCCCGGAAGATTTTTCATGTTCTTTTCAAGTTCATCAGCCAATTTAGGATTGAATCCTAACTCCTTGACCTCATTTTTTAGGTCTTCCAAATTGTTTAAATTCATTTCTATGCGTTTAATGGTGAATATTTAATTTCAATGGCAATCATTAATTCTCAAAGTACCTTAATGCTTTGCCTGATTATTTCTTAGCAATACCGGATAATCCGCTTTAAGCTTGACTTTGATCCGTTTAACTTTTTTACTGAATAAACCTTTGGCCGCTTCAAGCCCGGCACCAGCGAGTTGGGTTGTCGTAGATTGGTCCATTGTCATAAACTGTAAGCGTTGAACAGCATTATCACTACCGCTTCTCATCGCATCCTGCGTAAGAAGTTCTGGAACATTGATCCCCGGCATGCCGTCCATATCATATACGGCTAAGTCGACAGGCAGAATAGAAGTACCTAAGCGTATATTTTTGATATTCAAAATAACACGCTGATTACTGATCTGACATAAACCGAAAACAAATGATCCCTTTGGTATGACCTGGCCGTTTAAGCGCATGGTATCTATTAAGCGAAGTTTTATAGATGACCCATCTGTTATCTTCTGATTATCTACTATTACCGCCCTAAACGCTTTATAAAGGCTGTCTGGACTTGCATTTTCAGAAATTTGTCGTTTGCCGGACACCCGTTCGGGATGTTGTATATCCATGATCTTTTCCAGCATACCGCTTAATTGCTTCATTTCCGGGTCTTCAGTTGGTGAAGAATTCCGTCTTTTGGATATTTTCTCCATCCGGTCAAGATAAACTGACGAAGGGTCATCTAAAGGATATTGAGCCGAGATGCTACTAGCCCTCTTTACTGGTTTATTAATTTCCTGCCTGATCTGTTTGAGCCGGTCATTGATCTGGCTTTCGTTATTTTCCGCAGAATTTGTTAAGATGCTCCCTTTGTTTTGACTCGTGATTGGCGCACGGCCAGCAGTATCAAAACCCAAAACTCCAAACGTTCCCGTACGGCTTCGGGATGCCGAATCCATTTTGTTTTGCTCATAAATGCCCAGCTTATCTTTTGGTTTATCATTTTTCAGGTCTGCATTTGGGAGTGTTATATTCATACCCTTTATTGCAGCCCGTTGTTGTACTTCACCCTTACCGCCTCCTAACTGCCAGAACCCAAAGGTGATAAAGGGCAGTATCAATAACGGTAAAATCAAAAGCATCCGCCTTTTTCTTAAAAATTGTTCTGAATGTTGTTTCATCCTGTTTGTTTTTATGGTTAATAAATTCTGTTAATACAATGCTTTGATGAGCATATAAAGGCTAAACCCTCCGAATAAAAGGCAGAATAGTATCAAGGCGATCAGTTTTGACGTACTATTCCAATACTGTGTTTTTCTGTCCAGGTAATTAGCCATCTTACTTTGCCTGCTAATAATCGCTTTCGCTATCCTGTCCGCAACTGCATTGTTGTGAGGAGCAGGATTGCTGTTTATTCGTTTTTTCCTGAATAAATTCATATTCATTTACTTTTTACGCCGGTATCTTTATTCTCTAAAGTTTCCCATCTTTCGATAAGGAAACCATGTGGGTTATTATCGCTTCGGCTAACATTGCGCAAATAACCCTGGGTAATCAGGCTACGGGTAGTGGTTGATGTTGACCGGATGAGTTTTTCCGTCGAATAGCATTTGAAATTGTATGGATAAACATTAATATCAAGATTAATACTGTCCACATTTATTTCTTCACTGATATTTCCGCCAATAAGATTAGCGTAATAGCCATTTTCCCGTAGGTTATCGTATTGGTTTTTAGCACTTTCATCTGCCAGGTATAAGGCTTTGGTTATATTTGCCTGTATCACCTTATCATCCGGGTCGAGTGTAAAGAAATACTGGTGAAAAGTCCTGATATGATCACGTGCCTCCACTGGAATATTGGCTTTGCGGTCTGCGGCAACCGCTTCAAGTGCCTTACCATTTGCCAGGATATAAATATGCTCCTTGTAATTATCGGATGACTGGTAACTTTTATAAATGGCGAAGCAGGAAATGAAAACGCAAGCGGCTATCAGCAGATAGCTGAATAGTTTAATGTGCTTAAATGCGGTATCTATATTTTTGAGTTGTGTGAACATGATTATTTTGAATTACACTGATTTATTTTCCCGACAAGCGATCTTTTTGATAACTATCGGATTTCTCTGAACCTTCACCGTTATAACCTTTCATGATATGCCCTGGCGCATTAACAAGGTTGCTGGCACCTTGAGCCATCCTGGAACCAAGAGACTTACCCGCCTGCATCCCCGCGTTGGCTGCTGTACTACTGGTACTTTGAACTACAGAAGTTACACGGTATAATAGGCCATTCCCCCCATGCGCATGTATGACATAGTTCGCTACGCTTGGTACTGAGAAATAACCGACAATGCCAATACATAAAAAGATCAGGTATGTCGTATCGCTTGGACTGAAAAAGGTATCACCGGCACTTTGTATCTGGCTAATATCCAAAGCGATCATTTTCTCCTGTACCTTGCCTATGATGCTGCCAAAGATATTTGCGATGGGCAGCCACAAGAAAATATTGATGTACCTGGTGAGCCATTGGGTCAATGAATGCTGGAAACCATCAAAAACAGCTATACCGAATACGAGGGGGCCAAGTATCGCTAGAACAATCAAATAAAAAGTGCGGATGGTGTTAATACATAGGATCGCGGCGGCATATAATACCTGCAAGATCTCACTCATCCACTGTTTGATGTTGTTCTTGAAATTATAAGAAGCCTTATCCATCATAAATTTAACATCATTTCCCAGGCTGGATAAAGTTCCTTCACTGGAATGATCCGGATCGTCGGGGTGCGAATATTTATACCATTTATCACGGTCGCCGTTTCCATCATCGCCTACATACATTTGATACGAGCTGCTGTTCTTAATAGCATCCTCTTTTTGCTTTAGGAGTTTAGCTATGGCGTTATTAGAATCCTTCACCATATCACCGGTTGCAGTAACGATCGGCTGTAAAACGCCGTTCATTAAAGCGATAACCATCGGGAACATCATGATCGCCATTCCTAAAGCGAAGGGCCGTAACAACGGATAAAAGTCGATAGGCTCCGCATAAGCTAAGTGTTTCCATACCCTGGAAGCAATAAACCAAAGAGCAGCGAACCCAGCTATGCCTCGTGCTGTATCAATTAGTTTACTGCACATTGGTATCATTTCATTGTAGACATTATCAAGTACGGGCTGCATGCCTTGCAGACTGGAAGTAATGCCTTGGGCATTAACCAGTAGTGGCACTTGCAGGAGCAATAGCAGGCCACCAGCTTTATAAATCTTATTGATCTTCATGATTAATACATTTTTTTGATTGTGTTCACATCATTCTGTTCTTTTTGCCGCTGGAGTTGCAGCATTGTAGTTCGCTGGTTAAAACTGCGGAGGAATTGGAGTTTGTCATTGGTATCAGCATAGATACGGTCAATTGCAGAGAGGCGGTCATCATCGGACATTCTCAATTTGGAAGCCGTGATAATATTAATCAGGTCTTTGAGGTTTTGAAGGGCCGCACTCGTTAGCCGTGCATAAACATTGGCTAGATAATACAGTTCGGATGTGCTGAAACGGCCACTATTGTTGAATTTTCGGTAGGATTTTTTATATTCCGATATGATACTGCTTTCATCGGCAATGATCTCCGCTACCCTTGCATACTTCTTTACTTCGGGGTTGACCTGCATTAACCCATCCAAAAACACTTGGTGTAAATTAAAATTGCCTTGTGCCAGATCTTTAACCTGACCATATCCCCGGGTGAGTATGGTATAGCCTTGCTGCATATCCTGCAGGATACTTTTAAACTGGGCAAGCTTTTCCAAATCCAGCAATAACTGCTGTGTTTCCTGTTCCTGTGCACGGGCTTTAGAGGCAGTTGTAATGAGAGTAGCCGTAATAACAAAAAGGCATAACAGAAAGCCTTTCAGCCTCACCCTAACCCTCTCCAAAGGAGAGGGGATTTGATTTTGCTTAATTAATTCCATATAGCCTCCTTAAGGTTTGAATGTTTTGTTCGTCCCATGTTTTCTGAAGCAAAAGTGTATTGACCTGATTGCAGAAGGACAGCGTAAACGCATATTTGTCTTTTATCCTGAGATAGAT
>JANXTT010000053.1 GCA_025352225.1 Mucilaginibacter sp. | reverse complement strand
CAAAGGCCCTGTGCGGCAAAGAAGCCTCTCTGCCTACTTGACTTTTTGGTTCTTTTGTGTCGAAGACAAAAGAACAAACCAACAAAAAGCTGAAAGCTAAAAGTGCGCCCGGGTGTCATTCTGAGCCCGTCGAAGAACGGAGCGCAGAGGCCCTCCCACCATGCTTCGACAAGCTCAGCATGACAATCCTTTTTTATTAGTCTGCGAGAGGTTGTGAGTTAGAAAAGAGTCCATTCAGAAAAAGCCTACCAACTATCCCCCCCCACAACTGGCAACCCACAACACACAACTAAAAAACAACCCGCAACTGGCAACCCACAACTCGCAACTAAAAAAAACCCGCAACCCATAACTCACAACCAAAATCACTTATACTATTTCGTCTAACGAATTATAACATTCACCATCAATAATCTGATTTAAATGATGAGCCAAATGTTTCAGATAATCATCAGCAAGATAGGTTACTGTACGCAAGCTAATTTCGGTTTCACCGGTATCACAGGTAGCATGCCATAAATGCTGAGGGTAATTTTTTAATACCCGGCATAATTGGTGGTTCAATAGCCGCCAGGTAGTTAGCAGTTCGTCAACCTTTGCATCCTGGTAATGTTGTGCTTCAACCCATTCATTTTGAGCATATACCAATTTAAAATTCTGCTCGTAAGTACACCTAACAAAACGGTGCAAATTATTGGTTGCACTATCTATCAAATGGCCAATAATTTCCTTTTTCGACCATAAGTCGCCCTCCGGCTTAAGCTCCCAGTCAATATCAGTAGTTATCAGGCTAATCAAAAAATCCTCAATAATTTGGTTAATATTTTGTGCCACGTTTTCCATAAGGGCAAATTATAAAATTTATGGCAAACATAAGTGGGGCAAGTAAATTCTATTTCGAATTTGCTTTAAATGCGCTGTTTGTTAATAAAAACGATTAACTTCAAATTTTAATTTTACTGCATGGCCTTAAACTATATCTGGATAGCTTTTTTTGTTATTGCTTTTTTTATTGCGCTGGCCAAATTAATTTTCCTTGGGGATACAGAGGCGTTCAAACTATTGGTTGATGGTATTTTTGACTCTTCAAAATCGTCGGTGATGGAAATCGCATTGCCTTTGGCGGGTACTATGGCATTTTGGTTAGGCATCATGAACATCGGCGAAAAGGCAGGCGCCATTAACTTTTTATCCCGCTTAGTTGGCCCTTTCTTCCAGCGTTTGTTTCCCGAAGTACCTAAAAACCATCCCGCCACCGGGCAAATGATGATGAATTTTTCGGCCAATTTATTAGGGCTCGATAACGCCGCCACCCCATTGGGCCTAAAAGCAATGGCCAGCCTGCAAGAGCTCAATCCCGAAAAGGAAACCGCGTCGAACGCGCAAATCATGTTCGCGGTATTGCACGCGTCGGGTTTAACAATTTTGCCCATCAGCATTATTGCGCAACGGGCCATTATGCACTCCAAAGACCCTACAGACATTTTTATCCCCTGCATTGTTGCAACATACGTAGCTAGTTTGGCCGGGCTGCTGGTTGTGGCCATAAAACAAAAAATCAATTTATTTGATAAGGTAGTTATTGGCTGGCTATTAGGCTTAACCACATTTATAGGCTTATTGGTTTTTTATTTTACGCACCTTAACAAACTACAAATAGCCGAGTTTTCAAAAGTGGCAAGTAACCTTATGCTATTTCTCATTCCGGTAATATTTATTTTGGGCGGGCTGCGTAAAAAAGTTAACGTGTTTGAAGCCTTTATCGAAGGTGCAAAAGGCGGCTTCGAAACCGCAATAAAAATAATACCCTACCTGGTTGCCATGCTGGTAGCTATTAGTGTTTTTCGTGCATCGGGGGCATTGGTTTACGTTGGCTTCGGCTTTAAATGGATCTTCAGCCACTTTAATATGGATACCCGGTTTACCGATGTGCTGCCCATCTCATTAATGCGGCCCTTAAGTGCCGCCGGCGCCCGTGCCATGATGCTTGATAACATGAAGGTTTTTGGCCCCGATAGCTTTGTTGGGCATTTGTCGAGCGTGTTATATGGCTCGGCCGATTCTATTTTTTATATTGTAGCGTTATATTTTGGATCTGTTGGCGTTAAAAATTCGCGGTATACTATACCTGCCGCTTTAATTGCCGACCTATTTGGCGTAGTTGCCGCTATATCTGTTGCTTATTTATTTTTTGGATAGTAAACATGAAAAAATCAATATCACTTAACCTGCTGCTTTTAACCATAACCAGCATTAACCTTTTTGCTCAAAACAACGCCTACACACAAAAAATGACTCCCGAAATTCTTTGGAAACTTGGCCGCTTAGGGTCGGGTATGATAACGCCTGATGGTAAAAATGTTATTTACAGCGTATCAACTTATAACATGAACGCTAATAAAGCGGAGTCTAATTTATTTATGGCTCCGGTTAATGGCGGCCCTGTACAGCCATTAACCAATGAGCCCGGCAATAAAGACGTACTTAAGGTTGACAAGGTTACCGGCCGCGTAACCTATTGGTATGATGGCCACATATGGCAAATGAATGCCGATGGAAGTAATTTGACTATGCTTACCGCTGATGCAAAAGATGATCTTGATAATATCAGAATATCTCCCGATGGCACCAAAATAATGTACACCCGCAATGTACAGGTGCAAAAAATATTAGGCAAGGACCTTTACCCCGATATGCCAAAAACATCGGCATATGTGTTTACCGATCTTAATTACCGCCATTGGGATACCTGGCAAAATGGAAAAAACTCGCATGTGTTTGTTGCTGATTATGATAACGGAAAGATTAGCAACGAAAAGGACATTATGCATGGCGAAGCTTTTGATGTGCCTCAAAAACCAGCAGGAGGCCTCGAAGACCTCATATTTAGCCGGGATAGTAAACAAATTATATATGTATGTAAAAAGAAAGCTGGTAAAGCGTACGCCTTGAGTACCAATACCGACTTGTACTGCTATACAATAGCTACCGACGAAACAAAGAACATTACCCCCGGAATGATGGGTTATGATACACAGCCGGCCTTTAGCAACAACAATACCCATATTGCCTGGCTAAGTATGAAAGAGGATGGTTACGAAGCTGATAAAAACGACATTATTATTAAAGACCTTAAAACCGGGGTAAATATAAACCTTACGGCGAAATGGGATGAAACAGTGGAGTCGTTCATATTTAGTAATGACGATTCAAAAATTTACTTTACGGCCGTTTACCACGGCACTGCTCAGCTTTTTAGCATCGACCTAAAAAATAACAGCACAGGTTCTGCCCAGGCAATTAAACAAATTACTAAGGGCCAATGGGATATAAGCGGCATAATTGGGCAAACGGGCAATAACTTGCTGGTAACCCGTATGGATATGAACCATGCCAACGAAATTTACAATGTCGACCCGGCAACGGGTAACATGCTGCAGATCAGCGATATCAACAATATAATTTATGATCATATCACGGCCAGTAAAATTGAGGAGCGGCATATTAAAACTACCGACGGCAAAGATATGCTGGCCTGGGTAATATACCCGCCCAACTTTGACCCGCAAAAAAAATACCCAACCTTGCTTTACTGCCAGGGCGGCCCGCAGGCGGCGCTTTCGCAATATTACTCTTTCAGGTGGAACTTTCAATTGATGGCCGCACAAGGCTATATTGTTATAGCGCCCAACCGCAGGGGCATGCCCGGCCATGGTGTGGAATGGAACCGTGCCATTAGTGGCGATTGGGGCGGCCAACCTTTACAGGATTATTTAAGTGCCATTGATGATATTGCAAAAGAACCTTTTGTTGATAAGGAACGACTAGGCTGCGTAGGTGCCAGTTACGGCGGCTACTCGGTATATATGCTGGCGGGTATGCACAACGGGCGGTTCAAAACGTTCATCGCGCACGATGGTTTGTTCGACCTTAAAAGCTGGTATGGCACAACCGAAGAGTTATGGTTTGCCAATAAAGATATTGGTGGCAATTATTGGGATAAAGCTAATGGTAAAGCACAAAAATCGTATCTTAAATTTAACCCCAGCAGCGCTGTTGATAAGTGGAACACCCCAATTTTGATCATTCAGGGTGGTAAAGATTACCGCGTGCCTATTGAGCAAGGTTTACAGGCTTTCCAAGCGGCACAGCTACGTGGCATCAAATCAAAACTACTTTACCTGCCCGACGAAAATCATTGGGTATTAAAACCACAAAACGCCATTGTTTGGCAACGTGAGTTTTTTGACTGGCTAAAGCTCACACTCTAAATTATAGCCGGAATGAAGCCCAAGAGCTTAACTAATACTTAAAAAAACAATCCGTAATTATAACATTTTAATTTCACTATCGTATACATGCTAACCTATCAATAACAGGTAATTCCCCCTGTTAGGGTGAAACAGAGCAATGATATGAAGTTGAAATTTTTAATAGTAGTAGGTTGCCTGTTTGGCACATTATTGGCCAATGCCCAGGATCATATTTATTCGCAATTTTTTAATTCGCCGGTTTATCTTAACCCTGCCTTAAACGGGCAATTTGAAGGCGATTTAAGAATGAACCTCATTTATCGCAACCAATGGAGCTCGTTACCCGGAAACCTTTCTTACCTAACAGCTTCTATTGATTACAATATTCCGCGGTTTGGTGGTGGTGTGGGTTTAATGTTTAACCGCAGCAGCGAAGGTACTTCCTACTATACCAAAAATAGTGTCGCCGGGATATATTCCTATAGCGTAGGCTCAGAAAGTTTTGTTTTATCATTCGGCTTACAGGCAGGTATTACAAACCGCCAGGTAGACTACAGCAAATTAGTATTTGCCGACCAGATTGACCCCCGCCTGGGTTATATTGCAAACTCCTCAACCTTAGGCGAGGCACCTGCCTATAATAACAGATATTATTTCGACGCTGGTGCCGGTGTAA
Organism: Mucilaginibacter sp.; assembly: GCA_025352225.1. Lineage (GTDB taxonomy): Bacteria > Bacteroidota > Bacteroidia > Sphingobacteriales > Sphingobacteriaceae > Mucilaginibacter. The sequence continues at coordinate 10,431 of JANXTT010000053.1, read as the reverse complement.
ACCTGGTTGCAGGTAATTTTATGATAGGTTCGGCACTACAGCATATCAATAAGCCCGATGAGTCGTTCACGGGTACCCCATCGCCCTTACCTATGCGTTTAACTGCTCATGCAAGCTATAAGTTTAACCTTGACCGGGGTGAAATTTACGATGAAAGTGAAAAATCATACATCATACCATCCGTTGTATTTTATAAACAAAGCTATGCCAATACCATCAGTATGGGTATGCAATACAAAAGGCGTAGTATAAATGCCGGTTTATGGTATCGTACCGGGGGGCAAGGCAGCCCTAACGCTGTAGTTATTTCGTTGATATTTGATTTATTTATAAATAAAGATACGGGTGAGAAAATAAGATTTGGATTGAGCCACGATGCTTCAACATCTAAACTGGGTTACTCTAATACAAGCGGCACAACAGAAGGCAGTTTAAGTTACGAAACCACTCTTCCGCATCGTAATGAAACATTTAACAGGTTTGACGGGGCAGCACGCTGCTACCACTTTTATTAAATGCAAGGTGGTTTGTTAAAAAAACATTAACTCAAATTCATCATTGCATTATTTCGCAATTATTTTTTGCTACTGTTAAAACATAGGTATAAGTTTATACGTTTTTAAAACATAACCGCTATATAAGTCGATGAAAATACACGAGCAAACGCTTAACCGTTTGCAAAATCAGCATAAAATTATTCGTCATTATATTGACGACTTGCCGCCGCAAGCACTTTACAAGCGCATTAACGAAAGCAAATGGTCAATACACGAAAACATTGCTCACCTGGCCAGGTATCAATATATTTTTTATGGAAGATTGGCGCAAATGCTCGCCGAATCTGACCCGCATTTTGAACCTTACTCGGCCGAAAACGATACAGAGTTTCGCTTTTTTATATCTAAATCCACAGGCCCGTTATTACATGACCTTTATCGCATGCGGCAAGATTTGGTTAACTTAATTGCCGAACTACCAGACGAGGGTCAATACTCGCGCACGGGTACACATTCAAAATACGGAAAAATGAATATTTGCCAGTGGGTAGAGTTTTTTGTTTTGCACGAATCTAACCATCTGTTTAAAATTTTCAAACTCTCAGCAAAGTTCTGGCAAATTAACAGTAACAATGTTGATGATGCTTTTAAAGATTTCGAATTAGAGCATAATGTAACCGATTAACATAGTTGTTACGGTTTATCCCATTAAATTTATATGCAAAAAAAAACCGCCTAAAGCGGTTTTTTTGTAACTCAAATATAAAAATCAGGAGTAGTATTATCCGTTGCAAGTCGAAGCATATTCGACATGATATATAAAATCATCTTCATTATTAAAAGTGCCGGTACTGAAACGAATTTTTCGGCCCCAGTTCTCCCAGTACATTTCATAATGCGTATTGTTCTCTACATCTTCAACCTCAATAAAATAATTGTTTGCAAGTTTGTATAATGTTTTCTTGAATTTCATTTTTGGTATCAAATGAAATTTTCTTAATGTTTCTGACGAGATCTTCATAGCGATAAATTTAATAGCCAGTTCCCCTAATTTTTGTTAACCAACACTTATAAAAACACAAGAAATTAATTATTGTTTTTAAGTTTAATTCAAATATAATACCTTAAATGAAAATTAGCTAGCGCAAAAATCAGAATATGACCAATTCGTCAGGCTCGGATTATAATTTATATTCCTTTAGTTCATTAAGCCCTTTACAAATATCTTAACCAGTAAAAGTCGTTTTTGATGGATCTCTTCCAACTGCTCCTTACGTGGAAAAAAAGCTTTCTTTTGCGAGAATGAACTAACCCTAACCCCATGCAATGCATCCAGTAATAAATCAATAATAGCTTCGGGGTTTTCTACCGGCCTGATTACTTTTTTTTCTACTTCCTTACGTATCGAATTACTTAACAAGTTTATTTCGGCCAAATGAATTTCACCTATAATCTCCCATATCGTATCAGGTAGGTTTTGTTCGTTTAATCTAAAAAAATCAAAAAAATTATAATTATTAACTATAAAATCATGTTGATTATTGATTTGAAATGTAAACGCATCTTCCAGATTTAAAAAATCATCAGCATGTTGAGCTAACTTTTCTAAATAACCTTTAGTCAGCTTTCGCATCACTGCAATATACAATTGGCTCTTATCCGGAAAATAATAGTAAAGTAATGCTTTTGACATGGAAACATCTCCGGCAATTTCGTTCATGGTAGTTTTGGAGTAACCGTAATGCAAAAACCGGTTATATGCCGATTCTAATATCTTTTCTTTCTTAATATCGTGTGGGTCAATTGCAATGCTCATCAGTTAATTTGGATTCCTTTTTTTGATATATAATCAACACAATAAGCCTAACATAGTTATTAAAAAACTAGTATTTACTTTTCCAACAAATTTATCAATTTTTCCAGCTCTAAATAAGATTTTAAACAAACAGATATAAAAATATTGGAGCTTTTTGTTCGATAAAACTATAAAATGAGTGTGCTATTAGAAAAAATCATTCCAATTAAGTTGGAAATCGCCCAATCAGGCACTCAATATTTTCTGGGATTTACATTTGACCGAAGCGCAGATTTATTTGTCAATAAATTATTTCAATTATAAATTGCCAGAAAAAATGCATAATGGAGGTAAACAACAGCCTGGAAATGCTCAAAAACTAACCATTGATACCCAAGAGCTATGCGCATTCTAAAAATTCGTCGCAAGTTTTTCAATCCACCAAATACATTTGGCAAAACCTGATAGCCTTTATTAAAAGACAATTATTTGAGAGAGTATACCACAATAGGTACACAAATCGGGTTACAAAAAAACACTAACTCCAGGCAAAGCCGGGAGCAATAAAGCAGGTTACTTTTATAATAGTTAATAAACCTTCTTTTTATCTGAACGGTAAATGGCAACTATTACGTTGCTAACAATGAGCACAATTATTAATACTAACATTTTTAAATCTCCTCTAATTATTAGTTTATAAATATGTTATTTTAACGAGTACAATTTATAATTAGTTTCGAAAATATTATCCACATCTAATAATCAAGCTTTTCTATAATGTTGATATGTATTAAAGTAACAATAAACACATAGTATAATAAGCAAAATATTAATTATTGCGACATATTGGATTGTCATTATCATACAATTAGTTAATTCTTTAAAAGATAAGCAATTTCACATTTCTCAATAAAAAAATGCAGTATGACAGTTAAATGACAATTCAAAACCCTATAAATTGCTTAATGATTTTCAATAACAGGCAGAAAGGGTATACATTAAAGCTCCAAAGGCTGCTGTTATCATAATAAACTTCTATAAATGGGTAAAAAGCAGCACATTATTAGAAAAACAGTTTAAATTAGATGTAAATAATTTACAAAGTGTTTCTTTTACACTTTGTAAAATCATATTTTTACGGATTATTAATTTACTGTATTATGATCATTATTGCTGATGGGGGTTCAACAAAAACCAACTGGTGTTTAATCACCGACGAGGGGAAAAAAGTTTTATTTAATACAGAAGGTTACAATCCATATTTTTCGGATAAGCATTATATTACGCAATCATTAAAAGAGAGTTTACCTACCGATCTTCAGATTGAAAAAATTACAGAAGTTAATTATTACGGTGCGGGATGTAGTGTAGCCGATAAGAGATTAATAGTTCAACAAGCCATGGAAGTGGTTTTTGTTAATGCCAAAGTAAATATAGGCCACGATTTGCTTGCTGCTGCCAGAGCTGTTTTAGGCACAAACGAGGGGTTTGCAGCTATATTGGGCACAGGTACCAACACTTGTTTGTATAATGGCAAAGAAATTACACAAAACATAGATTCGTTAGCTTTTATATTAGGAGACGAAGGTAGCGGATGCTATATAGGTAAAAAATTATTGGGCGATTATGTTCGCGGCTATATGCCCGAAACTGTTCGGGAGGTTTTTTGGGAAACCTTTAAATTAACACCTGATGACGTGATTGACCATGTATATTCCCAGCCGCTGCCTAACCGCTTTTGTGCAAGCTTTAGTAAATTTGTTTACGATAATAATGTTAATATTGAATATTCACGAAATCTGGTGAAATCATCATTTCAGGATTTTTTCCGTAACCTGGTAACTCATTACCCCGATTATCAAAAATACACTTTCAATTGTATAGGTTCTGTGGGCTATAGTTTCAGAAATGTACTTGAAGAGGTTGTAGTAGAAAACGGCATGATAATGGGGAACATCATTCGCTCACCTATAGATAACCTGGTGAAATATCACCTGGAGCTGGCTCCATCAAAGTTGTAATCACATTATTTCATTATAATTAACCCTGGTACTAGCTTAGCCGGGTTTTTTTTGTTTAAAATTTTTAAAAATGCTAATAAGGCTATAATCAAAAATCAGAAAAGTCATATCCTATCGGTTTAATTTAATAAAGGCCTGTTTCCCAAAAGTGTCTTAAATTAAAAGAGAGCACTTAAAAAATGCTCTCTTTCCCCTAATTAATTTAAACTACTGATTAAACCCAACAAAAAAGAACGTTAGTTACACAGCATGGGCAACTGTGTATCTGAGTAGTTTAACGGTAACAAATTAATAAAGTTTAGTTTTTTATCCTTTAGTTGAAAATAATGACGAATGAGTCATTATGTTTCTTTAAATTTTATTATTTTTCAAATGGATTAAAGTTCCGGGCACCTATCTCCATCCCTATGGCCCGGCACACTGTTTTATTGCCGTATCTGAAATTTATTTTATCCAGCGCATGGTATAATTTAATCTTTGCTTCATTATCCTCAAATAAATTAATCTGATAGTTACCGCCGCAAAGCTGGCTCAACCGCACCCCAATCAGCCTGATAGGTCGGCTATGGTTCCAGGCTCGTGCTAACAGGTTTTTTATACCCGGTATCAATATATGATCGGCAGAGGTTAACGTTATTTTCTCCTGCATGGTATGGGTTTCAAAATTGGCATACCTTATTTTAATGGCCAGGCATCCCGAACGCTTGTTTTCGCTTCGCAGTTTAAAGGCCAGCTCCTCTGTCATTGATACTAAAATAGATTCGAGGGCTTGTTTGTTAGCCGTATTATGATGAAAAGTATGTTCCGTAGAAATTGATCTGCGCTCTGAGTAAGGTATAATTTCGCTATTATCAATAGCGTTGGCTTTCTCCCATATAAATTTACCGGCCTGGCCAAACACAGTTTGCAAAAAACGCAGTTCAACCCGCTGCAAATCAGCTATTTTTTCAATACCGTACTGATATAGTTTCTGGCAGGTTTTTTCGCCCAGCATGGGTATTTTACTGATGGACAGTGGAGCCATAAAGGCTTTTTCTTTACCGTGCTCCACAAAAAGCTGCCCGTTGGGTTTGGCCTGGTTGGTAGCCATTTTGGCCACGGTTTTGTTTGATGCCAGGCCAAATGATATAGGCAAACCTGTATCCTTTATTACCTTCTGGCGTAGGTCGCTGGCTATTTGGTAACAGTTGTAAAAGCGGTCCATCCCCGTAAGGTCAATATAAAACTCATCAATTGATGTTTTCTGAAATAAGGGCACCGCTTTTTCTATGATTTGGGTAACCTGTTGGGATGCTTCCGAATACCGGCCATAACTACCCTTTATAATTGTAGCGTGGGGGCATAATTTAATTGCCGTACGCATCGGCATAGCCGAATGGATGCCGAACTCCCGGGCCTCGTAACTGCACGATGCCACCACGCCCCTGTCGGCAGAGCCTCCTATCAACACCGGCTTTCCTATTAAGGACGAATTGAATTTCCGCTCCACAGAAACAAAAAACGAATCAAGGTCAATATGCACAATATGGCGTTGCTGCTCCATATACAAAGCTAATAAAATCAGCATTAATTACTAACAATATTAGCAATTAATAGAGTTGGGAAGTAGCCCCCATTATATTAAAGGTAAACAAGGCGTGCTTGCATACAATTCTTCACAAAAAAAGCCCTGGGGTTACCAGAGCTCCTCTTAAGGTGTTTAAGCTAAGCTTACTTCTTAGCGTATTTAAAATTCTTACCTATAAATTTTGCATTGCTGCCTAATTCTTCTTCAATACGTAACAACTGGTTGTATTTAGCTATCCGGTCTGAACGCGAAGCCGAACCTGTTTTAATCTGACCGCAATTTAAAGCAACGGCCAAATCAGCAATGGTAGCATCTTCAGTTTCGCCCGAACGGTGACTCATTACCGAGGTATAACCGTTTGTTTGCGCTAATGACACCGCATCAATAGTTTCGGTTAATGTACCTATCTGGTTAACCTTTACCAGGATTGAGTTAGCTGTATGTTGATCAATACCACGTTGTAAACGTTTTACATTGGTTACAAACAAATCATCACCTACTAACTGTATTTTATGCCCAATTTTTTCGGTCAATAATTTCCAGCCATCCCAATCATCCTCAGCCATACCATCCTCAATAGAAATAACCGGATATTTTTCTGCCAATGATGCCAAATAATCTGCCTGCTCTGCACTGGTACGTATAGCGCCTTTTTCGCCTTCAAATTTGGTATAATCATACATACCGTCTTTATAGAACTCAGAAGCCGCGCAATCAAATGCCAGGCATATTTGCTCGCCTGGTGTATAACCGGCCTTTACAATAGCTTTTAAAATAGTTTCTACCCCATCTTCTGTACTATCAAATGTTGGAGCAAAACCACCCTCATCACCCACAGCGGTTGATAGGCCCCTGTCGTGCAATATCTTTTTCAGGTTATGGAATACTTCTGTTCCCCATCTTAAAGCTTCAGAAAACGAAGAAGCGCCAACCGGCATAATCATAAATTCCTGGAAGGCGATAGGCGCGTCGGAGTGTGAACCTCCGTTAACGATGTTCATCATCGGGATAGGCAGCGTGTTAGCGTTAACACCTCCAATATAACGATATAAAGGCTGGCGACTTTCCTGCGCGGCAGCTTTAGCAACCGCTAACGACACCCCCAAAATGGCATTAGCACCTATTTTACCTTTATTTTCGGTACCATCAATTTCAATCATCAATTTATCGATAGCGTTTTGCTCAAACACATCAATACCTTTTAGTTCTTTGGCTAATATATCGTTTACATTGGCAACCGCTTTTAAAACGCCTTTACCCATATATACAGACTTGTCGTCATCACGCAATTCAACCGCTTCGTGGATGCCTGTTGATGCTCCTGATGGAACAGCAGCACGGCCAAGGGCTCCGTTTTCAGTTAATACTTCAACTTCAACAGTTGGATTGCCTCTTGAATCCAATATCTGGCGGGCGTGAACGTCAATAATTATACTCATAATGTGTTTACTAATTTACTAAGTGTACTTTTTACAATATCGGGCGCTAATATAAGGGCAAAAACTGACTTTTTAAATTCCAAAAATGAATTTAATGTTAAGTTTTATTGACTTTATCTAATTTGGAGGGCTTAATTTTTTATCAAATTAAACAATAAGTTAAAATTAATCCCCTACCATACAGATAAAATTAGCTTAAGGCAAAAAAAAATAACAATCCCGAATCAAGATTATTCCCACTTAAAAGTCTTTACAGCAACCGAATAAACAATTACTATCCATACAAACAATATCAATATCTGGTGACTAACATCAAGCAAACTGGCACCCTCAAAGGCTACCTTCCGCATAGCATCATTTAAATAAGTTAGTGGTAAAGCTCTGCTAATGGGCTGTAACCATGCAGGAAACACATTAATAGAGAAAAACGTGCCTGATAATAAAAACTGTGGCAACGTAATCATGTTGGCAATAGGTGGTATAGTACTCTCTGTTTTTGCAATGCCCGACACCACAAAGCCAAACCCCATAAAAACAATGAGCCCAATTACAGATAGGAGCAACATATTAAGCACCGTGGTAACGCCATGAACCAGTGTAAAGCCAAAAGCAAAACGGCCAATCATAATAATAAACAATGCGCCTAGTAAAGAAAATATTATCCGCGCTATCGCCTCGCCCAATACTATGCTGTAACGTTTTACCGGTGTGGCAAAAAAGCGTTTTAAAACCAGCGTAATGCGTAAACTTAAAAACACAAAAGCAGTACCGAAAACGCCGCTGCTTAATAACGAAAACCCTAACTGCCCGGGTAATATAAAATCGATAGTTTTATAAACACGGCCGGTTACTGTTGCTTCTCTCAACTCGGCAACTGGTGGAGGAGTATTATTGCCTTTGGTGTTAATTTGATAAAATACGCTGGTAAGTAGTGATTTTAGGATATTACCTTTATCCATAGAAGCCTTGGTGTAGAGCACATCTACCGTAAACGGGGGTAAATGGCCTGTATTTTTATGCACATTAATAATAGCGTCTAATCTGCCTTTATCCAGTTCTGCTTTCATTTCGGCAGCTGTTTCAGTTTCTATCAGGTTTACTACTTTAATATGTTTTAATGTTTGGTAAACCGGGTTCTGTGTATCGCTGCCTTTAGCCACGCCAACATCTACCGTTATGCCACCGCCGCCAATAAAACCAAACACCAGGATAAATATCAGCGGAAAGGCCAAACTAAACACCACCGCCGATGGGCTACGGATAATTGAACGGAAACTCGCTTTGGCAATAGCCAGCGTTGCTTTAAAATTACTATAGGGTTGTTGATTCATTTTGATAGTTTTAGTCTGGAACATTTAGGTGAGGCAATTAGGATTCTCTCCACTCTTTACCGGTTTTATTAATAAAAACATCTTCCAGATTTGCTTTTTTTACTTCTTTTTTCCGTTCAAAGCCCGAATTTACCAGCTCGTCAATAAAATGATCGGGGGTATCAATGCCTATAATATGGCCGCCATCAACAAACGCTACACGGTCGCATAATACTTCGGCTTCGTCCATATAATGCGTGGTAATCACTACTGTGGTTCCGTTGTTGCGGATCTCGCGGATCAGATCCCACAGGTTTCTACGGGCCTGAGGGTCCAGTCCGGTGGTGGGTTCATCTAAAAACACAATGCGTGGGTTATTGATGAGCGTTGTAGCGATAGAGAACCGCTGCTTTTGCCCTCCCGAAAGTTCCTTAAATTTAGCTTTGGCCTTATCAGTTAGCGCAACTTTTTCCAGCATGGCTAATGCATTTACATCTATGCCATATAAACCCGAAAACAGTTCTATAAGTTCGGTTAAATTTAGGTTGGGGTAATATCCGGCAGCCTGCAATTGCACGCCTATACGTTTTTTAATACTATCAGGATCTTTATCAATAGAAAAACCATCAACAATAATTTCGCCCGAAGTTTTTCCGCGCAGGGTCTCAATAATCTCGAGGGTGGTGGTTTTACCAGCACCGTTAGGGCCAAGCAAGCCAAATATTTCGCCCTCGTAAACCTCAAAGCTGATGTTGTTTACGGCCGTAAAGTCGCCATACTTTTTAACCAGGTTTTTAACTGTGATAATAGGTTGATTTGCCATCCAACAAAAATCGTTTACTTATTTGATATAACCATAACTTATTCGGCAAACGGCAGCATTTTTTAGGTTAAACCGCTTAAACAGCGGCTTAAAACAGCGTGTATCAAGTTTAAATCTTTAGTTTTTTTGAATATCGCTCTGCCCCTCGCTTCATACTTTGCGACAGGATGGGCAGTTACCCTTAATTATTTATCAGACTAAAAATCTCCACTAATATTTGATTATTAATCTCCGATGCCAATTCTACTTTTTCGGGGTGTATACTAATCCCCAGAAAAACATTATAAGAAAGTGTAAAAAAACTATTCTTAAACTCAAACCCCAAAAATACCGTGTCAAAATCATCTATCTGGTTTATATATTTTATACTTAGTTTTTTTCTAAGACTATCTGAGAATGAGTAAAATACTTCGAACTCACAATCATCAATAATGATTATTTCTTTATATCCACGTTTGTTATCTATCAATTTCATAATTATCATTTAGCTGGAGGAGGTTGTTGATATTGTGCATTGACAGCAGCATTTGGTCTTTTAGATGAATTAATTATATTTTGATCGGATTCTGCATCCGACTTACCAGCAGCTTTCGCTTTATCAAACAATTCTTTAAATTATCGTCCCCCTTCCTGGCTCAAGTATGTCGGGTTGGCATGTGTGTAAAGGCTAGTTGTGCCTGTTCTAGGCAATATACTCATTAATCTGTAAATTGGCACAAGTACCTATCGCCCTTGCCCTCACTTCATATTTGCGTCAGGATGGGTTTTTAACTGTGATAATAGGTTGATTTGCCATCCGACAAAAATCGTTTACTTATTTGATATAACCATAACTTATTCGGCAAACGGCAGCATTTTTTAGGTTAAACCGCCTAAACAGCGGCTTAAAACAGCGCGTATCAAGTTTAAATCTTTAGTTTTTTTGAATATCTTTTTACCGGGTTTATTACAAACAATAGCCTTGCAGGTAAAACATTTT
>JANXTT010000057.1 GCA_025352225.1 Mucilaginibacter sp. | reverse complement strand
TGATAAAAAGGCAAGATGTGACAGTACCGAACTTGAAAAAGGGAAGGCACACATCATTGCAGATATCGTCGAATACGTGCCAAATTCAGTAGTCATTAAAACGATCATTAAAAAACCCACAGGTAATATCAGCATCATTTCTTTTGACAGTGGCGAAGGGTTAACTGAGAAAACTTCCCCATTTGACACCTTTGCCCAAATTATTGAAGGCAACGCCGAGATCGTAATAGATAAAGTATCACACATTCTTGAATCCGGACAAGGGATGATCATTCCTGCTCATCTATCCAGTTATACTAAACCGAACGGACGTTTCAAGATGATCCAGACTATTATTAAAAGTGGATATGAGTAAACTACTTATCAAAAACTGCATCTTGACCATCAACGGAGGTTCGTCCAGCATTAAATATGCTTTGTATGAAATGCAGGGGCAGCTTAAACGGTTATTTAGTGGTGAGCTGGAAAATATTGGCTCTAAAAACGCCAATTTGAGGTTTATTTATCCGCATAACCAACAAACCCGTCATGTTGATATGCAAATCAAGAACCATGAGGCAGCTGCGCATTGGCTGATAGACTGCCTTGAAAAGGAGAATAAATTAATGGCTGTAAAAGCTATAGGCCATAGAATAGTACACGGCATGAAGCATACGGAACCAGAATTAGTCACGCCTCAACTGATAAAGGAATTAAAAGAGATCAGCCCTTACGACCCGGAACATCTACCCGAAGAAATTAAACTGATAGAGGTATTTGGCAAGCGTTATCCGGCATTGGCGCAAATAGCTTGCTTTGATACTTCTTTTCATACTTCGATGCCAACAATAGCAAAATTACTGCCCCTTCCACGCCGTTATTATGAAATGGGTATCCAGCGGTATGGTTTCCACGGCCTTTCTTACGCCTATTTAATGGAACAGCTTTCAATGGAAGAACGGGACGAAAAATCCCTTGGCAGAGTAATATTGGCACATTTGGGTAATGGCGCAAGCCTTGCCGCGGTAAAAGATGGAAAAAGTATTGATACCAGCATGGGTTTCACACCCACTGCGGGATTACCAATGAGTACCCGAACCGGTGATCTGGACCCTGGAGTGGCGTTGTATTTGATGAAAGAGGAAAAACTAAGCCCTAAACAATTCAATCATCTGGTCAACCACGAGTCTGGCTTGCTGGGCGTATCAGGAACAAGTGCTGATATGCGTGAACTGCTGAAAGACCAGAAGACGAATAGCCTGGCCGCCGATGCCGTGAATTTGTTTTGTTATCAAACTAAAAAGTGGATAGGCTCATTTGCGGCCGTACTAGGAGGTATTGATACCTTGGTTTTTTCGGGTGGAATAGGTGAAAACTCGCCCGAGATTCGTGAACGCGTATGTAGTGGCCTTCAATTTTTAGGGATTGAGTTAGATAAAACGAAGAATGCGACCAGCGATGTTGTTATTTCTTCGGACATGAGCAAGGTATGTGTTCGGGTAATTAAAACAAACGAAGAACTCATGATAGCAAGATTGACTTGCAAAGTGATGAATTATACCATTAAAGACTAAATAAAATGGAAACAGAAATTATAGCAACAGATACTGAAACCTTGACGCCCGAGTTATTGCAAAAAATGAATGCCTACTGGCACGCGGCTAATTATTTATCTGTTGGCCAGATATACTTGTACGGCAATCCTCTGCTCAAAAAGCCTTTAACACTGGAGCATATCAAACCCCGGTTACTAGGTCATTGGGGTACTACGCCGGGCCTGAATTTTATCTATGTGCATCTTAATCGTATCATAAAAAAATACGATCTAAATATCGTTTATGTAGCAGGGCCCGGCCACGGTGGCCCTGGAATGGTAGCCAACACCTATCTGGAAGGAACATACAGCGAATTGTACCCTAACATTACGCAAGATGAGCAAGGTATACAAAAGCTGTTTAAACAGTTTTCTTTTCCGGGAGGTGTCCCCAGCCATGTGGCGCCTGAAACACCCGGCTCTATTAACGAGGGCGGCGAATTGGGTTACTCATTAGTACATGCCTATGGTGCAGCGTTTGATAACCCCGATCTGCTGGTAGCCTGTGTTATTGGGGATGGCGAAGCGGAAACCGGAGCTTTGGCAACAAGCTGGCACTCCAATAAATTTCTAAACCCGGTTCATGATGGTGCTGTACTTCCTATTTTGCACCTCAACGGTTATAAGATCGCTAACCCTACCGTTTTGGCACGTATACCTACAGAAGAGCTAGAACAGCTTTTTAAAGGCTATGGTTATAAACCTTATTTTGTTGATGGCGATGTGCCGGAAGACGTACACCAGTTATTAGCAGCAACTTTAGACAATGTTATTGCAGAGATCAAGCAAATACAACATGATGCCCGCTCCAATGGCTTTACAGAGCGCCCGATATGGCCCATGATCGTATTCCGCACTCCTAAAGGATGGACAGGGCCAAAAGAAGTTGATGGCTTGCCCGTTGAGGGAACATGGCGCGCCCATCAGGTGCCACTGGCCGAACTGGCCACCAAACCAGACCATGTAAAAATGCTGGAACAATGGATGAAAAGCTATAATCCAGAAGAGCTTTTTGATAGTAACGGATGCTTGATAGCTGAATTAGCCGAACTTGCTCCAACCGGTACACGGCGAATGGGTGCTAATCCAAATGCAAATGGTGGGTTGTTATTACATGACCTTAAAATGCCAGACTTTAGGGAGTATGGCGTTGACGTTGCACAACCGGGAACTGCATCTGCAGAGGCCACGTTGATTATGGGAGCCTTTGTAAGGGATGTAATGAAACTAAACTGGGATGAACGGAATTTCAGGGTGTTTGGGCCGGATGAAACCGCCTCTAACCGTTTAACTAAACTATTTGATATTACGGAACGGGTTTCTACTGCCGAGCTATTAAATACAGACGATCATATTTCGGCAAATGGCCGGGTTATGGAAGTATTGAGTGAGCACCTTTGCCAGGGGTGGCTGGAAGGATATTTGCTAACCGGTAGGCATGGCCTGTTTTCATGTTACGAAGCCTTTATACATATTGTTGATTCCATGTTTAACCAGCATGCCAAATGGCTTAAAGTATCACGTAAAATTGGATGGCGGCCACCGATAGCATCTCTAAATTATCTCCTCACTTCGCATGTTTGGCGACAGGATCATAATGGAAACAGTCATCAGGACCCCGGATTTTTAGACGTTGTAGCCAATAAAACTGCTGATATTATCCGGATATACCTTCCGCCTGATGCCAATACTTTACTTTCGGTAATTGATCATTGCCTGCGCAGTCGCGATTATATCAACGTAATCGTAGCCGGCAAACAACCGGAATTGCAATACCTTGATATGGAAGCTGCTATTAAACATTGCACAGCTGGTTTGGGCATTTGGGAATGGGCCAGTAATGACGAAGGATACGAGCCGGATGTAGTGATGGCCTGCGCTGGTGACGTGCCAACGTTGGAAACTATCGCTGCCGTACAGATACTTCGTGAACATTTCCCGGAATTGAAAGTACGTGTTGTAAATGTGGTTGACCTGATGACCTTGCAGCCTGAAAGCGAACACCCGCACGGGCTAAGCGATTGGGATTTTGATAGCCTGTTTACCAAAGATAAGCCGGTGATCTTTGCTTTCCATGGTTATCCTTTGTTGATTCATCGCCTAACATATCGCCGAACAAATCACAAAAACTTCCATGTGCGTGGTTACAAAGGCGAAGGCACCACAACAACACCTTTTGATATGGTGGTATTGAATGACCTGGACAGGTTTCATTTGGTTGGTGATGTGATAGACCGCTTGCCGGGTTTAGGCTCGAGGGGGGCCTACACCAAGCAACACCTTACCAATAAACTACTCGACCATAAATGTTATATAGAGATACATGGCGAAGATATGCCCGAAATAAGAAACTGGAAATGGAGCCCTGCCAACAATAAGCCATCAACTAATAACTAGCAACATGAAAACATTACTCATCTCAACCGATTTTTCGAAACAAGCATTACATGCAGCCGAATACGGATATAGCCTGGCCCAAAAAATTAAAGCCGATATTTTACTTTGTAACGCAGTTATTATACCTGCGGAAACTCCGCAGGGGGGTATTGTAGTTTGGCCTATGGAAGAGGCAGATGTGCTTTTAAAAGATAGTGCCAGAGAATTAGATCAGCTAAAAGAACATTTGGAAGGTATAAACCATATACCTGATTTTAAACCCACGATTAGCTGTATAAATGAAAGTGGTGTTTTAACCGGTGTTGTTAATCAAATTGCATCCAGTCACGACGTAGGTTTAATAATTATAGCCACTCATAACGATGACGGGTTGAGCACTTTTTTACTTGGTAACCATAGTCAAAACTTAATTAATGATACCACTAAACCTTTATTAATAGTTCCGCCGGTAGCTCAAATTGGTTTGATAAAAAAAATAGCTTTTGCTACCGACTTTAAACACCCACAAGATGACCTCGAAGCTATTTATGATTTGATACCATTAGCCAGATCACTTAACGCGGAAATTTTATTGAGCCATATATATGATGAAAAGAACGCGGCCCCTAAGTTTCAGCAATGGGTAGAGCAATTTATGATCGAACTGGCTGATAAGGCTAACTATCCGCATATCTATTACCGGGTTGTAAAAAACAGTAATCCCGAGAACGGGCTGAACTGGTTATGCGTACATGGGCAGATAGATATGCTGGCCATGCTTCATCGTCCGCATAATTTTTTTGATAACCTTTTAAGCCGTAGTCATACCCAAAAAATGGCAGATGCCATATCAGTACCATTATTGGTTTTCCGGTCAGGCCAAAATCAATAACATAAAAGATCATGGATCGAAAGCGGTTTTTAGGTATTACGGCGGGCGCCGTAATAATTGCTGGCTCTAGTTACTATTTAGCTAGTGACAATAGCAATTTTGTACGTGCTGATATCAAACCAAACGAAAAAAAGAAAATTTCACTGAAAGCAGATGAGGAGGAAATCTTATTTTTGGCATCACTGGCTCCCAGCGGGCACAATACGCAGCCCTGGTTTATAAAATATATTGAACCTTATCATTGGATCATCTGTAACGATAAAAAAAGGTGGCTGCCTAGGGTTGATCCGAACCAACGTGAAACCATTTTATCAATAGGCGCATTTATTCAAAACCTGGAGTATGCTGCCAATAACCTGGGATACGATTGTAGGTTTGCGATGATAGCCCGTACCAATCAGGATGAAAATATAATGAGTATAGAATTGAAAAAAACTAATCATGCCGCTAAGTATAATATTCAAAAAATTAAACTTAGGAGAACAGTTAGATCGAATTACCTCAATGACGCTTTAAAAAAAGAAGACCTTAATTATTTAATAAACGGCGAACCTGATGTCTTACATTTTATCCCAAATAGATCTAAAGAATACCATTTGCTTAACCAACAAACTATTGAAGCTAACAAGCTTCAATCCTATCGTGATGCTGCGGAAAAAGAATTGGCAGCGTGGATAAGGTTTTCGAGTAAGGATGCTGAAGAACATTTGGATGGGCTAACAACAGCAGGAATGGAACTAGAAGGCATTCCGGGTTGGGTAGTGAGAAACTTTTATGGTAAGCCCAACGTGATGGAAAAAGCATTCAGGGAGCAAAATATCAGCAATGTAACAAAACAAGTATCACAGTCCGCAGGCTGGATGCTGATTACCAGTAAAGGTAACTTAGTAGAAACCTTGATTGAAACGGGTAAACAGATGCAAAGGTTGTTTTTAAAAGTGCGCGATAAGGGTATAGCGATGCACCCTATGACACAGATATTAGAAGAAACCGAAACTAATCAAACTTTAAATCGATTGATTGGCATAACCGATAATGTGCAATTTATATTGCGGATAGGCTATATAAAAACCTATCCCGAAC